>JASLLZ010000140.1 GCA_030746775.1 Rhodospirillales bacterium | reverse complement strand
GTTCTTGCCTTCCTTGATGTACTGCTCCGCTTTGCCTCGTTGATTGTAGAAGGCCACCACTCGCTCGGCGGGGCGGGACAGGTTGGTGACTATGAAACCGACACGGGGATACAGTTCACCGGGATGCCATTCCACCTTGGCCACCACGCGCCGCTTCCTGTTCCCAAGTGAGCCCAAACCGGAATGCCGGTCCGTGTTGCGTTGCGGTGTCCCGCCGTGTGTAATTCCTGTGTAAACGTGCATGGAAAGGGCGGGGAAGGGGTGTGGCCGCTTGCGCCGCTGAAACGAGTCTCGGTGGTCACTTAGTGGTCACTCATACGAACAAGGGGCTAGCCCGCCCTGGGCTAACCCCTTGTCCTTGTTGGCTCCGGCGGTTGGACTCGAACCAACGACCTAGCGGTTAACAGCCGCTTGCTCTACCACTGAGCTACGCCGGATTAAACTGGAGGCGCGGGCCGGAATCGAACCGGCGTACGGGGCTTTGCAGGCCCCTGCATAGCCACTCTGCCACCGCGCCAAACTAAGCAAGGCCTCCGATCTCTGCAAGCAAATTTCCCGGCATCCCCGCCGCGCCGCGCGCGGCATTGTCAGGACTGCTTTCACGGAGTATATAGCGGGGCATCTCGCGATATGCCAGAGGGGGATGGCCGATGGATTTCGATGCCGCCCGTCACAACATGGTTGAAAGCCAGATCAGGCCCAATCGGGTCACCGATCCCCTGGTCATGGCGGCCATGGCCGAGGTGCCGCGCGAGGCCTTTCTGCCCAAGGCCCTGCGCGGCGTCGCCTACGTCGACGAAGACATTGCGCTCGGCAACGGGCGCCACATGATCGAGCCGCTGGTCCTGGCCCGCCTTCTGCAAGGAGCGGAGATCGAAGCCAGCGACGTGGTTCTGGTCATCGGTTGCGCCACCGGCTATTGCTCGGCCGTGCTGGCGCGCATGGCGAACACGGTGGTGGCGCTGGAAAGCGATGCCGGTCTTGCCGAGGCGGCGACGGCGACGCTCGGCGAGCAGGGCATCGACACCGTGGCCTTCGTCGAGGGTGCGTTGCGCGACGGCTATGCCAAACAAGGCCCTTACGACGTCATCTTCTTTTGCGGCGCGGTGCCCGAGATTCCAGACGCCATCCGCGACCAGCTGGCCGAGGGCGGGCGCATGGTGGCGGTCATTTCCGACGGCCCGATGGGCAAGGCGGTCCTGGTAACGCGCCGCGACGGCCTGTTTTCCAGACTTGAGAAGTTCGATGCCGCGATGCCTCCGTTACTCGGCTTCGAAGCCAAGCCTTCCTTCGTGTTTTGAGCCAGGACACCGGGGTGACTGTTCGACGGTGTCGGGGGCCATTCATCCCTTTGCCATCGCGCGGTCGGGCCGTTAGACTGATCGCCTGGACACGGACAATTCGGGGGTTCCACATGCATCTACGGATGGCGGCCGTTCTGGTCCTTTTGACGGGATTGAGCGGCATGGCGAACGGCGCCCTGGGCCAGACACTGGAGCAGGCCCTGGCGGCGGCCTTCAACAACAACCCGACCTTGCTTGCCGAGCGGGCCAAGCTGCGCGCCATCGACGAAGACGTGGCCCAGGCGTTGTCGAACTGGCGGCCCAGCGTGGAGATGGTCGGCGACTATGCCGGCCGGGCCGTCGAGAACAATTTGGCGACCAACCGCCGTCAGCACCGCAATCCGCGCAGCCTCAGCTTCACGATCGATCAATCGCTTTATCGCGGCGGGCGGACCGTGGCCGCCACCAGCGAGGCCGAGAACAAAGTGCGCGCCGGCCGCGCCCGGCTGATCGCCGTCGAGCAGAGCGTGCTGCGCGATGCGGCGACGGCCTACATGAACGTGGTGCGCGACCAGGCGGTCCTGGAACTGACGAGGAGCAACGAACAAGTCCTCAAGCGCCACCTTGAGGCGACGCGCGATCGCTTTCAGGTCGGCGAGATCACGCGCACCGACGTCCATCAGGCGGAAGCCCGCCTGGCCCGCGCCAGTGCCGAACGCATCCAGGCGGAAAGCGACCTCAAGGCTTTCCGCGCCGCCTACCGCAACGTGGTCGGCGAAAATCCCGGCAGGCTTGCCCCGGTGACGCCGCCGACGGATTTGCCGGCGAACGGAGAGGAAGCGGTGCGCATTGCCGCCGCCCAGGCGCCGGACGTGATTGCCGGAACCTTCGACGAGCAGGCCCTGGCCGACGCCGCCGCCGGCGTGCGCGGTGAACTGCTGCCCGAGATCGACCTCGAGGGAACGGCGTCGCGGACCTTCGATTCGGCGGGCCAGGAATCGCGCATCGATTCCTTCCAGGCCAAGGTGACCTTGACCGTGCCGCTCTACCAATCGGGTGCCGTCTATTCACGCCTGCGCGAGGCCCGCCAGTCGGTCGCCGAGCAGCGCTTGAAAACGCGCCAGGCACGCCGCGACGCCGTCGAGGAGGCGACCCGCTCGTGGGAAGCCCTGCAGGCGGCGCGGGCGCGAATCGTCGCCTTCCAAAGCGAGATCCAGGCCGCCGAAGTGGCGCTGGAGGGGGTGCGGCGGGAAGCAGCGGAGGGATTGCGGACCGTCCTTGACGTTCTCGACGCCGAGCAGGAGTTGCTTGACGCCAAGGTCGATTTCGCCCGTGCCCAGCGCGATGAAATGGTTGCCATCTTTGAACTCAATGTTGCTCTCGGTAAGATGACGGCGAAGCAACTCAATTTGCCGGTCGATCTTTACGACCCCGAGGATCATTATCGTGAGGTGCGCGGAAAGGCTTTCGGCGCTGACGCCAGCGGCCAATCCGAAGCGGTGGAGGACGGATCGACCGGCGCAAAATAGGGACCCGGCCGGGGTCAATTAAGATTGCGGGTGGTGTTCCTTCGGCCTGTGCTTTAGTTTATGTGCCGTTATGGTTGAGGGCACAATTCTTGCCTAATCGGATAAGACGTAGATGAGCGAAGAAGACGGTCAAGAAGGCGCGGAGGGCGAAGGGCAGCAGGAGCCCTCGATGGGGGACATCCTCTCTTCCATTCGCCGTATCCTGTCCGAGGATGGCGAGCCGGAGGAGACCGAAGCCGAACCGGAACCCGAGCCCGAAGCGGAGCCCGAACCGGAGCCGGAGCCCGAACCGGAACCGGAGCCCGAACCGGAGCCGGAGCCCGAACCGGAGCCCGAGCCCGAACCAGAACCAGAACCGGAGCCCGAACCGGAACCGGTGCCAGAGCCGGTGCCGGAACCGGCGCCCGAGCCCGCCTTTGCCGATGTTCTCGACCTTACCCAGGACATGGTCGTCGCGGCGCCGGCCACCACCGGTGTGGTGTCCGCCCCGACGGCTCAGACGTCGACCGATGTGTTGACGGAACTGGCGCGCGCCATCCTTGATCGGCGCGACATGGTTGTCGGCAACCGCGACCTGACGTTGGAGAATATGGTGCGCGAGATGCTTCGCCCGCTTCTCAGAGAGTGGCTGGACCGCAACCTGCCCTATCTGATCGAACGTCTCGTCAAGAAAGAAATCGATCTCATGATCAACCGGGCGGAGAGGCTGGAAGACTGACGGTGCCGGCTTTGCGCGGCTGACTTGGACACTAGCCGTCCCGGCGCCCAGGGGCGGTTCCCTCGGACGGACTCACGGTATAGCAAAAGGACGGTTCAGCCATGCTGGACAAGACCTACCGGCCCGCCACGGTCGAGGAACGCATTTACAGCCGATGGGAGGCCGCCGGCGCCTTCGCCTGCGGCCGCAGCCCCGATGCCCGGCCCTATACCATCGTCATCCCGCCGCCCAATGTCACCGGCAGCCTGCATATCGGCCACGCCCTCAACAACACCTTGCAAGATATCTTGGTCCGCTTCGAACGCATGCGCGGACGCGACGTGCTGTGGCAACCGGGAACCGACCACGCCGGCATCGCCACCCAGATGGTGGTCGAACGTCAGCTTGAAGGGGAGGGCACCACGCGCCACCAACTGGGCCGCGAAGCCTTTGTCAATCGCGTTTGGGAGTGGAAGGCGGAATCGGGCGACACCATCACCCGGCAGTTACGGCGTCTTGGCGCGTCATGCGATTGGTCGCGTGAACGGTTCACCCTGGACGACGGCCTGTCGACCGCGGTGCGCAAGGTTTTCGTCGATCTCTACAAGCAGGGCCTCATCTACAAGGACAAGCGGCTGGTCAACTGGGACCCCAAGCTGCATACGGCGATTTCGGACCTGGAGGTCGAACAGCGAGAGACGACCGGCAAGCTGTGGTACTTCCGCTATCCCATCGAAGGACGTGATGGCGAATCCGTGACCGTCGCCACGACCCGGCCCGAAACCATGCTGGGCGATACCGCCATCGCCGTCCACCCCGATGACGACCGCTACCGGGACCTGGTCGGGCGGCATTGCATCCTGCCGCTCGTCGGGCGGCGGCTGGTTATCGTCGCCGACGAATACGCCGATCCGGAAAAGGGCTCCGGCGCCGTCAAGATGACCCCGGCCCACGACTTCAACGACTTCGAGGTCGGACGCCGGCACGACATTGAACTGGTCAACATTTTCGATCGTGACGCCAATCTCAACGACAACGTGCCGGAGGCCTATCGGGGCCTTGACCGCTTCGCGGTGCGAGAGCGCGTCATCGCCGACATGGAATCCCAGGGCCTGGTCGAAAAGATTGAGGAAAACCTCATGACCGTGCCCTACGGCGACCGCTCAGGCGTGGTCATCGAGCCGTGGCTGACCGATCAGTGGTTCGCCGACGCCGCGACCTTGGCCAAGCCCGCCATCGAGGCGGTGGAGACGGGACGCACCCGGTTCGTTCCCGGCAATTGGGAGAACACCTATTTCGAGTGGATGCGAAATATCCAACCGTGGTGTATCTCGCGCCAGCTCTGGTGGGGCCACCGCATTCCCGCGTGGTACGGTCCCGACGGAACGATCTTCGTCGAGATGAGCGAAGAGGAAGCCCAGGCGGCGGCCGACAAGCACTATGGCGAGACGGTGGCGCTCGAGCGCGAAGAGGACGTGCTCGACACCTGGTTCTCGTCGGCGCTGTGGCCTTTCTCGACTCTCGGCTGGCCGCAAGCGACGCCCGAAGTCGATCGCTATTTCCCCACCGACGTCCTGGTCACCAGTTTCGATATCATCTTCTTCTGGGTCGCGCGGATGATGATGATGGGGCTCCATTTCATGGACGAGGTGCCCTTCCACACCGTCTATATCCACGCCCTGGTGCGCGACGAGAGGGGCAAGAAAATGTCGAAGTCCAAGGGCAACGTCATGGATCCCCTGGACTTGTTCGAGAGTTATGGCACCGACGCGGTTCGCTTTACCCTTGCGATCCTGGCCGCCCAGGGACGCGACGTGCGGCTGGCTGAAAACCGTATCGAGGGCTATCGCAACTTCGTCACAAAGCTGTGGAACGCGGCGCGCTATTGCTTAATGAACGGATGCACGCCCGATGACGAGTTCGACCCGAAGGCCTGTGCCGAGACACCCAACCGCTGGATCGTCGGCAAGGTGGCGGAGACCACGGACGCAGTCGTCGCGGCGTTGGAGGCCTATCGCTTCAACGATGCCGCGGGCGCGCTCTACCGCTTCGTCTGGGGCACCTTCTGCGATTGGTACCTGGAGTTCACCAAGCCGATCCTGACCGGAGACGACGCCCGGGCCGCCGCCGAGACGCGGGCCGCGACGGCCTGGGTCCTGGATCGGATTCTGCGGCTTTTGCATCCCTTCATGCCCTATGTCACCGAGGAA
This sequence comes from Rhodospirillales bacterium, assembly GCA_030746775.1. Lineage (GTDB taxonomy): Bacteria > Pseudomonadota > Alphaproteobacteria > Rhodospirillales > JASLLZ01 > JASLLZ01. The sequence continues at coordinate 1,455 of JASLLZ010000140.1, read as the reverse complement.
TTGTGGGCCGAGACCGCCGAGCGGCGGCCCGGCCTGCTGACGCTGGCGGATTGGCCCCAACACGATGACGAGCACCTCGACGGCGAGGCCGAGGCCGAAATGGACTGGGTCGTGCGCCTGGTCGGCCAGGTGCGCTCGATCCGCGCCGAAATGCGCGTGCCGCCGGGCCAGGCCATACCGCTCATCCTCAGGAACGCCGGGCCGGTCGCGCAAGCCCGCCTGGACCGCCACGGTGAGCTGATTGCCCGCCTGGCGCGGCTGTCGTCGTCAAAGGCCTCCGACGGCGACGTGCCCAAGGGTTCGATCCAGGACGTTCTCGACGAGGCGACGATCGTTTTGCCCCTGGCCGGGGTCATCGACATTGCCGGCGAAAAGGCGCGTCTGGAAAAGGAAATCGCCAAGCTCGACGGCGAAATCGGCAAGCTCGACAAGAAACTGGCCAACCAGAGCTTTCTTGCCAAGGCGCCGGCCGAGGTGGTCGAGGAGCAACGCCGGCGCCTGGCCGATACGGCGGCGGCGCGCACCAAGCTGGACGAGGCCCTGGTCCGGCTGGCGGCGCTCTAGTTTCTGATAGGGCCTAGGGCGCCGGCATCCGGACGGCGCCGTCGGAGTCCATCGTCCAAAAAGGATTCCACGCCACCTCCCAGGGATGGCCGTCGGGATCGGCGAAACAACCGGAATAGCCGCCCCAGAAGGCGTCCTCGGCCGGTTTGAGGATATGCGCGCCAGCCGCTTCGGCCTCGGCCAGGACGCCATCCACGTCTTCGCGCTGGCGCACGTTGTGGGCCAATGTGATGGCGCCGAAACCGAGGCTGCCTTCGTCGAGACCGGCATCCTTGGCAAGATTGGCAAGTGGATAGAGCGCCACGACCAGACCGCCGGCCTGGAAAAAGACGATCTCTTGTTGCGTGTTGTTTCGTTGCCAACCCAGGCCGTCTTCGTAGAAGCGGCGCGCGCGTTCGAGATCGGCAACGCCGAGGGTTACAACGCTGAGCCTTTGTTCCATCACTCAACCTTCTGCCATCCGACGCCCCCGTGATGGTGGCGTTTTCGGGGGCCATCCTAGCAGATCGTATGTTTTTGTGTTTTCCAAGGCGTGGCCGGTGTGGTGGCGTCGCCCGGTCCCCTCCTGCTAGAACCTAGCGATCGACAAGCATTCAGATAGGTGACCCATGCTCAAGCTTCTCTCTGTCTTTGCCGCCGTTTTCATCGCCGAACTGGGGGACAAGACGCAATTGGCGACCCTGCTTTTCGCCAGCGACCGTGATTTGAGTCCGTTCATGGTTTTTATCGCGGCGTCCTCGGCCTTGGTGGTGTCCACGGCCCTGGCGGTACTGGTGGGCAACTTCGCCGGGCGCTATCTGGAGGCGCTGCCCCTAAAACTGATTGCCGGGGTTGGTTTTTTGGCCATCGGCGCGTGGACCATAGCCGAGCATTTCCGCGGTGCCTGAGTTG
>JASLLZ010000013.1 GCA_030746775.1 Rhodospirillales bacterium | reverse complement strand
TTGAGCTTCTTCTCCCGGTTTATCGTGATCGTCCCGACGCCATCGTCTTTTTCGAACAAAATCATTCCCGTGCTCATGGTCGTCAGACCCTCCCGTGACAGATGTTTGGAAAACAATCGAACAAAGCGGCCGCCTCGTTCCCTTACTGTAACGCGTTGTCGGCTTCAACGAAACTAGCCGCCCCGGCGTCGCCGGGGAAGCGTGAGGCGGAAAGTGGTGCCGCCCTCGCCGCTTCTCAACAGTGCGATATCGCCGCCGTGGGCGCGCATGATGTCGCGCGCGATAACCAGGCCGAGACCGCTGCCACCGGTCCTCGTCGAGCCGGCAAAGGGTTGAAACAGACTCTCGCGCGCCCTCGGCGTGAGCCCCGGCCCGTCGTCGATGATGTCAAGGGTGACCGACTCGGCATTGTCCTCGGCGGTGGCGCCCAGGGTGGCGGTTCCCGCCTGACAGGCGTTGCGCCCCAGGTTGCCGAGCACGCGGAAGAGCTGTTCGCGATCGGCGTTGACCTCAAGCTCCGCCGGCACTTCGTTGCGCCACCGGGGGCGCTTTTCCCTCGGCTCGGCCAACAGCACCGCTCAGCCGGCTTCCTCGACCAAGTCGCGCAGGGGAAAGCGCGCCCGTCTTAGCGGCGGCGTCGAGTCGGCCACATAGTTGAGGGTATGACTGCACAACTGGACGGCCCGGTCGATGGCATCGAAAAGCCGGGGCGCCATGCGCTTGACTTCGGGGTCGTCGATATCGGACAGGCGGTCCGATACCAGCACCGCGGTCGCCAAGGTATTGCGCAAATCGTGGTTGATCTTGGCCACGGCGGCGCCCAGCGTCGCCAGGCGCGTCTTCTGGCGCAACGCGGCACGCACCTGATCTTGCATGATGGCCAGTTCGCGCTGGGCGACGCCGACCTCGTCGGTGCGGTGGCTGGCGGCGATGGTCCGTTCCTCGTCCTCGGGGTCTTCGCGAAAGGCGGTCAGGGTCTCGGTGATGCGGCGCATCGGCCTGACCGTCAGCCATTGCAGGCTGAGGTACAAGAGCCCCGCCGTGATCAACGCGATAACGACGGAAAGCTGCAAGATGCGCGACGAATAGCCGTACATGGACAGGCGCAAGGGCGTCTCGTCGAGCACCACCTCGATGGTGACGCCGGGGTCCCTGGGCGACGAGGCGAGAACGCGCAGGACCCGGTTTTCACTTTGCAGCTGAGCGACCATGGCGTCGCGAATCCAGACCATGAAACCGCCTTCGCGCAGATCGAAGGCGGCGTCAATCGCCGGCGGCATGTCCTTGCTGACGGCCAGCACGCGGCGGTCGGGCCGGATCAACATGATGCCGTGGGCGCCAACCTCGGCCAGAACCTTTTGTTCCAACTCGGCGTCCACCTTGACAGCCGAGTCGGGATCCAGGGTCAAGGTAGCCAGGTGAGCCTGGGTAACCACCTCTTCAAGGTAAACCTTGCGGTAGCGCCCGATGGAGGGGGCATAAATGAGGAACTCGCTGAGCATGATGAAAAACACGGTCAGCAGAAGAAGGCGCGCCGACAGCCCCATCGAAATCCGCGGCCGCCCGGCATCACCCATTGGTTCCTCGCCTCCTCATCAATTTCTAACCGAAACGGCGCAGAAAACGAACCATCCGCCGGGTACGCTCGCCGAAAAGAGCCGGGGTGAAAAAACTGCCGGCGGCCCGCTTGCTGGCCTCGCCCAGGGTAGGATAGGGAACGATCATCTTGGCCACCGCGCCGATCTTCACGCCCTCGGCGATTGCCAGGACCCAGGTCTGGATCAGCTCCCCGGCCCGTGGACCGACGATGCCCGCTCCCACGATCCGTCCCCGGGGCGTGACAACGACCTTGACCATTCCGTCGATATCCCCTTCGGTCCGTGCCCGGTCATTGTCGGCGAAGGGCCAGCGCAGGACGCGAACGTCGGCCCCATCCCGGCGCGCCTCGGCTTCCGTCGGGCCGACCTGGGCCAATTCCGGCGCCGTGTAGGTGACCCAGGGCACGACGCGGGCCTCGGCCCTTGACGGCAAGCGGAACAAGATGTTGCGGATGACGATGCCGGCGTGATGGCTTGCCATGTGGGTAAACTGGTGCCCGCCGGTCACGTCGCCGACGGCATAGACCCGCCGGTTGGTGGTGCGCAGCCGATGGTTGACCTTTATGCCCTTTCCGTCGAAGTCGATCCCCGCCTTGTCCAGGTCCAGCCCCTCGACCGTCGGCCGCCGGCCCGCCGCGACCAGGACGTGGGTTCCTTCGATCCGGCTTTCGGCGCCGTCCCGGCTCATGGCGACGGCAACCCCGGTGTCCACCTTTTCCACGCCCGTCACGGTCACCCCTTCACGCAGATCGACGCCGTCTTCGATGAGCCGCCGGCGCAGGGGCCCGACCAATTCGGGGTCGTCATTGGGCAGGACCGAGGCCATTTCCAGCACCGTTACCCGGGCCCCCAGGTGACGGTGGGCCTGAGCCATTTCAACACCTATGGGACCGCCGCCGATAATGACCAGGTGCTCGGGCACGGCATCCAGATCGAAAAGGGTTTCGTTGGTCAGATAGGGGACTCCGTCCAGTCCCGCGATTGGCGGCACGAAGGGCGTCGAACCGGTGGCGACGACGATGCGCCGGGCCGTGATCCGGGTCTCGTCGGCCGTTACCGTCCGGCGTCCCGAAAAGCGGCCGTAGGCCTGGATTACCTTGACCCCCAGGCCTTCGAACCGTTCCACGGAATCGACCGGCGCGATGGCGGCGATGGTATCGCGCACATGGCCGTAAACGCCCGCCGGATCGATGGCCGCGGCGGATGCATTGACGCCGAAACGGCGTGCCCGGCGCACCGCCTCGGCGGCATGCCCCGCGGCCAACAGGGCCTTCGAAGGGATGCAGCCGTAGTTCAGGCAATCACCCCCCATCTTGCCTTTTTCGACGAGGACGACCGAGGCGCCCATCTGGACGGCGCCGGCGGCGACCGACAGTCCGCCCGCGCCGGCGCCGATGACGCAGATATCGACGTCCAGGGCTTTTGTCATGGGATACCGATCCTTTGCCGGCTCGGGGTGCGGATCAAGAGCCTATCCGAATGACTGGAGGCCTGAAGGGCCGTGTCACAACCGTCTCCAGTTATTCGGATCGGCTCTTGGTCACCTTCTTATAAATCACCGGGATTAGGGATAGCACCACCAATCCGGCGATAGGAAGGAGAATTTCCGGTTCGAAAAAGACGTTTAGATCGGGCGCCATACCGGCGTCGAGGAGACTCCCCAAGCCGCTGCCGACCAGGGTAAAGACCAGGGAACCGGGAATAATGCCGAAGAATGTGGCGAGAAAAAAAGTCCCGAGTTTCACCCCCAGCAGGGCCGGCACCAGATTGACCAACCAGAAAGGAAACAGCGGCACCAAGCGTAGGATAAAGAGGTAACTCAGTGCGTTTTCGTTGAACCCCGCCTCCATCTTGCGGATCGCCGGCCCCGCCTTGGCACGCAGGATATCGCCAAGGGCGTAGCGTGCCGCCAGGAACAGCGCGACGGCACCCAGCGTCGCACCGGTCACCGATGCCGCTGTCCCCACCACGGGACCAAAGAGGAAACCGCCCGAAATCGTCATCCACACCGCGCCGGGCACGGAAAACGCCGCCATCAGGCCATAAAGGGCGATGAACGACGTCACCAAGAGAAAATAATTCTCGCTCCGCCAAGCAAGCAGGACCTGGCGATGCTCGCGCAGGGCCTCGAAAGACAGGTACGCGTCCAATTCCAATAGGAAAAACGCAGCCAGCCCAGCGCCGACAACGATCAGAGGAACGAGGCGCCACGGCGTAAACGGTCTGTCCATAGTTCTCGCTTCCGCGCCGTTCGCTGCATCCACCTTGTACAATCTCCGTCAATCAACCGGGGGCCGCAACACAAAAAAAGTGGCCGCGGAAAGGACTTTTCACGAATATAGTTAAGAAATTGTCGCCATGGCGACCAGTCACCATTGTGTGAACACCCCGCGACGGGCGGCTCGCCGTCAGCCGGCGTTGACTTCGCCCAGTCAAGACCGTATACAGCGATGCTCATATTTTGTGGGAGTTGTCCCGTGAAGCGTACCTTTCAGCCAAGCAGACTCATCCGCAAGCGCCGCCACGGCTTCCGCGCCCGCATGGCGACCGTGGGCGGTCGCCGGGTCCTGGCCAATCGACGCGCCAAGGGACGTAAGCGCCTGTCCGCTTGAAACTGTCGTGTATCCCGCCGTCTTGCGTCTGAAACGGCGCGCGGATTTTCTTCGCGTTGCCCGAACGCGGCGCAAATGGGTGACTCCCGGCCTGATACTGCAGGCCCGGACGCGACCCGCCGGAGATACCTGCGACAGGAAATTTGAAGGGATGCGCGTCGGGTTCACGGTCAGCCGCAAGGTGGGCAACGCGGTGGTCCGCAACAGGGTCCGGCGCCGTCTGCGCGATGCCGCCGGCCAGGTCATTCCGGAACAGGCCAAGGCCGGACATGACTTCGTGATCATCGGGCGGGCCGGTTCGCTGAAACGTCCGTTCGCGGCGCTCAAGCGCGATCTGGAAAAGGCCCTCAGGCAACTGGACGCCCATCGCGGCGGCGCCGGCGGACCGAAGATTGAGGACGAGCCAGGACAATGACCGTGACGAGCCGGTGCTTGGGTGGTTTGGTAAGGGGGTACCAGCTTCTGGTCTCTCCCGTTCTGGCACCCAGTTGCCGTTTTCATCCCACCTGTTCACGATACGCCGTCCAGGCCATCACCCGCTTCGGTGCCTGGCGCGGCGGCTGGCTTGCCGTCAAGCGCCTCGCCCGTTGCCACCCGTGGGGCGAATGCGGTAACGACCCGGTGCCCCCCTCCACGTGTAACCGAAGATGACGGAGCGGCGCGCGTGATTGACAATCGCAACATGATATTGGCCATCGTCTTGTCGGTGGCGATCATCATCGGTTTCGAGTTCTTCAACAGCCAGCGCCGACCGCCGGCACCGGTGCCCGGCAGCCCGGGCGAACAGGTTGCGTCCCCGACGCCGGCATTGCCGGCGCCCGGATCGCAAACGCCACCCGCCCCCGCGACCGCCCCCAGGGCCGAGTTGCCGGTGCCGCCCGGCACGGCGGTTCCTTCCGTCGCGGCGCCGAGCGGCGACCAGGACCGGGCGGCGATCCTCAACGCCACACCGCGCCTTAAGATCGTTTCGTCCCGGCTGCACGGATCGATCGCGCTCAAGGGCGGGCGCATCGACGACCTGACCCTTGCCGACTATCACGAGGACCTGGACCCGACGAGCCGCGAGATTGTCTTGTTCTCGCCCCACGGCGCCGAAAACGCCTACCTCGCCGAATTCGGCTGGGTCGCCGCCGGCGACGTCTTGGTGCCCGGCCCCGACACCTTGTGGAAGGCCAATCGCGCCGCGCTGATTCCCGGTGCGCCGGTGACGCTCAGGTGGGACAATGGCCAGGGATTGCGCTTCCTCAAAACCATCGCCCTGGACGACGACTACATGTTCTCGATCACACGCAGGGTCGAGAATTCCGGCACCGAGTCGGCCGCTTTTTATCCCTACGGCTTCGTGGCGCGCACCGGAACCCCCGAGGTCACCCGCTTCTTCATCCTTCACGAGGGCCTGTTGGGGGTCCTGGAGGGAACCCTCAAGGAGGTCGACTACGACGACCTGCAAGAGCAGAAAGTCATGGAACAACCGACCACCGGCGGCTGGGTCGGGATAACCGACAAGTACTGGCTGGCGGCCCTGGTACCGGACCAGAAGACGCCGGTGCAGACCCGTTTCACCTATCGCGCCGAGAACGAGATCGATAAGTATCAGGTCGATTTCCTGGGTCCGCAAATGACCGCCAAGCCGGGCGGGGTGGTGGAGACCACCGACCACCTGTTCGCCGGTGCCAAGGAGGTCAAGCTGCTGGACGGATACACCGAGGACCTGGGCATCGAGCGTCTTGATCTGGCCATCGACTTCGGCTGGTTTTATTTCCTCACCAAGCCGATCTTCTACACCCTCATCTACCTCAACGACTTCGCCGGTAATTTTGGTGTCGCCATCCTGCTGCTGACGATCGTCATCAAGCTCGCCTTCTTCCCGCTGGCCAACAAGTCCTATCGGGCGATGAGCAAGATGAAGAAGCTGCAGCCCGAAATGTTAAAACTGCGCGAACGCTTCGGCGACGACAAGCAGCGGATCAACCAGGAAATGATGGCGCTGTATAAGCGCGAAAAGGCCAACCCGGCGGCGGGTTGCCTGCCCATGCTTGTCCAGATCCCGGTCTTCTTTGCCCTTTACAAGGTGCTGTTCGTCACCATCGAGATGCGCCACGCCCCCTTCTTCGGCTGGGTTCAGGACCTGTCGGCGCCCGATCCGACCACCATGTTCAATCTGTTCGGGCTTCTCCCCTTCACTCCGCCGGAGTTTCTCATGATCGGCATCTGGCCCTTGATCATGGGCGCCACGATGTTCCTGCAACAGCGCCTCAACCCGACCCCGGCGGACCCGATCCAGGCCAAGATCTTCATGTTTCTGCCCATCGTGTTCACCGTGCTGTTGGCCCCGTTCCCGGCCGGACTGGTAATATACTGGGCGTGGAACAATACGCTTTCGATCCTTCAGCAGTGGGTGATCATGAGGCGCATGGGGGTCACCGCCTAGGAAACCCCCGCCGGGAGGGGCCGTGCCCATCCAAGACTCGACCGATCACGACGAAGCGGCATTGGAGTCCGGGCGCTGGCTCTTCGCCCAAACCTGCACCTTCGTCCTCGGCGCCGCCGGTCCCGAGCAGGTTCCCGAAAGCATACTCCCCGAGATCGCCTTCGCCGGCCGCTCCAACGTCGGCAAGTCAAGCCTGATCAACGCCCTGACGGGACGGCGCACCCTGGCCCGCATATCGAACACGCCGGGCCGTACACAGCAGATCAACTTCTTCGACCTGGGCGGCCGACTGATGCTGGCCGACCTGCCGGGCTACGGCTACGCCAAGGCACCGCACAAAACGGTCGAGCAATGGACCCGGCTGGCCGACAGCTATTTGCGGGGCCGTGCGCCGCTGCGCCGGGCCCTGCTGCTGATCGACGGGCGGCACGGCATCAAAAGCGCCGACCGCAAGGTCATGGCCATGCTGAACACGGCGGCCGTCTCGTACCAATGCGTGCTGACCAAGTGCGACAAGCTCACCCAGGCTGGCCTGCAAGCGATGGTGGACACCGTCGCCGGCGAGGTGTCGCGCCATGGTGCCGCCCATCCGCTTATTCTGGCCACCAGCGCCCGCGGCGGCCTGGGTATCGATGCCCTGCGCGCCGAATTGGCCCATATCGCGGCGACCTAGAAACAACATTCCAAGTACGATAGTCTGCGCCCGTCATGAGCAAGAAAACTGACACAACGCCAGACGAGGTGCTGGCCCAGGCGCGGACGCTGTCCGAAGCCCTGCCCTACATGCGGAGCTACGCGGGCGAGACCTTCGTCATCAAGTACGGCGGCCACGCCATGGGCGACGAAGGCCTGGCAAAGCTGTTCGCCCGCGACGTGGTGCTGTTGAAGCAGGTCGGCATCAACCCGGTCGTCGTTCACGGCGGCGGACCGCAGATCGGCGCCATGCTGGAACGGCTGAAGGTCAAGAGCGAGTTCATCGACGGCCTGCGCGTCACCGACCGCGAAACCGTGGGCATTGTGGAGATGGTCCTGTCGGGTTCGATCAACAAGCAGATCGTCTCGGCCATCAACGACGCCGGCGGTTTCGCCATCGGCCTGTCGGGCAAGGACGGCAACATGATCCGCGCCGACAAGCTGCGCCGCACCAAGCGCGATCCCGAATCCAATATCGAGCGCATCTTGGATCTCGGCCTGGTCGGCGAACCCAAGAAGATCACGCCCCACATCCTGGAGCTTTGCGAGGACTCGGAAACCATCATACCGGTGATCGCGCCGATCGGCGTCGGGCCAGAGGGCGAGACGCTCAACATCAACGCCGATACGGTTGCCGGGGCGATCGCCGGAGCGGTCGGCGCCGAGCGCTTGTTAATGATGACCGACGTTGCCGGCGTGCTTGACGGCGACGGTGCCCTGATTCCCGAGCTTAACCTCGGCGAGGCGCGGCAACTGATCGAGGACGGCACCATCCACGGCGGCATGATCCCCAAGATCGAGACCTGCGTTGCCGCCGTCGAGTCCGGCGTCGATGCCGCCGTCGTCATTGACGGGCGGGCCCCTCATGCCCTGTTGGTCGAAATCTTCACCGAACACGGCGCCGGGACCATGATCCGCGCCGGCTAAGTCACCCCCGCCATTGCGGGAACAGCGACGGCAGGCGAAGCTTCTCGAAGGTCTTGACGTCCGTGTTGGGCTTACCGAAGAGGTAGCCCTGAACATACTGGACGCCGCATTCGCGGATGAAATCGAGGCCTTTCTTGTCGTCGACCATTTCGGCGATGGTTTCGACGCCGAGGTCGCGGCACAGGCTGACCAGAGACTTGAGAAAGGCCTTTCCCTTGCGGGCTTCCTGGGCGTTGCGCACGGCCGAGCCGTCGAGCTTGACGACGTCCACTTCCATGGTCGAGAGGTATTGGAAGTTGGCGGCCCCGGCACCGAAGTCGTCGAGACAAACGGGAAACCCCTCGCCACGCAATCTTTGGATAAACTGGTTGGCGGCGGCGAGATCCGTCATGCGCGCCGATTCGGTGATTTCGAACAACATGCGCCCGCGTAGCCACAAGTTCTCGGTCAACAACTTGTGCAACCCGCTTATATAATCGAGCGACGCGACCGAGTGGCCCGAGACATTGACCGCGACACTTGTCTTGGAGTTGCGGGGACTGCGGTCCAGCCATTCCACCACTTTGTGGGCCATGGCCAGGTCGAACTCCTGGATCAACCCGGTTTCCTCGGCAAAGACGATTTGTTCGTAGGGCGACTGCTCTCCATCGGCCGAGGCAAACCGGACCAGGGCTTCGTAGTGGTGTATCTGGCCCGACAGCACGTCGATGATGGGTTGCAGCGCGACCTCGAATTCGGCATCTGCGACCACCTTCTTGAACGCCTTGACCGAATTCGCGGCCTGGGATACCAGGGACGAGAGGTTGGTCGACAGTTGCCGGACGGAGAAATCGCTGCCTTCGGCGCTGCGAAACTGGTTGATGGCGTAGACCAGGCCGTTGGCCAAATCCTCGTCGCTGGCCGTTTCCGAATCGACTTCGACGGTGGCGGCCTCGACCTCGATTCCCTGACCCGTGGGATCGGCTTCCTTGGTGAAATCGCCGATCTTTTCTTGCAACTCTTCCAGGTCAAGGTCGTCCTCGTGGACCAGGCCAAAGCGGTCGTCGCTGATGCGCGCCGCGGTGTCGCCGTCAACCGAGTTGGCCTTCAGATAGGCGCCCATGGTGTTGATGAGGGCGTGTTGGGATTCCGCGTCCATGCGCCCTTGCAGGGCCTCATATTCGGGCAGCGCGATCAGGGTCATCTTGCCCCGCTCGTCCGGGCCCTCCCCTGCCTCTGCCTCGGCTCCCGCCCTGGCCCTTTCGGCAACCACCGAAGAGAACGATTCGGCGTCGTAGAGCCCGCTTTCGGCGTCGCGGGTCACCGGCGTATCGGCGCTTCCCACCCGCGCCGGCGTCCCGATACGAAAGGCCAGGAAGTAGTGGCCGCCCAGCTCGTCGAATCGATATCCGGAAAATGACAGCGGTTGGGTGGCGCCCCTGGCGCCTTGCAGGCGGACGGCGGCGTTCTCGATCCTGCCTTTCTTGCGCGCCAGACCGAGAAGCTCGTGCACCAAGGATCGGTCCTGCTCGGCGATAAGATCGTTCAGCGCCAGGCCCTTGAGGGTTGCCGCGTCGCGGCCGATAAGGGCCCCCCAGGGGCCGCCGGCGAAGATCACCGCCTCGTCGGCGTCAAGCTCTATGAGCAGGTCGGCCCAGCAAAAGGCCAGGCCACGAAACGGTCCCGTTCGGAACGGATCGCCTGCACTGAATTCGTTGCCTGGGACTCTCGTTTTTCGGCCACCGGGTACCGTCCTCGTATTTCTCAATCGTTGACCTGGCCCGACTTCGGCGGGCCTAGCCGGCCATAGTGTCGTTGAGATCGCCTCCGGGCTCAATGGTAAAATTGCCGGGCACGATGGCAGCGCGTCGCGGGACGCCACGTCGGGGCTTGCCAGGACGGCGGCGGCACTCCATGAATGGGGTATGAACCAGCCCGCCGACCATTGGCAACCAGACCCGCTTTCGGACGCAGACCAGGCCACCCTGCGCCAAACCGAAACCTGGGTGTTCGACCTCGACAACACGCTCTATCCGGCGTCCACCAACCTGTTCGGCCAGATCGACCTGCGCATGCGCGATTTCATCGCCCAGTCCCTGAACCTGGACCTCGACGAGGCCAGGACCCTGCAGAAGACGTATTTCCACACCTATGGCACGACCCTGCGCGGCCTGATGGAACACCACGCGGTCGACGCCCATGCCTTTCTCGACTACGTGCACGACATCGACATCGAGGCCCTTGCCCCCAGCCCCGCCCTCGATGCGGCGCTGGACCGGCTTTCCGGACGCAAACTGATCTTCACCAATGCCTCGACCGGCCATGCCCGGCGGGTGATGCGGCGCCTTGGCGTGGAGCGCCACTTCGAGGATATCTTCGACATTGCGGACGCGGATTTCGAGCCCAAACCCGTTCCCGCCGTCTATGCCCGTCTCGTCGCGCGCCATCGTATTGACCCCGGAACGTCGGTCATGGTCGAGGATATCGCCCGCAACCTGGAACCGGCGGCGGCGCTGGGCATGACCACGGTTTGGGTCCGCACCAATTCCGAGTGGGGCCGAGAAGGCAACGACGGCGCCCACGTCCACCATGTGGTCGACGATCTGGCGGCCTGGCTCGCGGCCTTGACCGGCGGCGTGGCATGCTGAGCCTGCGCGAGGCGACGGGCTCGCTTTACGGCGCCTATCGGCTGGCCCGTTTCGACGCCGGGGGCATGGCATTTTTCGATGCTTCGGCGGGCGGTTTCTGGCGCTCGTTTTACGCCGCCGCCATGGTGGCGCCGTTTTACGCCATCCTGCTCGCCCTGCGTTACGATCTTGAGTTCGACCCGCCCCACCCCATGCGCTTTTTCCTTCTTCACGTCGATGCCTACGTCATCAGCTGGCTCGCCTTTCCGGCCGTCATGGCGGGTTTGTCGCGGACCATCGATCGCCAGGCCCACTTCACGCGCTATATCGTCGCCTACAACTGGGCCGCCGTCCTGCAGAACCTGATCTACCTGCCGCTCGCCATGTTGCAGGCGTCCGAAATCCTGCCCCCGGACGCCGGCAACCTTCTCGGCCTGATCGTGCTGATTGCCGTTCTGGTCTACATTTGGTTCATTACCCGCACGGCCCTTGACGTCGCCGCGCCGACGGCCGCCGGCATCGTCGCCGTCGATTTCTTTCTCACCCTGGTCATCCATGGCACTATCGAAGGCCGGCTTTAAGTCATGGACCGGTGGGGCAACGCCAGAAAGGCTCACCGATGAACGCATACGAAAAAAAACAGATCAAGGCCATCGAGCTTTGGAAAAGGCAGGAACCCGGAATCGCCGGCCGGGCCTTCGATACCGTTACGGCACCGATAACATGGCTGGTGTCGAAGGTCATTTCCACCACTTTGGTGCAAGGCGCCATTGAAGGGGCCGACTTCATCGCGCAAAGCGCCACCGATGCCAAGGACATCCTACGCGATGGCGGGGTTTCCTCGATCGACGAATTGCGGGACAAGGACCTTCAACTTTCGGACCGATTGGCGGATCAGGTTCACAACTGGTCGACCGCCGCGTCGGGGGCTTTCGGCGGCGTGCTTGGTTCCACCGGTGTCGGCGGCGTGGCCTTGGATATCGGGGCGCTGATCACCTTGTCCTTTAGGACCATTCATAAGATCGGTCTGTGTTACGGCTACGAGCGGTTGAACAAGCAACTTGTCCTTGGGGTCCTTTCGGTATCGAGCGCCGCCAACAGAGACGAAAAGAAAACCGCGACCGAGCTTATGCGCGACGTCGAGACCCTGACCATCGAAGAAGTCTTGGAAGACGTGGCCAAGGACGCGGTATTGACCCGTGTCGCCAGGGGAGGAGCCTTCTTCACCGCAAGGGGGGTCGGCAAACGGCTCGGCCAGAACCTGGCCAAACGCAAAGCCCTGCAGGTCGTCCCGCTGGTCGGCGGCGTGCTCAGCGGGGCGACCAACATCTCCTTTATCACCGACTTGGGCTGGGCCGCGCGCCGCATATTTCAGGAACGATGGTTGATCGACAACGGGCGGTTTCACCTTGTGGCGGTGAACGAATAGCCCCGCGCCATCCTTTCCCGAGTCCATGATCCCGGCCGCCCTCAATAGACTACTTCGACCAGGTAGAGTCCGTGAGGCGGCGCCGTCTGGCCACCGGCGGAGCGGTCGCGGGCGGCCAGGGCTTTTTTTATGTCATCGGGCGTCCACTTGCCCTCGCCGACCCATTTCAGGCTGCCCGTGATATTGCGCACCTGGTGGTGGAGGAACGAGCGCGCCCGGGCGTCGATGACGATGTCATCGCCCCGGCGCCGGACGGTCAGCGTGTCGAGGTTCCTGACCGGCGATTCGGCCTGGCACCGGGTGGCGCGAAACGAGGTAAAATCATGTTTTCCGATCAGGTGGCCGGCCGCTTCCTTCATGGCCTCGGCGTCAAGGGGCACGGGCACGCGCCAGGCGCGGCCGCGCTCCAATGTCAGGGGGGCGCGGCGGTTGGAAATGCGGTAGCGGTAGGCCCGCTCCTTGGCTGAAAAACGCGCGTCGAAGCCGTCGTCCACGGCCGCGGCGGAGAGCACGGCCGCCGGCGCCGGCTTAAGGTGAAAGTTAAGCGCGCCCTGAACCTTGTCCGGCGCCATCAACCGCGCCAGATCGAAGTGTGCCACCTGACCCAGGGCATGGACGCCGGCGTCGGTGCGCCCGGCGCCGAACACGGTGACCGTCTCGCCGGAGAATTCGGTAATCGCCTCTTCCAGCGCCTGCTGGACGGAAAAGCCGTTGGCCTGGCGCTGCCAGCCGACAAAACCGCCGCCGTCGTATTCCAAGGTGATCTTAAAACGGGGCATGGCGCTCGCTTCCCAGGGACGCCGACGCAGGAAGGGATCATATCCTCCTATCGCGGCGGGATTCGGTGCATTATAGGGCAAGCACGCGTCACGCAAAGGATCGCCATGCCGCCCAAGGCGCCCAGGAAAATTACCCGCTTCGTCGGCCACGGACACACCCGCGAGGACCCCTACGCCTGGCTGAAGGACCCCGACTGGCAACAGGTCATGCGGCGCCCGGAGACCCTGGATGACGAAATTCGCGCCTATCTGGAGGCCGAGAACGCCTACACCGATGCCACGCTGGCGCCCTTCGCGGCGCTGCGCGGAACCTTGTTCGAAGAACTCAAGGGCCGCATCAAGGACGACGATGGGACGGTCCCCGCCCCTGACGGCGAATGGGCCTACTACCGCCGTTTCGTCGCCGGCGGTCAGCACCCCCGCTTCTGCCGCCACCCGACGGTGCGCCCGAGGGCCGAGGAGGTCATCGTCGACGGCGACGCCGAAGCCGGCGGTACAGCCTTTTTCCGCGTCCGCCGGTGCCGCCACGGCCCCGACCACCGCTTTGCCGCCTATGCCGTCGACCGCCGGGGTTCGGAACGCCACGTCATCCATTTCCGTGACTTGCAGACCGGCGCCACCCTGGACGACCGTCTTGACGACGCCCACGGCGACTTGGCCTGGGCCAACGACGGGCGCACGCTTTATTACACGGTGCTCGACGAAAACCACCGCCCGGCGGCGGTCCGCCGTCACCGATTGGGCGGCGATCCGGCGGCCGACGCCGTGGTTTACCAAGAGCCCGACGCCGGCATTTATCTGAGCCTGGAGAAGACCGCCAGCGGCCGCTTCATCGTCATTGCCGGCGACGACCACGCCACGTCCGAGGCGCGCGTCGTCGACGCCGACGACGCCGCCCGGCCGCCGCGCCTGGTGGCGGCACGTGCCGACGGCGTCAAATACCGCGTCGCCCACCATGAAGACCGCTTTCTCATTCTTACCAACGCCGACGGCGCCGAGGACTTCAAGATCGTCGAGGCGCCGGTCACGGCGCCCGGGCGCGGCCACTGGCGCGACCTGGTGGCGCACCGCGCCGGCGTCCTGATTCGCCGCTTGGCCGTCTTCCGCCACTACCTGGTCCGCCTGGAACGCGCCGGCGGTCTGCCCCGCATCGTCGTCGGACGCCTGGCCGACGGCGCCGAGCACGACATTACCTTCGAAGAAGAGGCCTTCGAGTTGGGCTTGGTGGCGGGGTTCGAGTTCGATACGCAGAAGCTGCGCTTCACCTATTCATCGCCGACGACGCCGGAAAGGGTCTTCGACTACGACATGGCCCGGCGCGGCCGCCAGCTACTCAAGGAGCAGGAAATTCCGAGCGGCCACAATCCCGGCGATTATGTCGTCCACCGCCAGTTCGCCGCCGGTCACGACGGCGAGTCCATTCCCGTCACCGTGGTGCGGCGCCGCGACCAGGCGCCGGGTTCATCGTCGCCGGTGCTGCTTTACGGCTACGGGGCCTATGGTTTCGCCACGCCGGCCGGCTTCGCCGCCAACCGCTTCAGCCTCATCGACCGGGGCTTCGCCTATGCCATCGCCCATGTGCGGGGCGGTACCGAGAAGGGCTATCGGTGGTACCGCACCGGCAAGCTGATGGACAAGGCGAACACCTTTCGCGACTTCATCTCGGTGGCCGAGCACCTGATCGGCCAGGGGCTGACGTCGGCCGGCGCCATCGTCGCCCACGGCGGCAGCGCCGGCGGGCTTTTGATGGGCGCGGTGGCCAACATGCGGCCCGAACTGTTCGGCGCCGTCATCGCCGAGGTCCCCTTCGTCGACGTGCTGACCACCATGAGCGACACGTCGCTGCCCCTGACGCCGCCGGAATGGACGGAATGGGGCAACCCGATCGAGGACTCCGAAGCCTATCGCGCCATCTTGTCCTATTCGCCCTACGACAACGTGGTCCGCCAGGCCTATCCGCCGATCCTGGCGGTGGCCGGGCTGACCGATCCCCGCGTCACCTATTGGGAGCCCGCCAAGTGGGTGGCCAAGTTGCGGGCGCTTAAGACCGACGATCACACACTGCTCTTGAAGACCCATATGAAGGCCGGCCACGCCGGCGCCGCCGGGCGCTTCGACAAGCTACACGAAGTCGCCCTGGTCCAGGCCTTCGCCCTGATGGCGATGGGACGGGCGGAGCGTTAGGTGAGGCGGGTTCCGGCCGTGATTGGATAGCCGCGCAGGAACGCCATGGCGTCGACGGCGGATTTGCCCGGCCGCTGCACCTTGGACAGCCTGAGGGCGCCGGTGCCGCAGGCGACGGTGAGGCGGCCGTCGAGAAGGGTGCCGGGCGCGGCGCCGGGTTTCGAATTCACCACTTCGCCCTGTCGTACCTTGATGCGCTGGCCGCCGTATTCGAACCACGCGCCGGGCGCGGGAGAGAGGGCGCGCACCTGGCGCTCCAAGGCCTCGGCGCCTTGGCGCCAATCGAGACGTCCGTCTTCGGGCTTCAGCTTGGCGGCATGGGTTATCGCGGCGTCCGCCTGGGGCATGGGCGTCAGGCGCCCAGCCGCGTATCCTTCCAGAGCCTCGACCATAAGCTGCGCGCCCAAGGCCGATAACCGATCGTGCAGTTCGCCGGCCGTGGCGCGGGGGCCGATCGGGATCGGCCGGGCGAGCAGGATCGGACCGGCGTCGACCTCTTCGGTGATGCGCATGATGGTGACGCCGGTCTCCTTGTCGCCGGCCAGGATGGCGCGCTGAATGGGCGCCGCGCCGCGCCAGCGCGGAAGCAACGAGGCATGGACGTTGACGCAGCCGAGCCGAGCCGCTTCGAGGACGGCCTTGGGCAGGATCAGGCCGTAGGCGGCGATCACGGCGACATCGGCCTCCAAGGCGGCGAAGGCGGCCTGTTCGTCGGCGCCCTTCAGGCTGGCCGGCGAGCGTACCTCGAGGCCCCTGGCCTCGGCCCGCGCCTGCACCGGCGACGGCCTGAGCCGCTGGCCGCGCCCGGCCGGCCGGGGCGGCTGGCAGTAGACGGCGGCAACGTCGTGGCCGGCACCGACGAGGGCGTCCAGGACCGGCACCGCGAAGTCGGGCGTTCCCATGAAAATCAGGCGCAGCGAAACCATTACTAATCGGCTGCTTCGCCTGCCGCCCGCTTCATCTTGCTCAGCTTGCGCAGGATGATGTTGCGCTTCAGCGCCGAGATGTGATCGACGAACAAGATGCCGTCCAGATGGTCCATCTCGTGCTGGATGCAGGTCGCCAGCAAGCCTTCCGCCGCCAGTTCGCAAACCTTTCCTTGACGATCCACATAGCGCACCTGGATCGCCGCCGCCCGGCGCACCTCGGCATAATATTCGGGCAGCGACAGGCAGCCCTCTTCGTTGACCATGACCTCGTCCGAGGCCGACAGGATCTCGGGATTGGCCAGGGCCAGGGGATTGGGCTCCTCGTCCTCGCCGTGAACGTCGACGACGATAACCCGCCTCGTGATGCCGACCTGGGGGGCGGCCAGGCCGATGCCCTTGGCGGGGCCCATGCTTTCCAAGAGATCGTCCATCAGCCGGCGCACCTCGGCGTCGATGCGCCCGACCGCCTGGCAGCGCACCTTGAGGCGCGGGTCCGGGGCGATGATGACGGGCAGTACGGCCACCTGTGTTTCCCTCCTTCAATCCTTGGAGTCCAGATATTGCGTCGCGGCGCCGCCGTCAAGGCGGGGGACCGACAAGATTGGCCAGGCGGGCTTGGCTGGTTTATGGTCGTGGTGCCGTCAGCAACGGACCCGGACCATGGAAACGACGACGCTTATTGCCTTCATTGCCGCGGCGGCCCTGGTTGCCGTCGTCCTATTTTATCTGCGTGGCGAGCGCGGCCGCGCCGGCGCCACCGCCGCCGACATGGCGCGCCTTGCCGAAAGCGCCGAGAAGCTGAGCGCCGCCCAGTCGGAACTGGCGGGCCGGATGCAACAGGCCCAGTCAGGTATGGATCAGCGCCTTGAGACCCTGACCAAACGTCTTGGCGACGGCCTGAGCGCGCAGACCGAAAAGACCGGCGAGACCCTGAAGGGCATCCATGAGCGCCTGGCCGTCATCGACGCGGCGCAAAAGAACATCACCAACCTTTCCGAGCAAGTGGTGGGCCTGCAGGACATTCTGTCGAACAAACAGGCACGCGGCGCCTTCGGCGAGGTTCGGCTACAGGATCTGGTCCAGGACTGTCTTCCCGCGACGGCCTTCGACCTCCAAGTCACATTGAGCAACAGAACAAAGGCGGACTGCCTGATCAAGCTACCGAACCCGCCGGGCTCCATCGTCGTCGATGCCAAATTCCCCCTGGAAGCCTATCTGGCCCTCCAGGAAGCAACGGACGACGGAGCGCGAAAACGTGCCTCCACCGCCTTGCGGTCGGATGTTCTCAAACATGTGAAGGACATCGCCGAAAGGTATGTCATTCCCGGAGAGACGGCCGAATGGGCGTTGTTGTTCCTGCCTTCGGAGGCAATCTACGCCGAGCTTCACGCCAATTTTCTTGCCGTGATCGACGAGGCGCACCGGCTGCGCGTCGCCATCGTCTCGCCCAATACCATGTGGGGGGTTCTGAACACGATCCGCGCCCTGCTGCGCGACGTGCGTCTGCGCGAGCAAGCCCACCTCATTCAGGGTGAGGTCCACAAGATCCTGGAAGACATTGACCGGCTGAACCAACGGGTGACCAAACTGCAACGCCACTTCGACCAGGCCGGCGATGACATCAGAGAAATTCGTATCTCGTCGGAGAAGATCGTCAGTCGCGGCGAGCGCATCGAAGACATGGAACTTGAAGAGGAGTCTCCGGTCACCGAACTGGCGCCGCCCGACCGGGCCGGGGACGCCGGCTGAGGGCGGCGATATCCCCCTCGCCCTCCAACCGCCTCACACCGGGCGCCGCGCCTTGAGCGCCGCGCTCAGCGTGCCGTCGTCCAGGTAGTCCAACTCGCCGCCCACCGGCACCCCGTGGGCCAGGCCCGAAACAGTGACCGAGCAATCGGCCAGGCGGTCGGTGATGTAGTGCGCGGTGGTCTGGCCGTCGACGGTGGCGTTGGTGGCCAAGATGACCTCGCGCACCTCGGGCTGGGCGGCGCGGGCGACGAGGCCTTGGATATTCAAATCCTCGGGTCCAACCCCGTCGAGGGCCGACAGCGTGCCGCCGAGCACGTGATAGCGGCCCCGGAAGGTCGCCGCGCGCTCCAGGGCCCACAGGTCCGCCACGTCCTCGACGACGCAGATCAGCGCCTCGTCGCGGCGCCCGTCGGTGCAGATGGCGCAGGGATCGCGGGTATCGAGATTGCCGCAGGCCGAACAGGCGCGGATGTTGCGCGCCGCTTCTTCCAGGGCGCCGGTCAGGGGCACGAGCAGGGTTTGGCGGCGCTTGATCAGATGAAGCGCCGCGCGCCGGGCCGAACGCGGACCCAGGCCGGGCAATTTGGCCAGCAACTGGATCAAATGGTCGATGTCGGACATGGCGCTTGCCGGGCGCGGGACGTTTCAGAAGGGCAGCGACATGCCCGGCGGCAGTCTCAGACCGCCGGTGATCTCGGCCATTTTTTCCGCCCTGTGGGCCTCGACCTTGGTCATGGCGTCGTTGAGGGCGGCGACGATCAGGTCCTCCAGGACCTCGGCGTCGTCGGGCGAGATCAGGCTTGGGTCGATCTTCACCCGGCGCGTCTCGCCCTTGCCGTTGAGGGTTGCCTGCACCATGCCGCCGGCCGACGAGCCGGTGACCTCGATGCGGTCCAGGCTTTCCTGCATCTCGGCCATCTTGGACTGGAATTCCTGCGCCTGCTTCATCATCTGGCCAAGGTTGGTCATGGTCCCTCCTCCTCATCCGCTTCGCCGTCCGCCGCCCCGGCCCCAACATGGCCAGCGGCATCAAGTTTGTTCACTTCCTCGATGGTGGCGCCGGGGAAGGTCTCCATCACCGCCTTGACCAGGGGATGGGAAGCAACCTCGGCCTTGACCGCGGCGACATCGCCGTCGGCTTGTTGGTGGAGCGTCGGCTGTCCGGCCTGGCTCGCCACCGTGACCACCCAGCGCCGCGCCGTATTTTCGTTGAGGAAGCGCGACAGCCGGTGCGCCAGGTCGGAGGGCGCGTGGTCGCCGGGGTGAAATTCGATACGACCCGGCGCGAATTCGACCAGATGGACGTTGTTGTACAGGTTGGCGCTCAACAGGCCTTCGCGCTTGTCATCGGCCAGGGCCACGACCTCGTCGAAGGATGCCGGATCGGGCTTGCTTTCCTCGGCCCGCGCCGGAGGCGCGGCGGGCTCGTCGACTTGGGCCGGAGGCGCGGCCGGCTCAACGGCGGCGCGGGCAACAGGGGCGGCCGCTCCGCTCGGCGGGGCGGCGTCTGGCGAATCCGGCGCGGCGGTCGTCGTGGCGGGTGTCGCTGGGGGCGCTGTTTGCGGCGCCGTCCGCGGCGGCGGCCCGCCGCTCGTCGGAGACACCGCCTTGACGGCCTCGGCCGGCGTCGGCAGGTCGGCGGTGTAGGCAAGGCGGACCAAGACCATCTCGGCCGCCTGCAAGGGCATGGGCGCCATGCGCACCTCGTCCAGGCCTTTGAGCAACATCTGCCAGGCGCGCGCCAGGACGGCCATGGACAAGCGCGCCGCCATATCGCCGCCGCGCACCCGTTCGGCCTCGGGCACGCCGGCGCCCTGGGCCACCTCGGGCACCACCTTGACGCGGGTCAGCCAATGGATGAGATCGAGCATATCGGAGATCACCACCGCCGGTTCGGCCCCCGCCCCGTATTGTTCCGCCATCAGGCCGAGGGCGGCGCCGATGTCGCCCTCCATCACCCGGTCCACGAGATCAAAGGTGACCCCCCGGTCGGCCAGGCCCAGCATGCGGCGCACCTCTTCCGCGCCCACCGTGCCGTCGCCCTGGGCGATGGCCTGGTCGAGCAGCGACAGGCCATCGCGCACCGAGCCGTCGGCGGCGCGCGCGATGAGATGAAGCGCCGGCGCCGAGACGGTGACTCCTTCGGCCTCCACGACGGAGGCCAAATGGGCGCTCAACATTTCTTCATCGACTCGCCTGAGGTCAAAGCGCTGGCAGCGCGACAGCACCGTCACCGGCACCTTTCGCACCTCGGTGGTGGCGAAGATGAAGGTCACGTTTTGGGGCGGCTCTTCCAGGGTCTTGAGAAGCGCGTTGAACGAATGGGCCGACAGCATGTGCACTTCGTCGATGATGTAGACCTTGAAGCGGGCCGAAGTCGGCCGGTAGCGCACGCCGTCGAGGAGTTCGCGCATTTCATCGACCTTGGAACGGCTGGCAGCATCGATCTCAAGGACGTCGACGTGGCGGTCCTCGGCGATGGCGCGGCACGGTTCGCATTGGCCGCAGGGATCGATGGTCGGACCACATTCCCCATTGGCGCCCTTGGGGCCGACGCAATTGAGGGCGCGGGCGATGATGCGCGCCGTCGTCGTCTTGCCGACGCCGCGAACACCGGTGAGGATGAAGGCATGGGCCAGCCGGCCCGAGGCGAAAGCGTTGGTCAGGGTGCGGACCATGGCGTCCTGGCCGATCAACTGGCCGAAGGTGGCGGGCCGGTACTTGCGGGCGAGGACGCGGTAGGGAGCGTGATCGGCGGTGGTCTCGGGGGTTTCTCGGTCGGTCATCGGGTGCCCGGGGCCATGGCGCTAACGGCGAAAAAAAACGGTAAGGGCCGAAGAGGTGGGAGACTGGAACGGCGACCCGAACCGGAACTCGTTACGGCTGCTTCCTTCCGGATCTGACCGGGTTGGCGAGCGGCCCGTCCGCCGCCAGCCTCCCACCGGTCACTATAACAGGCAGGCGGGGACGGCGGAAGTCCGACGTGAGGATCAGGACGGACCCGACGCCGCGGTCACTTGATGGCGCGGGTACCGTTGATCGAGATGACGCCGCTGCCGTAACCGGCAATGGCCCTGGCATAGAGGTAAGGGGTTGTCCTCGAACTCGTAACGGCCGTCGCGCACCGCGACGAAGCGTACTTCCGCGGTTTCCATGGCCGGCACCGCGATCGCCGAAATACACGATTCATCCGATTCGAACTCGCCCATGGTGACCTTGGCAAGCGCCACGGCGCCGAAGAATTCGTTGGCCCGGAAAATGCGGTTGCTGTCGTCCCCATTGGAGATGCGCAGGACGTAGGGGCTGTCCTGGCGCAGCCGGATGATGGTCGGCGTGTAGCTGCCCTGGCGAATCCTGAGATCGACGGTTTCCGCCTCCAACCAGTTGACCTTGGCCACCCGCTCGGCGGAGTCGGCAATGCATGTGGCGCCGAATTCGGTATAGACGCCGTTGCTCACCGCGCAGGCCGCCAGCGCCAGGGCCGCGACAGGATACAAGAAGCAGCGAAATGCGTTCATCATCCCTCCTCTCCGGCCGCGCCCAGCCAACCGTCGCGCGGGACCGGTCAAACTGGCTGAAATGTACCAAGGACGGCCGAAAATACCAAGCGAATTCTTGCCCTTAGGGCATTCGCGGCGGCGCGGGCGTTGCTTGATTCGGGGCTCTGTGTCAGGCTGGGAGCCAATCCGATGCCCAACCGAATTTTCTATACCGGCGGCACCCTGGACCGGGCCGCCATTCAACGCAACGACGCGGCCTGGGTCGACAGTCACCGGACCGGTGACGGAGCGCATTTCGTTCCGGTGTGGCGTGACAAGAGCCTGGTCGTCGGCGGCGGCGATCCCGAGGCCGTCCTCGTCTCGGGGGCCGAGGGCCGGGCCCTGGCCGACTTGGCGACCGATCTGGCGCTGTTGGGAATTGACGGAGAGATGTCCTATTTCGCCGTCGATGTCTCGGCCTGTGATCACGGCGACCTGTCGCCCCTGATCGGCGCCGCCGATTTCGTCGATCTGCGCGAAACCGGTCCCCTGATGGAAGCCAGCCAGGGCGCCATGCTGGCCTATGCCCGGGGCATTATTCACTGGCACCGCAACCACCGCTTCTGCGGCCGCTGCGGCAGCCCGACGCAAAGCAGCCAGGCCGGCCATCAACGCACCTGCGCCGATGCCGCCTGCCGGCGCGAACACTACCCGCGCACCGATCCGGCGGTGATCATGCTGGTCACCCGTGACGGAGACGCCCACGCCGCCGCCTGCCTTCTGGGCCGCCAGCCGACCTGGCCGGCCGGGCGCTATTCCACCCTGGCCGGCTTCGTCGAGCCGGGCGAGACCCTGGAGGCCGCCGTCGCCCGCGAGGTGTTCGAGGAAACCGCCGTCGAGGTCGCCGACGTGCGCTACCTCGGCTCCCAGCCCTGGCCCTTTCCGGCGTCACTTATGCTCGGCTTCCGGGCCCGCGCCGTGACCGAGGCGATCACGGTCAACAAAGAAGAGATCGAGGACGCGCGGTGGTTCACCCGCGATGAGCTGCGGCGCTTCGGGGACGGCGGCTATCACTTTCCCCGTCGCGGCTCCATCGCCCGCTGGCTGATCGCGCGCTGGCTGGAGGAAGGCGAGGACGGCGGCTAACGCGCCGTGATTGGATGGACGGGGAAACGGCGGGGCGAATTTTTTTTAGGAGAAAATCTTATGGATGGTGGGACTCTTCTTGTCGTTGTGGTTGTCGTTGTGGTGGTACTTTATGTCTGGTACGCCATAATTATCGGCCGGCGGAACAAGGTCCTGGAGGCGCTGTCGGGCATCGACGTGCAGCTCAAGAAGCGCTCCAACCTGATTCCCAATATTTTGGAGATCGCGCGGAAGTTCATGGAGCACGAAAAATCGCTGCTGACCGAGATCACCGAACTGAGGGAAAAGGCCGACCGGGACTACGATGTAAAGGACGCCGGCGCGGTGCGCGAGCATTTGGCCGTGGCCGAGCAACTGGCCGGCAAAATGGGCCGGTTGATGGTCCGTGTCGAGGACTACCCGGACCTCAAATCGCAGGAGACCATGGTCCAGGCCCAAAGGACCTATAACGAGGTCGAGGCGCAGATCGCCGCGGCCCGGCGCTTCTACAACGCCGCCGTCGCCGGCCTCAACAATTCGGTCCAGATATTTCCCGGCAATCTCATCGCCGGGATCGCGGGCGCGGCGGCCATGCCGTTTTTCGTCGCCGACGAAGAGTCAAGGGAACCGGTCAGCGCCGCCGATCACCTGGGCTAGGCAGACACCGCCGCGTCAACCGGACGGGTTGGAAAATGTCGGGCATCCTCAAGCTACCGAACGCGGATACCTTTCGCGGGCTCTTCGGCCTGTTGTCGGGCGGCGGCCTGAAACCCTTTTCGCAAGACATAGCCTTTCGCGCCGTCGAGGGCATCGAAAAACCCTTTGCACCGCGTTACGAAAGATACATCCGCCCCAAGGTCGAGCAATTCGAGGAACGGCGGATCACCGCCCTCAAGTCCCTTGGGATCCGGCTTCTCGTCACCATTGGCGTCCTGACTGTGGTCATCTTCGCCACCTCGTTCGCCTTTTTTCTCAACGAAGCCCAAAAGATCAGCGACGAGGTATTCGCGGTCGTCTTTTATGGCTCCATAGGGGCGGTGATGGGGGTGGTTTGGTGGACCTCCCGCCCGGTGGTCAAGTATCGGTCCTCGGTCAAATCGAAAATCTATCCCCTTGTCTTCAAGTACTTCGGCCCGGATTTCGTCTATCGGGAACGCGGTGCCCTGAGCGCCCGGTCGGTCAAGGAATCGGGCATCATCCCCGATTTCGAGGACGAGGAGCGCGAAGACTACGTCCGCGGCTCGTGGAAGGACGTGCGCCTCGAACTGACCGAAACCAAACTGACCGAAGAGCAAGGCAGCGGCAAAAACCGGCGCACGGTGACCTTGTTTCAAGGCCTGCTGATCGTGCTCACCATGAACAAGAAATTTTCTGGGCGAACCATCGTCAAACGCGACTTCGGCAAGGTCCTTAACTGGTTGACCGACAAATTCGACCGGAAACTCGAAGCCGTGCGCCTGGAAGACCCCAGGTTCGAGCGCAAGTTCGAGGTCTATTCCACCGATCAGGTGGAGGCCCGCTACCTACTGACCCCGACCTTCATGGAACGCCTGATGGAATTGAGGGCCGTCTTCAACAATGCCCCGATACAGGCCAGTTTTTTCGACGACAAGTTGTTGCTGACAATCGAAACCGGAAAGGACCGTTTTGAAACCGCGTCGATCTTCCGGCCCGCCACGTTCGTCGGCGAGATCAACACCATCTTAGACGAAATGCCGGCGATTTTCAGGATCATCGAGGTCCTGAAACTCGACCAGAGAACCGGGCTTTGAACGTTCGGTCCGGCTGCCCGAACCGTCGGCAAGGGCTATGCCCCTATCCCTAATACACGGCTTTGAGCTTGACTTTTTTCATTCAATGGCGTCTTTGTCGCGCCAGCGTCACTCCTTCAAGGTCGTATTTCGATCGCTCGCCGGCACCGCCGGCCACGTTTCTTTCCGACATAGTGGGCGTTTCGTTAGACGGGTTTCCGCCATTGGCGGGCCGCGTCGATAATGCATGCATTGTGCCTGCGCGCCCGCCGTCCCGCTGTTGGGGCGGCACGGCTATTGATCAAGAAAGAAATGAAAACAACATGACTGACTTTTCGGGCCTCAACCTGGCCCAACCCATCCTTCGTGCAATGAAAGACGAAGGCTATACGACACCGACGCCGATCCAGGCTAAATCCATCCCCGCCCTGCTTCAAGGCCGCGACCTTCTGGGCGTCGCCCAGACCGGCACCGGCAAGACGGCCGCCTTCGCGCTGCCGCTCCTGCACCGTCTGGCCGAGAACGCCGGCCGGCCCGACCGCGGTCAGCCGCGCGCTCTGATCCTGGCCCCGACCCGCGAACTGGCGGGCCAGATCGGCGCCAGCCTCAGGGCCTATGGCCGCCATCTGCGGCTGAACACAAGCGTCGTCTTCGGCGGCACCCCGGTCCGCCCCCAGATCCGGGCCCTGTCACGCGGCGTCCACGTCCTGGTCGCCACGCCGGGACGCTTGATCGACCTGATGAAGCAAGGTCACGTCCGGCTTGACCGGGTCGAGGTCTTCATCCTCGACGAAGCGGACCGCATGCTCGACATGGGCTTCATCCCCGACGTACGCAGGATCGCCGCCGCCCTGCCCAAACGCCGCCAGACGGTCATGTTTTCGGCAACCATGCCGGCTTTGGTGAAATCCCTGGCCGACGGCCTGCTCGAGGATCCGGCCCACGTCGAGGTTGCGCCGGGCGCAACCACCGTCGAAAAAGTGGAGCAACGCGTCCTGTTCCTGGCCAAGGACAAGAAGCGCGCCCTGCTTGGCGAGTTGCTGAACGATCAGGACATCAAAAGGGTCTTGATCTTCACCCGCACCAAGCATGGCGCCGACCGGGTCGCCAAACACCTGGGAAACCGCGGCATCCGCTGCGACGCCATCCACGGCAACAAGGCCCAGAACGCCCGCGAGAGGGCCCTTGCGGGCTTTCGCTCGGGCAACCTCCGCGCCCTGGTGGCGACCGACATCGCGGCGCGCGGCATCGACGTCGAGGGCGTGACCCACGTCATCAACTTCGAACTGCCCAACATTCCCGAAAGCTATGTCCATCGCATCGGGCGCACGGCGCGGGCCGGCGCCGGCGGTATCGCGATTTCGTTTTGCGATCATGACGAGCGCGCCTACCTGCGCGACATCGAAAGGGCCATCCGCCAGAGCGTGCCGGTCTTCGCCGATCACCCCTACCACTCGGACGAGATCGCGAACGATCCCGGACCGACCGTGAAAGGCCGTGGCGGAAGATCGCGAAATGGTCACGCCAGGCATGGGACGCCAAAAAAGAAGCGCCCCAATCATTATCGCGGCAACGCCAAACGAGCGCGGCGATCGGCGGCCTAGGTTAATGAAAAACCCCGGCTCTGAAACGAGCCGGGGTTTTTCAATTTCGAAACGCCGCGACCAGATCGCGTACCGCATCCTCGGTGGTACGGCGGGGCTCGAACGCCAACTCGCGACGCATCCCATCGGAAGATAGGTGATAGGAACGAAGGTCCTCGGCGGGCCCGACTTCGATCGAAACATCGTCGCCGACGACCTTCTTCACGATTTCCGCGATGTTCAAAAGAGTCAGGTTTTCACAGCCCGCATTGAAGGTCTTGCCATCTATCCTTGCGTCCGGCTGGTCGAGCAAGAGCAGGTACAAGTCCGTAATGTCGTCGATGTGAATGGTGGGGCGTTTCTGGCCACCGCCGACGATCCGGATACGACCCTTGTTGACCGCGTCGTGGGTGAGGGCGTTGACGATGGGATCGAGACGCTGAGCGGGCGCGCATCCACAGATGACGGCGGGCCGGACCGTGCAGGTGACGAAGCCGGGCGCGCGCTCCTCCGCGAGAACCTTCTCGCAATATTTCTCGTGCCTCGAATGCTCTGTAAGCGGCGGCGCCTTGACGGATTCGGGGCCGTCCTCAAAGCCGTCAACGCAGAATGACGAAGTGTGGAGGAAGCGTTTGACACCCGCCTTCCTGGCTGCCCGGACGAGCGAGGGAAAGGCGTCGGAATCGGGCCTTGATCCGTTGGAAAGACACGCCAGATGAAGGACCGCATCGCATCCCCTGAGCGCCTCTTCGAGCGTCTGACGGTCGCCGAAATCACCTTTGATATGTTTCAGGTCCGCATAGCCCTGGATGCTCTTGAGACCGTCATCACCACGGGGAAAAAGATCGAGAACGGTGACCCGGTGTCCGCGCCCGAACAATTTTGGCACCAACACGCTGCCGACATAGCCGCCACCGCCCGTCACCAGCACTGTCCAGCCCTTCCTCGGATGCGTGAAGACGAGAAAGAGGGAGAACAGGGTAATGCTCGAAATGACGATTATTAACATCTGCCCCAGACCGCCCGACTCGGTGCCTATGTTCGCGCCATGGGCCAAGGCGGGCGAAGCGGCCATTCCGACGGCCCAGCAGGCGGCGACGCACAACCGGAAAATCCGTTTCAGAAAATTCATTGTTCGGGCTCACCGTCGGCCGTTCGAGCCGGCGACCCAATGGTGGACGGCGGCTTCAATGTCCGGCCAAGTCGTTCCACTGTGGCAGCAGAACGATAAGATTGGGGTTCAAACCCATATTCTTGAGGGTATCCATCGACCGCACCACCTTCAGCCCTTGAAGATCGACGACGGTGACGGAACCGTCACTCATGCCGGGCAGGTTGAGAAGCGAATTCTGCACGAATCCGTATCGGCCGTCCCGGGTGAACGCCACGTGATGCGCGCCGTCCGCCGTCGGCAGGGTCTTGATCACCTTCGGCTTCATTGGGTCAACGGAGATATCGAAGATATGGAACCGACCGGGCTTGGCCGTGGTCACATAAAGCCGGTCGACCGCCTTATTGAAGTACATCTCCAACGGCACGCCTGACTTCGTCAGGTTAAAATCGATGACTTCGGACACATCGAAATCCTTTTTCATCGGATTCCAGGTGGCCGCCCACAAGGTGCCGCCGAACATGTTGGTAACGAAGACCACCGCCGGGCTGGAACCGGGCAGGCGAAGCAGTTCAACGGGCGCAACGCCGGACGGCGACTTCTTGTTCGACATCTTGTGGGTACCCAGAACGCGCCCGGTGCTGGCCTCGACGACGCTTATGAATTCATGCGGATCGGTGAGGTCACCTTTCACCGTGCTGGTCACCAAGATGCGGTCGATATCGTCCATCACGGCGAGCCCGTGGGGATAGGAATTGGGGATCTCGATGATCCGCTTGACCTTATCCGTCGCCACGTCGCCAACGATGACCCGCGCCGACATCATACAGGTCAGATACCAGGTCGAATTGTCGTCGGAAAAAATTACGTCCTCGCCCATCTTGCATTCAGGCATGGCGAGTCGCTCCAATCGGTAAGGGAACCTGTCCAGGTCGAAGACATGCATTTCTGATTTTCCGAGCGACGTCACGTAGGCTTTTTTCATATTCCGGTCATAGAAAATATGGTGCGCCACAAGATCGGACGGCAGCGGTATCTCCATCAGTATCCTGCCGAAATTCGGGGACTCGGGATCGACATCGACAATCGCGATGCCTTCCCGGCGTTCATGTAGGCCCGTCAGCTTGAGCGACTTCAGCGATTCCGGGGACTTGCTCTCATAGTTCATCATCGCCAGGATCTCGGCGCCGGCGTCCCCGGGCATGATGACGGCAAGAACCAACGCAGCCACGAAAAGCGAAGGCCGTCTTTTCATTATCTTTCTCCCTTTCGGTGCTTCCCCGGCCTCATCGAGTCAGCTAACTATATTCTTTGCCGATGCGTTGGGGTAGAACGCCTGTTATCTGGTTCGGCAAGGGGGCTTTTCATCACCCCTGCTCGCACCGCCCAGGCCACAATGGATATGGAATAGTTTAAGAATAATGCCCGCCCCGCATATCAAATGTCAAAGCCGGCGGAGCGCCGGCGGTCATCGGATGAACGTCCCGTGCGGCGCCGAACGATGTCCAAAAGCCGTTTCCCGCCGGGCCTGCCTTCTTCATGCCGGCGCGCTATTATTCTTGGCGGCCGGATGGTTGCTGGACCCACGGCCGGCGGCGGCGCAAACGGGAAAAAGCCGGTCCTTCGCCCTCGACATTCACAAGGGCCAAGTCGCCGCCGAAAAGAAGACGGTCCGGGTGAGCGAAGGAGACCGTGTCGAACTCAACTGGACGACGGACAAGGCGATGGCGCTCCACCTCCACGGCTACGATCTGCGTTTGGATTTAAAGCGCGGCGCGTCCGGAACGATGACCTTCAAGGCCCACACCGCCGGCCGTTTTCCCCTCGGCATCCACGGGTCCAGCGGTCACGGTCATGGTGCGTTGCTGTATCTGGAAGTCCTTCCCCGCTGAGACACGGCCATGGGGGGAGCACGCAACAAAATCCTGGCCGCGATCGGGCCGGTGGCCGTTCTGGCACTAGGCGCCGCGCCGGCGTCGGCTCATTCATTCGGCACCCGCTACGACCTTCCGCTTCCGCTCGAGCTTTACCTCACCGGCGCCGGCGCGTCGGTAGCGCTCTCGTTCATCATCATGGCCCGGTTCCTCAAACATCGGGGCGAGACGGAGGAAGCCCTGCGCTTCGACCTCCTGAGCCTACCCTGGCTTGGCTGGCTGGGCGGAGCGGTAATGCTCAACGCCATAAGATGGCTCTCGGTGGCCGTCTTCGGTCTGCTGCTGGCGGCCGGGCTGTTCGGCAACCCCGACCCGTTCAAGAACATCGCCCCAACTTTCGTCTGGGTCCTGTGGTGGGTGGGGATGGCATTTACCTCGGCCCTTGTCGGCAATCTATGGGATCTGGTTAATCCGTGGAAGATACTGTTTGCCTGGACTGAACGGGTAACGGGCGGCTTTGGGCCCGTCCTTTCTTATCCGCCATGGCTCGGCCGGTGGCCGGCGGTGGTGCTGTTCCTGGTCTTCGCCTGGATGGAGTTGATCTCCGGCCAGGCCGAACACCCGCCCACCCTGGCCTTGCTGATCGTTGCCTATTCGGCCATCACCTGGACCGGCATGGCGCTTTATGGGCGGGAGGTCTGGCTCAAGAATGGCGAGACCTTTTCCGCCGTCTTTGGCTTGTTGGCCAGGTTCGCGCCAATGGTCGGAGAGTGCGGCCGCCTGGAGGCGCGCCTTCCGGCGGCAGGGCTGCTGAACAAACGCCCCGTCCCCATCCCGACGGTCTGTTTTGTTTTGTTTTGCTTTTGCTGACCACGGTTACCTTTGACGGCATCTTGGAAACGCCCTTGTGGGCCGGAATCCTGGATCGGATTGCCGAGAGCCAAACCCTGCGGGTACCCCTGATCGCGCTGCAGAAAGCCGGCATTGATCTGGTCGCCCTGATCAAAACCGTCGCCCTGGTCGTTCTTCCCTGTCTCTTCGTTGCCGTCTTTGTGGTATTCGGTCACGCCATCGCGATGTTCGGCGCCGGGGGCCGGGTTCCGACCCGCGACGTGGTCGGGTATTTCGTGCTGTCGCTGGTGCCGATCGCAATCGCCTATCACCTCTCTCACTATCTTTCGTATCTGTTGATCGCCGGCCAATACGTCGTTCCGCTGATTTCCGATCCATTCGGGCTTGGTTGGGACCTGTTCGGCACCGCCGCCTATCGAATCGATATCGGTATCGTCAACGCAAAGCTGATCTGGTACGTGTCCGTCACCGCCATTGTCGTCGGACACGCGCTCGCCGTTTATATTTCCCACGTCTCGGCGATGCGGGTGTTTGCCGAGCGCGGTGCCGCGCTTCGCAGTCAAATCCCCATGCTGGTGCTGATGGTCGCCTACACGATGATCAGCCTGTGGATATTATCACAGCCGATCGTCAACTAGCGTCACTCGTCGCCGCCCTGCTCCAGGCGATAGGGGTGGGCGGGGTAGACGCCCAGGATGGTGACCTCGCGCGAGAAGAACTCCAATTCCTCCAGGGCCAGGCGCAGGTTGCTGTGTTGCGGGTGTCCCTCGACCTCGGCATAGAACTGGGCGGCAAGAAAACGTCCCCCGACCAGATAGCTCTCCAGCTTGGTCATGTTGACGCCGTTGGTGGCGAAGCCGCCCATGGCCTTGTAAAGCGCCGCCGGAACGTTGCGGACACGGAAAACGAAACTGGTAATCAGGCGTCCTGAGTCAGGCTCGGGAACGGTCGCCTCGCGCGACATGACAAGAAAGCGCGTGGTGTTGTGTTCCTCATCCTCGATGTTGGCCCTGAGCGATTCGAGGCCATAGGTCTGGCCGGCGAGCTCTGACGAGATGGCACCCTGGGTCTTCTCGCCCGCCTGGGCCACGTCGGCGGCGGCCCCGGCGGTGTCGGCGTGGACCACTGACTCCACCCCCAGTTCGCGGATCAAGTCACGGCATTGATTGAGGGCGTGGATGTGGCTGTGCACGTGAGTCAGTTCGGCAATGTCCGCCCCTTTTATCGCCAGCAGGTGAAGATCGATGCGCTGGTAGTGCTCGCCGATGATGTGCAGTCCCGACGCGGGCAGCAGGTGATGGATGTCGGCGACCCGTCCGGCGACCGAATTCTCGATCGGGATCATGGCCAGCGCCGCATGGCCCTCGCGCGCCTGGGCGAAGGCGGCCTCGAAGGTGTGGCACGGCAAGGTCGTCATCTCGGGATGGACATGGCGGCAGGCAAGGTCCGAATAGGCGCCCGGCATTCCTTGGAAAGCAATGGTCTTTCGCGGATCGGACATCGGCCTCGCCCCTTGGGGTGGGAAGTGGGGATCGGGGGCGGCGCGGGGCCGTCAAGAGGCCAACATCCGCCGCGCCCGTTCCAGGTCGGCGGGAGTATCGACACCCAGCGGAACGGTGTCAACGAGGGCCGCGTCGATCCGCATGCCGTCCTCCAGGGCGCGCAGCTGCTCGAGCCGCTCGCGCCGCTCCAACAGGCCGGGGGGAAGAGCGACGAAACGCTCGAGCGCCGGCCGCCGGTAGGCGTAGAGGCCGATGTGGCGATAGAGCGGCCCGGCGCCGGCCGGCACCGCCCGGCGGCTGAAATAGAGCGCCCGGCCGACCGCGGCGCCCTTGCCGAACGACACCGCCGCCTTGACCACGTCCTCGTCGCCGGCCTCGTCGGGATCGACGATGGCGGCGACCAGGGTGGCGATGTCGACGGCGGGCTCGTCAAGGGGCGCCAAGACGGCGCGGATCGCCGCCGGCTCGATGGTCGGCAGGTCCCCTTGGACATTGATCACGGCGTCGTGGCGATGCGCCGCGTCAATGACGCCAAGAGCCTCATGCACCCGGTCGGAGCCCGACGGATGATCCGGCCGGGTCATGACGGCGCGCCCGCCGGCCGCCTCGACGGCGGCGGCGATCTCGGCCTCGGCGCAGGCCACCACCACCGGCCCCAGATCGGCGTCGCGGGCGCGGCGCCACACATGGACGATCATCGCCTCGCCATGGATATCGGCCAGCGGCTTGCCCGGCAGGCGGGTCGACGCCATGCGGGCGGGAATGACGATAACGGGATTGCCGGGCCTGCTCATGGAAACCGTTCCGAATTCTTGTGCCTGCACATTAAACCGGGACGGGGGCGGGCGGAACCCGCTTCTGTCGGCGCCACTGTTGAACGAAGCGCCGCCCGAGGCTAGATTGCCGCACCCGCGCGACGCCATGGCATGGTAAAAGAGGGACTGGACGCATGAAATTTTCGTTTCCGCAGATGTTCGGCGCCGCCTTGATCATCACCCTTTGGTTGATCTGGGTCGGCAACATCATTGGCAACGCCCTGGTGCATGTGGATGAAGTCGAGGCGGCCCGGATAACGGCCGAACCGAAGGAAGGGGCGAGCGCCCCCGCCCCGGCGGCGCCGGCCGGCATCGCCGACCTGATGGCCCTGGCCAGCGCCGAGGCGGGCACCAAGCAATTCAAGAAGTGCAAG
The DNA here is from genome assembly GCA_030746775.1 of Rhodospirillales bacterium. Classification (GTDB taxonomy): domain Bacteria; phylum Pseudomonadota; class Alphaproteobacteria; order Rhodospirillales; family JASLLZ01; genus JASLLZ01. The sequence continues at coordinate 15,125 of JASLLZ010000013.1, read as the reverse complement.
GCCTGCCATACCACCAACAAGGGGGGAAAGAACCGCGTCGGCCCCAATCTCTGGGACGTGGTCGGCCGGACCAAGGCGGCACAATCGGGATTTCGGTTCTCGGACGCACTGAAGGGCAAGGGCGGGGCATGGACCTACGACGACCTTGATCGCTACCTGGCCAAGCCAAAGGACTTCGTGCCGGGGACCAAGATGAGCTTCGCCGGGCTCAAGAAGGCCGCCGACCGGGCCGACGTGATCCTTTATTTGCGTTCGCTCAGCGACACCCCGAAACCGCTTCCATGACCCCGGACGGCGCCTTCGTCGATCTGGCGGAGAAGTTGGCCGACGCGGCGGCCCCCAACCTGCGGCGCTATTTCCGCGCCACCACCACCATCGAGACCAAGGCGGACGCAAGCCCCGTCACGGCGGCCGACCGCGAGGCCGAGGCGGCCATGCGCGCCATCCTGGAGGCGGAGGCGCCGGACCACGGTATTGTGGGCGAGGAATTCGGTGCCCAGCGCGGCGATGCCGAATACGTCTGGGTCCTCGACCCCCTGGACGGCACCAAGTCGTTTATCACCGGAAAACCCACCTTCGGCACCTTGATCGGCCTGGCGCGCCGCGGCGTGCCGGTGCTCGGCGTCATGGACCAGCCGATCCTGAAGGAGCGCTGGATCGGCGTCGAGGGCCGGGCGACAACCTTCAACGGCACGCCGATCGCCACCCGGCCCTGCGGCGCCCTGGACCGGGCCTGGCTTTCCGCCACCTCGCCCGGCATGTTTCAGGGAAGCGACTTCGCCGCCTTCGAACGCCTGCGCCAAATGGTTTGGCACACGGTCTACGGCTCCGAGTGCCTGGCCTACGGCCTGCTGGCCATGGGCTTCATCGATCTGGTGGTGGAGGCCGACCTCAAGCCCTATGATTTCTGCGCCCTGGTCCCCGTGGTCACGGGGGCCGGCGGCGCCATGACGGACTGGCGGGGACGGCCCCTGACCTTGGAATCTGACGGCCGCGTCGTTGCCGCCGGAGACGCCGGGCTCCTCGATGCGGCCCTGGCGGCGCTCGCCGGTTGACCACGCGGCCCTTGATCCGGGGTATCGGGGTCCGTCACTATCGGTCGGCGCAACGGTTACGATAAGGAGTGGGCCGAGATGGGTTGGAGCGTCCTCAGGGTTGCGGTGCCCGCCATCCTCGCCGTGATTGTGGGCGCGCCGGACGCCGAGGCCCAGCAAAGGACAACCGTCGCCCACGCCATAGCCATGCACGGCCAGCCCAAGTACGGCCCCGATTTCAAGCACTTCGACTACGTCGATCCGAAGGCGCCGAAGGGCGGCAGGGTGCGCCTCGGCGTGCGCGGTACCTTCGACACTTTCAACCGCTTCATCCCCAAGGGAGTGGCCGGTGCCGGCGACGCCACCGAGACCCTGCTCACGTCGAGCGCCGACGAGCCGTTCACCGAATACGGACTGATCGCCGAGAGCATCGAATGGCCCGAGGACCGATCCTGGGTCATCTTCACGCTCAGGCCCGAGGCTCGCTGGCACGACGGCAAGGCGATCACCGTCGAAGACGTGATCTTCTCGCTCGATATTCTGAAAACCAAGGGGCGACCGTTTTTTCGCTTCTATTATGCCTCCATCAAGAAGGCCGAGAAGGTCGGGCCGCGCAAGGTCAAGTTCACCTTCGCCGAGGCGGGCAACCGGGAACTGCCCCTGATCGCCGGCCAGATACCCATCCTGCCCAAGCACTATTGGGAGAAAGACGGCCGCGATTTCACCAAAACCACCTTGGAGCCGCCGCTCGGCAGCGGCCCTTACCGCGTCGCCGACTTCGAGGCCGGCCGCTACGTCGTCGTCGAACGGGTCAAGGATTACTGGGGCGCCCACCTGCCGGTCAAACGCGGGCGTAGCAATTTCGACACCATCCGCTATGAGTACTATTTCGACGAGACCGTTCTGCGCCAGGCACTGAAGGCCGACAAGCTCGACTATCGCGAGGAAAACCAGGCCAAGGCCTGGGCGCTGGATTACGATACCCCGGCGGTGCGCGACGGCCGGCTGAAGCTGGAGAAAATCGGGCACAAAAAGCCGACCGGCATGCAGGCCTTTATCATGAACACCCGGCGCCAGGTGTTCAAGAACCGTAAGCTGCGCCGGGCGCTGGCCTATGCCTTCGACTTCGAATGGAGCAACCGCAACCTCTTTTTCAGCCAGTACACGCGCACCGAAAGTTATTTTTCCAACTCGGAACTGGCCGCGACGGACCTGCCCCAGGGCGAGGAACTGAAGGTGTTGGAACGCTACCGCGGCCGCGTTCCGGACGAGGTCTTCACCCAGGTCTACCGTGCCCCCAAGACCGACGGCTCGGGCTGGCCGCGCGATAACCTGAGCCGCGCCTTCGCCCTCCTCGCCGAGGCCGGCTGGGTGGTGCGCGACATGAAAATGGTCAACGCCGAGACGGGACAGCAACTGAAATTCGAGATCCTTCTTTACTCGACCGCCTTCGAGCGCATCGTGCTGCCCTTCAAGCGCAACCTGACGCGCCTTGGCATCGATGCCCGCGTCCGCCTTGTCGATACCTCCCAATACATCAACCGATTGCGCGAGTTCGACTTCGACATGATCGTCGCCAGTTGGGGCCAGTCAGAATCGCCGGGCAACGAGCAGCGCAGCTTTTGGAGTTCGGAGGCCGCTGCCGCGCCGGGGGCGCGCAACCTTATCGGCATCAAGGATCCGGTGGTCGACGCGTTGATCGAACTGGTGATCTCGGCGCCGAGCCGCCAGAGCCTGGTGAACCGTACCCGGGCCCTGGACCGGGTTTTGTTGTGGGGCCATTACGTGATTCCCAACTGGCACGTCCGCGTCGATCGCGTTGCGTCATGGAACAAGTTCAGCCGCCCCGCCATCACGCCGCGCCACGGCAACAGCCTCGACTACTGGTGGCTCGATGCCGCCAAGGACGCGGCGTTGAAGGCACGTCAGGTCGTCCAATCCACCGATGAGGAAGCAGCGGGTGGTGATGCGCCGGGCGCCGGGACCGCCATCGCCGTCTTCCTGGGTCTGATGGTGGTCGGCTTCGTCGTCGTCCGCCGAGCCCTTGGCCGCCGGTCGGGATAGGAGCGCTTAACATGTTGGCCTATATCGTCCGCCGCCTGGCACTCATCGTACCGACGCTGTTGGGCATCGTGCTGATCAACTTCGTTATCGTCCAATTGGCGCCCGGCGGACCGGTCGAGCAGGCGATCGCCCAGATCACCGGCGAGGGCGCGCAGATCACGGACCGCATCACCCGCGGCGGTACCGGCGAGACCCTTGGGGCCGGCCGGCAAGGAGACCTCGCCGGCGCCGCCTCGCAACAGAGCAAGTACCGGGGCGCCCAGGGACTGGACCCGGAGTTCATCAAAGAGCTGGAACGCCGGTACGGTTTCGACAAGCCGCTTCACGAACGCTTCATCAAGACCATCGGCGACTATGCCGTTTTCGACTTCGGCGAGAGTTTTTTCCGCGACCGCAAGGTGATCGATCTGGTCATCGACAAGATGCCGGTCTCCATCTCGCTCGGCCTGTGGACGACCATCTTGGTCTATCTCATCTGCATCCCGCTCGGCGTCGTCAAGGCGGTGCGCGACGGCAGCCGCTTCGACACCGTGACCAGCGGCATCGTCATCGTCGGCTATGCCATCCCCAGCTTCCTGTTCGCCGTCCTCTTGGTCGTCCTGTTCGCCGGCGGCAGCTATCTGGAATGGTTTCCCCTGCGCGGACTGGTGTCGGAAAACTGGGGCCAGCTTTCCTGGCCCGACCGCATCTTGGATTACTTCTGGCACATGGTGCTGCCCATCACGGCCATGGTCGTCGGCGGCTTCGCCACCCTGACCATGCTGACCAAGAATTCGTTTCTCGACCAGGTATCCCAGCAGTACGTCGTCTCGGCGCGCTCCAAGGGCCTGACCGAGAACCGGGTGCTCTACGGCCACGTCTTCCGCAACGCCATGTTGATTGTCATCGCCGGTTTTCCCAGCGCCTTCATCGGTGTCCTGTTCACCGGATCGGTCTTTATCGAGACCATCTTTTCCCTCGACGGGCTCGGCCGTCTCGGTTTCGAGGCCGCCTTCGCCCGCGACTATCCGGTCATGTTCGGAACGCTTTATGTCTTCTCCCTGATGGGATTGGTCCTCAACCTGATCGGCGATTTGACCTACCACATGGTCGATCCGCGCATCACTTTCGAAGCCCAGGAGGCCTGAGCCATGCAGCGCCAGCGCTTCCTCGGCATGCAAATCGGCCCCCTGACGGCGCGCCGGCTGGCCAACTTCCGCGCCAACCGGCGCGGCTTCTGGTCGCTGTGGATATTCCTCGCCCTTTTCGTCGCCAGCCTGTTCGCCGAGTTCATCGCCAACGACCGGCCCATCGTCGTCCTTTACGACGGCGGCTGGTACGTTCCCGTCTTCGCCGCCTATCCCGAGACCGCCTTCGGCGGCGAATTCGAGACCGAGGCCGATTACCGCGACCCGGTGGTCGTCGAACTGATCAACGAAAAGGGATGGATGATCCAACCCCTGGTCCCCTACAACCATCGGACCGTGGCCTGGGACCTGGCCGTGCCGGCGCCCTCGCCGCCCGACGCCGACCACTGGCTGGGCACCGACGATCAGGCCCGCGACGTGGTGGCGCGGCTGATTTACGGCTTTCGCATTTCGGTCCTGTTCGGCTTTACCCTGACCCTCGTCAGCGCCGTGATCGGCATCGCCGCCGGCGCCGTGCAGGGCTATTTCGGCGGCTGGGTCGACCTTCTCTTTCAGCGTTTCATGGAAATATGGTCGGGCATGCCGACCCTTTACATGCTGATCATCATGGCCAGCATCGTCGAGCCCAACTTCTGGTGGCTGTTGGGCATCATGCTCTTGTTTTCGTGGATGGGCCTGGTCGGCGTCGTCAGGGCCGAGTTCCTCAAGGTACGCAACTTCGATTATGTGCGCGCCGCCCGGGCGCTCGGTGTCGGCGACGCCATGATCATGTTCCGCCACATCCTGCCCAACGCCATGGTGGCGGCGCTCACCTTCCTGCCCTTCATCCTTTCCGGTTCGGTGACCGTTCTCACCGGTCTCGACTTCCTCGGCATCGGCCTGCCGCCCGGCTCGGCGTCGCTGGGCGAGCTTCTGGCCCAGGGCAAGGCCAACCTGCAGGCGCCGTGGCTGGGACTGACCGGCTTTTTCGCCATTGCCGTCCTGTTAAGCCTGCTGATTTTCATCGGCGAGGCGGTGCGCGACGCCTTTGATCCGCGCAAAACCTTCGACGCGGCACCGGTGGCCGAGGACGCCCTTTCCGCGCCGGCGGCCACCACCCAGGCGGGGGTGCACTGATGGCCGGCCAACAATTGCTCAGGGTGCGCGACCTCTCGGTCTCGTTTGGCCGCGGCGCCCGCCAAGTCGATGCGGTGCGCGAGGTCTCCTTCGACATTGCCAAGGGCGAGACCGTCGGCCTGGTCGGTGAATCGGGCTCGGGCAAATCGGTGACCGCGCTTTCGGTGCTGCAGCTCCTGCCCTATCCCACGGCCTGGCACCCAGAGGGCAGCATCCGCTATGGCGGCGAGGAACTGCTGGGGGCCGGCGAGGATCGCTTGCGCGACCTGCGCGGCAACCAGATCGCCATGATCTTTCAAGAAGCCCTGACCTCGCTCAACCCCTTGCATTCGATCGAGCGCCAGATCGCCGAAGTGCTCTTCGTCCACAAGCGCATGGATCAGCGCCAGGCCCGCGACCGGGTTGTCGAGCTTCTGCATCTGGTCGGCCTGCCCGAGGCCGAGGACCGCCTCCACTCCCTGCCCCATGAGTTTTCCGGCGGCCAGCAACAGCGCGTCATGATCGCCATGGCGCTGGCCAACGAGCCCGACCTGTTGATCGCCGACGAGCCGACCACCGCGCTCGACGTCACCATCCAGGCGCAGATCCTGAAGCTGCTGAGCGATCTCCAGGCGCGCCTCGGCATGGCGCTTTTGCTGATCACCCACGACCTGGGCATCGTGCGCCACATGGCGGACCGGGTCTCGGTCATGAGCAAGGGCCGTATCGTCGAACAGGGCGCCGCCGCCGACGTCTTCGAGCGCCCCAGCAACGCCTACACCAAGGCCCTCTTGGCGGCCGAGCCCAAGGGCCAGCCCGAGCCGGGGCCGACCGACGCGCCCGAGATCATGGCGGCCGAGGCGGTCAAGGTCTGGTTTCCGATCAAGCGCGGCCTCATCCGGCGCACCGTCGATCACGTCAAGGCGGTGGACGGGATCACGCTTCATGTCCGCCAGGGCCACACGCTTGGCGTCGTCGGGGAAAGCGGATCGGGCAAGAGCACGCTGGGCCGGGCCCTGTTGCGCCTGGAAGGAAGCCAGGGCGGCCTGCGCTTCGCCGGGCGCTCCATCGGGAGCCTCGGGTGGAAGGAGCTCAGGCCCTTGAGGCGGGAGATGCAGATCGTCTTCCAAGATCCCATCGGCAGCCTCAATCCGCGCCTCTCGGTGGGACGCATCGTCGAGGAGGGCCTGATCGTCCACGGCCTCGGCGGCAGCGACGACGAACGCCGGGCGCTGATCGGCGAGGCGCTGAAAGAAGTCGGCCTGGAGCCCGAGATGCAGGAACGCTATCCCCACGAGTTCTCGGGCGGCCAGCGCCAGCGCATCTCCATCGCCCGGGCCTTGGTGTTGAAGCCCAGGTTCATCGTCCTCGACGAACCGACCAGCGCGCTCGACATGTCGGTGCAGGCGCAGATTGTCGAGCTGTTGCGCGACCTTCAGGTGCGCCACAATCTGGCCTATCTGTTCATCAGCCACGACCTCAAGGTGGTCCGCGCCCTGGCCCATGACGTGATTGTCATGCGCCGCGGCAAGGTGGTAGAACAAGGCCCGTCGGAAGCGCTCTTCGCCAACCCCAGGGAAGCCTATACCCGGGCCTTGATGGCGGCGGCCTTCGAGATGAAGGCCGACGAGACGGGTGCCGTCGATACGTGAAGGCGGAGCCAACCGCCGGCGAAGAAGAGGAAACGGACGGAATACACCATGGCGATCCTATTCAGCTACGCCGGCGGCGACGCGGACTTCTGGCGCGCCCGGATGAATGAACTGGTACCGGGCCAGGAATTCCGCGTCTTTCCCAACGCCGGCGATCCCGGCGACGTCGAATTCGCCCTGGTCTGGCTGCATCCCGAGGGCGATCTCAAGAATTATCCCAATCTGAAAGCCATCCTGTCGCTGGCGGCCGGGGTCGAGCACATTCTACGCGACCCCGACCTGCCGGACGGCGTGCCCATCGTGCGTCTGGTCGATGACATGCTGGCCCAGGACATGGCGCTCCACGTCGTCCATTGGGTGATCCACTATCATCGCAATTACCACGTCTATGCCGGGGACCAGGACAACAAGCGCTGGCAGCGGCTGCGCTTTCCCGACACCGCCGAGCGCCGGGTCGGCATCCTGGGCATGGGCGAGTTGGGGGCGGAGGCGGCGCGCCGCGTGCGTGACCTGGGATTTGCCGTCGCCGGGTGGAGCCGCAGGCCCAAGGCGATCGAAGGCGTCGAGAGCTTTCACGGCCCGGACGGCCTGATGCCCTTCCTGGCGCGCACCGATATCCTGGCCTCGCTGCTGCCCCTCACCGGGGCGACCGAGAACCTGCTCGATGCGGAAAAGTTCGCCGCCATGCCCAAGGGGGCGTTTGTCATCAATCTCAGCCGCGGCGCCATCCTGGTCGACGAGGACCTGCGGGCGGCCCTCGATTCAGGACACATCGCGGGCGCCGCGTTGGATGTCTTCCGCGCCGAGCCCCTGCCGCCGGACGATCCCTATTGGAGCCACCCCAAAGTCGCGGTGACGCCCCACGCCGCCGGTCCAACCAACGACCGCTCGGCGGCGCGCAAGGTGGCCCAGAACATCAACCGGGTGCTCGCCGGCGAGGCGCCGCATCCGGTACTCGACATGGAACAGCGATATTAATCCAAAGGACGAAGAGACAAGAATGGCAATCGAAGTCCGCCCCCTCGGCGCACCCCTTGGAGCCGAAATTCTGGGTGTCGATATCTCGAAGCCCATCGACGAGGCGACCTTCGGGCACATCCACGCCGCCTGGCTGGAACATCTGGTCTTGTTGTTCCGCGATGTCGATTGGACGCCCGAGGCGCATATCGCCTTCACCCGGCGCTTCGGCGCGACGCATATCATGGACCCGATATCCGCCAACCTGCCCGGGCACCCGGAAATCTACGTCATTTCGAATGTGGTGCGCGACGGCAAGCCCTTGGGGATCAAGCGCGCCGGATGGGGCTGGCACTCGGACGGCGAGGAAAAGGAGGTGCCCAACAAGGGCTCCTTGATCCATGCCTTGAAGATCCCGCCGGCCGACGGCGATACCCTGTTCGCCAACATGTACCTGGCGTGGGACGGACTACCCGACGAGACCAAGGCGAAAATCAAGGATCGCCGGGCCCTGCGCAGCCGTTTGCGGCTCCATCACGTCCACTATCCGCACCTGCCCCTGACCGCCGAGATCAAGGCGCGGCGTCCCGATGTCCTACACCCGATGGCGCGCACCCATCCCGAGACCGGACGCACTTCATTGTTCGTCGGCCGGTGGGCCTGCGAGGTCGAGGGCTTGGGCGCTGAAGAAGGGGCGGCCCTGCTGGCCGAACTGAACCAATGGGCGGTGCGGCCCGAATTCGTCTATCGCCACCAATGGCGCGTCGGCGACGCCGTCTTGTGGGATAACCGCTGCACCCAGCACTGCGCGACGCCGTTCGATGACGAACGCTTCGAGCGCCATATGCACCGCACGACCATCGAGGGCTTACGCCCGACGTGAAGCAACACCGGGGATAATCCGAGAAAGGCTGGCCAGACATGAAGATCGCATTCATCGACCAGAAACGCGACCCGGCGCCGTGGCGCGAGGTGCTGACGGCGGAGGTGCCGGGGCTGGACTTCCGGGTCTGGCCCGATGAGGTCGACGACCCCGCCGCGATCGACATCGCCGTGGTCGCGCTGCCGCCACCCGGCCTTTTGAAGACCTTCCCCAACCTCAAGGCCATCCTTTCCATGTGGGCCGGGGTGGAAAGCATGCTTCTCGACCCCGACCTGCCCCGCAACGTGCCCATCGGGCGCCTAGTCGACCGGGCGATGACCCGCGACATGACGCACCATATGGTGCACTGGGTGCTGCACTACCACCGCGATGCCTACCGCTACGCCGAACAACAAAGCCAGGGCCTGTGGAAGTCCCACCCCTACCCCGAGGCGGCGCAGCGCCGTGTCGGCATCATGGGCTTGGGGGCGCTGGGCGGCGACGCGGCGCGTGTCCTGACATATCTCGGCTTCACCGTCGCCGGGTGGGCCACCAGGCCCAAGTCGATCGACGGCGTAGAGGTGTTCTTGGGAAGCGACGGCCTGGTTCCGTTCCTGAAGCGCACCGAGATCTTGATCAGCCTGCTTCCATCCACGCCGGCCACCGAGGGTCTCTTCAACAGCGCAACCCTTGCCCATTTGCCCAAAGGCGCGTTCTTCATCAATGCCGGGCGCGGCACCTCCGTGGTCGACGACGATTTGATCGCGGCCCTCGATTCAGGCGCCATCGCTCGGGCCTCGCTCGACGTCTTTCGTACCGAGCCGCTGCCCGCCGACGATCCGTATTGGAACCACCCGAAGGTCGACCTGACACCCCATGTCGCCAGCCACACCACGCCGCGCACGGCGGGACGCGAGGTCGCCGAGGACATCCGCCGCGTGGCGGCGGGAAAAAAACCGCGCAATCTGGTCAAGCTCGACCGGGGTTATTAGAATCCCGGAGGAGGCGTTACATGGCCCTTCTTTTCGGCGGTTATTTCAAGGACATCCACGACCCCGATCAGTGGCGCGCCCTGTTTCACCGCCACCTGCCGGACCTGGAAGTTCGCGAGTGGCCCGATGGCGTCGGCGATCCGCGTGACATAGAGTTCACCTTGATCCACAACCCGGCGATGGGGGAGCTCAAGCGTTATCCCAACCTCAAGGCTATCTTCACCTTCGGCGCCGGCATCGAAAAAATCATGAAGGACCCCGAATTACCGCGCGGGGTGCCCGTCGTGCGCCTGGTGTCGCAAGAACTGATCGATCGCATGACCGAATTCGTCCTCTATTGGGTCTTGCACTATCACCGCGATTTTCACCGCTACTTCGCCCAGGAGCGCCAGGCGCATTGGGAGAAATTTCGCGGGCCGACGACGGCGGAGCGCCGCGTCGGCATCCTGGGCGTCGGTGAGTTGGGCGCCGACGCGGCCGAAAAGCTGATGGCGCTGGGCTTCGACGTCGCCGGATGGAGCCGCCGGGCAAAGTCCATCAAGGGCATGAAACATTTTCACGGCTCGGAGGGGCTTATCCCTTTTCTGGCACGCACCGACATCTTGGTCTGTCTTCTCGCCACGACCCCCGCCACCGAAGGTATCATCAATGCCCGGATGCTGGCCGCCCTGCCCCAGGGCGCCTTCGTCGTCAATCCGGCGCGCGGGGCGCACTTGGTCGACGACGACCTCATCGCCGCCATCGATGCGGAACACATCGCGGGCGCCGCCCTTGATGTCTTTCATCAAGAACCGCTGCCCGCCACCCATGCCTTCTGGCGTCATCCCCGCATCACCGTGACGCCCCACGCCGGCAGTTGGCATTCCGCCGAGCACGCCGCCGAGCACGTGGCGGGCAACATCCGGCGTATCCTGGACGGCAAGCAGCCCCACCCCGTGGTCGATCCCGCCGCCGGCTACTAAAGCAAATCCCGAGCAAACCGAATCGTTTGCGACGACGCATTTGCGGTTAATACGAGAAGTTAGAGAATTTTCGGTGAACGCGTGTGAACGGAAAATGCTCTAAGTGCCGTAGGCGAGGGCGAGGAGCACGCCGCCGAGGAGGACGCGATAGACGACGAAGGGGGTAAAGGTGGCGCGCTTCAGCCACGCCATAAGGACGGCGATGGCAATCAGGGCGGTGACGAAAGCCAGGCCGGCGGCCAGGGCGGCGTCAAGGGAAAGCTGGATGTCGCCGGCGGCATACAGGTCGCGTGTCTTGAGCGCGCCGGCGCCGAGGATGGCGGGGATGGAGAGCAGCATGGAAAACCGCGCCGCTTCGGCCCGTTCCAAGCCCAGCATTCGCGCCGCCGACATGGTAATGCCCGAACGGCTGGTGCCCGGGATGAGGGAGAGGGCCTGGGCCAAGCCGACGATCAGGGCATCGAAAAGGGTCATGTGTTCGACCCGGCGCACGGTCATGCCGCGCCGATCCGCCACATAAAGTACGAGGCCGAATATCAAGGTCGCCCAGGCGATGACCGTAAGACTGCGCAATGCATCGGCCAGGTAGTAGTTGACGGCCAGGCCGGCGACGGCAACCGGCACCGTGGCGACGATCAGATAGCCGGCCAGCCGGGCTCCGTTTCCGTTGCGCTCCTTGCCCAAACTCACGATGCCCAGGATCATGCGCCCAATATCGCGCCAGAAATAAAGCATGACGGCGCCAAGGGTACCGACATGGACAGCGACATCAATGATCAGTCCCTGATCGGGCCAGCCAGTTATGATGGGGACCAAGACAAGGTGCCCCGACGAGCTGACGGGCAGGAACTCGGTGATTCCCTGGACTAGCGCCAGGGCCCCAATATGTACGAACGACATAGGAAATCCACCCGAAGTCTTGCCCCCTTATACCATTCCGCCAGGAAACCGCCTAACGTCATGTAGTCCGATATCGGACCTAATTGGCAGCGAACGCCCCTTGAATTATCCCGGACGCTCGGTGCAATCGGGGCGGGCGAGGCACGGCCAAGATATTTATATAAGCAATACTGACCTTATCTGGCTTGATTTTTTTTCGCGCTAATTGACATATGTGCTAAGAATGTCGGCATTGCCAGTGCGCGCCGTCACACGGGGAGGGGTGATGACCGCCAATATGCAACGCTTCATTTCGATCGCCAACCGAATGCCCGATAAGCGGCAAGCGGCGGCGCGGCGTGCCGATTTCGAAGAGATATTCGGCGACTACGATCCGGCGGCGGCGGCGGAACAGGCGGCGCGGTGCTCCCAATGCGGCATTCCCTACTGCCAAATTCACTGCCCCTTGCAAAACAACATTCCCGACTGGCTGATGCTGGCCGCCCAAGGCCGACTCGAGGAAGCCTATGAGCTGTCGTCGGCGACCAACAATATGCCAGAAATCTGCGGCCGCATCTGCCCCCATGACCGGCTGTGCGAGGGCAGCTGCGTTATCGAAGCGGCGGGCCACGGCACCATCGCCATCGGCGCCATCGAGCGTTTCATCACCGAGACCGCCTGGACCGAGGGCTGGGTCAAGCCGCCGACGCCGAACTGCCAGCTTGGCCGCTCGGTCGGCATCATCGGTGCCGGACCGGCCGGCATGGCGGCGGGCGAACAGTTGCGGCGTCAGGGCTATGAGGTCCATGTTTATGACCGCTACGACCGCATCGGCGGCCTGCTGGTCTATGGCATCCCCAATTTCAAACTGGAGAAGGATATCGTCGAGCGCCGCGCCCGCCTGCTGGCCGACGGCGGCGTTGTCTTTCACACCGGCTTCGAGGTCGGCCGCGACGCCACCATGGACGAATTGCGCACCCGCCACGATGCCGTCGTCATCGCGACCGGCGTCTACACCTCGCGCGATATCGCCATTCCCGGTGTCGGTTTGAAGAACGTCATCCAGGCCTTGGATTACCTGATTGCCAGCAATCGCAAGGGCCTGGGCGACGAGGTGCCCGATTTCGACAACGGCGCCCTCGACGCCAGGGACAAAGACGTCGTCGTCGTCGGTGGCGGCGACACCGCCATGGATTGCGTGCGCACCGCGGTACGCCAGGGCGCCAAGTCGGTCAAATGCCTTTACCGGCGCAACCGCGACAACATGCCGGGCTCTCTGCGCGAAGTGGAGCACGCCGAGGAAGAAGGGGTCGAATTCGTCTGGCTGGCGGCGCCCGAGGCTTTCCTCGGCAACGGCCACGTCAACGGTGTCCGCACCCAGCGCATGCGCCTGGGCGCCCCCGACGCCGACGGCCGGCGCGTCCCCGAGCCCGTCGGCGATGGTCCTTTCACGATCCCCGCCGACTTGGTCATCAAGGCGCTCGGCTTCGATGCCGAGGACCTGCCGGGAATGTTCGGCTGCCCCGATCTGGCGCTCAGCCAGGAAGGAACGCTCGCCGTCGACGAGGAGACCATGATGACCAGCCTTGACGGCGTTTTTGCCGCCGGCGACATCGTGCGCGGCGCCTCGCTGGTGGTCTGGGCCATCCTCGACGGCCGCAACGCGGCGACCCACATCGACGCCTATATCCGCGCCGTCGAGCGTGACGGAAAGGCGGCCTAGGATGGGGCGCCCCGTGAATACCGATAAACACGGCGACGGGCCCGAGAGCGGCCGGCGTTTCGCCGCCGCCTGGGCGCACAACGCCCGGCACCTGGCGCGAAACGGCCTTTACGATCCGGGCGACGAGAAGGACGCCTGCGGCGTCGGCCTGGTGGTCGCCGTCGACGGCCGCCCGCGGCGCGAAGTGGTGAGTGCCGGCATCGAGGCCCTGCGCTCGGTATGGCACCGGGGCGCCGTGGACGCCGATGGCAAGACCGGCGACGGTGCCGGCATTCATGTTCAGATTGCCCAGGATTTCTTCAAGGAACACGCTCGGCGCACCGGCCATCAGGTGATGAAACGCCGTCTCGCCGTCGGCATGATCTTCCTGCCGCGCACCGACTTCGCGGCGCAGGAGTTGTGCCGCTGCATCGTCGAGACCGAGATTCTCAAGTCCGGATACTACATCTACGGTTGGCGCCAAGTGCCGGTCGACGTCTCGGTGGTCGGCGAGAAGGCCAACGCGACGCGCCCCGAGATCGAGCAGATCATGATCGCCAACAACAAGATGTTGGACAATACCCACTTCGAAAATGACCTTTACGTCATTCGCCGGCGCATCGAGAACGCGGTCCTGTCCGCCAACATCGCGGATTTCTACGTCTGCTCGCTGTCGTGCCGCTCGGTCATCTACAAGGGCATGTTCCGGGCCGAACAACTAACCGATTTCTATCCCGATCTTTTGGACGAACGCTTCGTCTCGAATTTCGCCATCTATCACCAGCGCTATTCGACCAATACCTTTCCCACCTGGCGCCTGGCCCAGCCGTTCCGCGTCCTCGCCCACAACGGCGAGATCAACACGCTCAGGGGCAACATCAACTGGATGGCCTGCCACGAGCCGCGCATGGGCTCGGCGCTTTTCGGCGACAACATCGAAGACGTCAAGCCCGTGATCCAACCCGTCGCCTCCGATTCGGCGGCCCTCGACGCGGTCTATGAGGTCATGGTGCGCGCCGACCGACCCCTGCCCATGGTTCAGGCCATGATGATCCCCGACGCCTGGAGCCACAAGCCGGCCATGCCCCAGGCCCACCGCGACCTTTATGCCTACACCAACTCGGTGATGGAGCCGTGGGACGGGCCGGCGGCCCTGGCCGCCTTCGGCGGCCGCTGGGTGATGGCGGGCATGGACCGCAACGGCCTCAGGCCCTTGCGCTATACCCTGACTGACGACGGTCTCTTGGTGGTCGGATCGGAAACCGGCATGGTGCGCGTCGATGAGGGCAACGTGGCCGAGAAGGGTCGCGTCGGCCCCGGCCAGATGATTGCTGTCGACCTGGCCGAGGGACGCCTCTACCACGACCGCGAACTGAAGGATTTCCTAGCCGCTCGCCAGCCCTTCGGCGAGTGGGTCAAGAACATCATCCAAATCGACAGCCTGATCAAAACCGCTCTCCCCGGCTCCGAATTCGACGGCGAGGAATTGCGCCGTCGCCAGCTAACGTCGGGCTGGTCGATGGAGGACCTGGAGCTGATCCTTCATCCCATGGTCGGGGACGGCAAGGAGCCAACCGGATCCATGGGCGACGATACGCCGGTGGCGGTGCTATCGGAGAAATACCGCGGGCTGCATCACTTTTTTCGCCAGAATTTCAGCCAAGTGACCAACCCACCCATCGATTCGCTTCGCGAGCGCCGGGTCATGGCGATCAAGACGCGCCTCGGCAACCTTGGCAACATCCTCGACGAAGCGGCGGAACAGTGCGATGTGGTGCAACTCGACTCGCCGGTTCTGC
>JASLLZ010000139.1 GCA_030746775.1 Rhodospirillales bacterium | reverse complement strand
GCGGGCGCGGCTTATGGGATATGTGACCGATTTGAACATGGCCTTGAAATGGCGGAAAGCGGTGGCGCGTTCATTGAGGAATCTCAACATGATCCAGCCGGCCAGCCATTCCGCCTCGGCAAAGGCCGGTCCCTCTTCCAGCCCATGCTCCTGGACCAGGCGGTAGGCCTCCGAGATATGTCCCTTGGCGAGCGCGCGGCGCGCCAGGATGGACCGCTCGCGCCACCATTTTTCGGCATGCGCGGGGTCGGCCGGCACCCCGTCAAGTAGAGCCGCCGCCGTATCCAGGCCCTTGCGCCGGCGCCAGCGCAGACGCTCGTAAACGAGGCCGGGGTGGCCCTTGAGCGCGGCCGGTACCCGCTCGATGGCGCGGTCGACGTTTCCGTTCATGCGCATGAGCATGAGGCGGGCCTCGGACAAGGCGCGCCAATCGGCATTGACTTTCCACAACATGCGGCGCGCCGGCCAATAGCGGCCTCGCCAAATGAGGCGGTCGAGACGCTCGATGTGGTCCAGGCGCGTCAAATACTTGCGGTAGCGCCTGTAAAAGCGCCGTTCCGGGCGCTTGCTGAAGTTTCCGCCGACCCATGCGGCGCGGAGAGCCGCGCGGCCCGCTTTTTCCTGGCCACTGGCCAGCAAGGCGGCGCCATACCGGACCTGGCCGTCGGAACTGGCAGGCTGGCGATCCTTGAACCAATTGAGGACGTCCTCGGCGGGCATATTGTCGGTCATGCCTCTTCCGCTCGCCGCAGCAGAAGGGATCGCTTCGGCCACTGGGGATTCTCCGAGAGAAACCCCGCGATCCGCCCGAAGGACGCGGTAGAACCGTCACGCGTAAGGTCGAGCCAGTGGAAGAGCTTCGCCGCCACGGGGTCCTTGATGCGCGCCGCGCCGCGCCGCGCCCGCTTCCAGTCTCCCGCCTTTATAGCCTTGATGACGGCCTTGGCGGCGGCGCTGTCCTGGGGCGCCAAGGGGCCGGCGGCGGCACCGTTTCCCAACGGAAGGGCCGCCATCAAGACCACCAGTAGCGCGCTTGTCAACCGACCGGACAATCCTTGCCTTTCCCGGCATCGCGCCAGTCCCGGCGCGCTTGCCTGGGCGTGACTGTACGCGCCGAAGGGCGCATCGACAAGCCGGGGCGGGGGCGCCGCTTGCCGATATCGTCCGGTTGGGAGTATGGTCGGCAAACCAAACCATTAAAAATGGGGGAGGAAGCCATGTTCCAGGGTTCATTCGTCGCCCTGATTACGCCGCTCAAGGACGGCAAGGTGGACGAGGACGCCTATCGCGCCTTCGTCGATTGGCAGGTCGAGGAAGGCACCGACGGTCTGATCCCCTGTGGAACGACCGGCGAATCGGCCACCCTCAGCCACGACGAGCACATGCGTGTCATCGAGGTCTGCCTCGAGGTGGCCGACGGCCGGGTCCCGGTGGTCGCGGGCACGGGCTCCAATTCCACGGATGAGGCCATCATGCTGACCCGCCACGCCAAGGAGGCGGGAGCCGATGGCGCGCTGGTGGTGACGCCCTATTACAACAAGCCGACGCAAGAGGGGCTTTACCGGCATTACAAGGCGATTCACGACGCCGCCGAACTGCCCATCCTGATCTACAACATTCCCGGTCGCTGCGTCATCGACATGTCCGTCGAGACCATGGCCCGCATCGCCGGGTTGCCCAGGATCGTCGGCGTCAAGGACGCCACCGCCGATCTTACCCGTCCCCTGCAAACCCGCATGACGATCGGCAGCGACTTCTGCCAGATGAGTGGCGAGGACGCCACGGTCATTCCCTTCCTCGCCGCCGGTGGACATGGCTGCATCTCGGTCACCGCCAATGTGGCGCCTAGGATGTGTGCCGACATGCATCGCGCTTGGCGGGACGGGGAATTGACGACGACGATGACGCTTCAGGACCGGCTCATGCCGCTTCATCTGGCCCTGTTCTGCGAATCCAGTCCGGGCCCGGTAAAGTACGCCGCCAGCCTGCTCGGCAAGTGCTCGGCGGAAACGCGTCTGCCTATCTGCGAGATCGCCGACGCCAGCAAGGCCCGGGTCAAGGACGCCATGGTCGGTGCCGGGCTCCTCAACTAAGCTCGGGGGCGCCGCGGCCGACCCCGTATATCGCTTGGCACGAAGGCCATGGCACGCAAAGTTCAAGCGAAGGGGAATGCCGTGGCGCGCAACCGCAAGGCGCGCCACGACTACCAGATCGAGGAAACCTTCGAGGCCGGAATCGCCCTTTCCGGCACCGAGGTCAAGTCCCTGCGCCAAGGCCGTGCCACCATCACCGAAGCCTTCGCCGGCGACAAGGAGGGCGAGCTATACCTCTTCAACGCCCATGTCCCGGAGTACCTGGCGGGCAGCCGCTTCAATCACGAGCCCAGGCGCCCGCGCAAGCTCCTGCTGCACAAGCGCGAGATCAGGAAGCTCATCGCCGCCGTCCGGCGCGACGGCATGACGCTGGTGCCACTCGCCGTCTACTTCAACAAACGGGGCATGGCCAAGGTGGAATTGGCCTTGGCGCGCGGCAAGCACCGATACGACAAGCGCGCCGCCGTCAAGGCCCGCGACTGGAAGCGCCAGAAGGCCCGGCTCATGCGCGACAAGGGATAGGGCGGAGCGCCATGGCGTGAGCGAACCATGGACCGGAGACCGGGAATTCTCCCGCTTCCCCGGCCTCAAGACCCGTAATCCGCTGATGTGAGCCGCGCCCCGACGCCGGGCGCGGTTTCAATGAATGACCGCGTTCGCCGGAACGTCCTCGGAAAACAATTCCTCGAGGGCTTCCAGGACACTCTCCCAGGCAACGCTTTCCTGGAAATCGCCTTCGTCGAAAAACTCCTCCATCTGCAACGCCGCGTGGATGATCGCCCCTTTTCCATAGCGCTTGATCAGTGAGTGAGCAGTGCGCCAGACTTTCTGCCGCGACATGTTCATCGGACTCCGAAAAATAGCGGACCGGCTGCTAACCGTATCGCCGCGGTGGCCAGATTATTGGTGTGTTGCACGTATAAAGCTCCGTCCTGTTACGCCTTGCCGCCAAGCATGAAGCGAACCGGCCCATGTGGTGTCGAGACCATACTCGACTTCGTTAAATATGGGGCCGAAGCCTGGATTTTCAAGAATTATTGAGCGCCGGTTTGCCGGCGCGCGTACTGATTCTTGCCGAACATGATGGAGAATGCCTCCTCGTCCTTGTGCCAATTTTCCCGGCGCCGATCGGCCAGGACGGTGAGGCCGCGCTCCACGGCGGGCCGGGCACTGATCGCCTCGAACCAGCGCTTGAGGTTGGGAAAGTCGTCGAGGCTCTGGCCTTGACGCTCGTGGCCGCGGGTCCAGGGAAAGACCGCCATGTCGGCGATGGAGTATTCGCCGGCCAGATACTCCGCTTCGCCGAGCCGGTGCTCCATGACCCCGTAAAGCCGCCCCGTTTCGTTGGTGTAGCGATCGATGGCGTAGGAAAGGTTGTCGGGCGCGTACGTGCGGAAGTGATGGGCCTGGCCGAACATGGGACCGATGCTGCCCATTTGGAACATCAGCCACTGAATGACCAGATAGCGCGGAGCCATGTCGGCGGGCATGAACCGCCCCGTCTTCTCGGCGAGATACATGAGGATGGCCCCGGATTCGAAGAGCGAATAGGGCATGGCCCCCGGGCCGTCGTTGTCGACGATGGCCGGCATCTTGTTGTTGGGGCTGATTTTCAGGAAATCGGCGTCGAATTGGTCGCCCTTGGTGATGTCGATGGGGACCACGTTGTAGGGCAGCCCGACCTCTTCGAGCATGATGGATACTTTGAACCCGTTGGGCGTCGGCCACGTGTAAAGATCAATCATCCGAAAATCCTCATTGGCGGAAATCTTCAATGTCCTCATGATAGCATCCCAACCAAGATGACAAAAACCAAGACACGGGGTTGGATTCGGCGGCGCCCCTTCCCAAGTGCTCGGAAGACACACACAGGCGCCAACGTGGAGGACTAGGTATGGCGAATCCGCTTCTACATCTGGTTTTCGGCGGCGAGGTCCGCGACCCCCAGGGCGTCGATTTCGCAGATTCCGACAATCTCGATATCGTCGGCATCTATCCCGACTACAAGACCGCCTTGGAGGCTTGGCGCGGGGCGAGCCAGGCGCGGGTCGACGAAGCCCGTGTCAAGTACGTCGTCGTGCACCTGCACCGCCTGCTCGACCCCGAAAAGGAGGAGGGGGAGCACTAAGCGGACTCAGGCACCGAGAATTCGGGCTATGTCGGCGAAAACGGCGTGGAACATCGTCTCCGTCAGGCGGCCGGTGTTGGTGTTGTAGCGCGAGCAGTGATAGCTGTCGGCCAACGCCCATTCCAGGGGCAATTGGTGCACGGCGCCATGGCGGAACGGCCAGGCGCTTTTTTTTTCACCGATGGCTGCCAACACGGCTCCATGGGCCAGGGTGCCCAGGGCCAGCACGACCCTCAGGTTGGCGAGGGATCCTATTTCCTCCTGGAGAAAGGGGCGGCAGGCCGTGGCCTCCGCGCCGGTGGGACGGTTTTTCGGCGGCACGCAACGCACCGCATTGGTGATGCGGCACCGGGAAAGCCGCAGGCCGTCATCCGCCCTGGCGGCGTACGTACCCTCCGCGAAACCGAAGGCGAGCAGGGTTGAATACAAAAGGTCGCCGGCGAAATCGCCGGTAAATGGCCGGCCCGTGCGGTTGGCGCCGCGCAAGCCAGGGGCCAGCCCGACGATCAGCAACGCCGCGTCATCGCTGCCGAACGAGGCGACGGGGGCGTTGTGCCAATCGCCGTGATCGGCGCGGTTGGCGTTTCGGAATTCTCTCAACCGCGGGCACAACGGGCAATCGCGGAGCGGAAGGGCGAGGGGGGTATTCCCCCGGCCAATCATGGCTCAGACGGTCTGCAGCTCGGAATCGGCATCGTCGTACCGGTCGTCGCCGCTCTCTTCCTCGCCCCGCGACTGGCGTTCGATGTGCGTCTGCAGGTCCTGCAGTTCCACGAATACGTCGGCCTGGCGGCGCAACTCATCAGCCACCATGGGCGGCCGCGAGCGCAAGGTGCTGACCACGGTGACCCGCACGCCCTTGCTCTGCACGGCCTTGACCAACCGGCGGAAGTCGCCGTCTCCAGAGAAAAGAACGGCATGTTCCAGGCTCGGCGCCATTTCCATGAGGTCGATGGCGAGCTCGATATCCATATTGCCCTTGATCTTGCGTCGACCCGAGGCGTCCGTGAATTCCTTGGTCGGCTTGGTGACCATGGTGTAGCCGTTGTAATCGAGCCAATCGACCAGGGGACGGATCGGCGAGTATTCCTGGTCCTCGATCAGGGCGGTGTAGTACAAGGCGCGCACAAGGTAGGCTTGGTTGCTGAACAGTTCCAAGAGCCGCTTGTAATCGATGTCGAAATTGAGGGCTCGGGCAGCGGCATACAGATTTGAGCCGTCGATGAACAGGGCAATCCGTTCGTTCGCTTTGAATTTCATGGTAAATATTCCTTTTAGGTCAAATTTTTTGCTTCAAATATTCATGGGTCCGAAAAAGGCTTCAAGTGGCCAAGGACGGCGCCGTCGGCCCTCTCCGCGTGGGCTGCGACGGTCATACCCATGGACAATAAGCTAATCGCGCGTCCCCCCCATCGCAAGGGCTAGACATGGGAGCCGGGAAGGGAATCTTGATTCTCGTTGGTATCGGGGCGAACTTGGACAGCCGGCGCGCCGGCCCGCCGCGCGCCACCTGCGAGGCCGCCCTCACCGCCATGACCGAGGCCGGTCTCGCCGTGGTGCGCCGATCGCGCTGGTATCGAAGCGCCCCCGTGCCGCGCTCGCCGCAACCGTGGTTCGTCAATGGAGTGGCGCAGGTGAGGACACACCTATCTCCCGCCGAAGCACTTGCCGTTCTGCATCGGATCGAGGGCGATTTTGGAAGGCTGCGCGGCAGCAGCGATACAAGCCAAATCGGCGCGCCGCGCAGCCTGGACCTGGACCTTCTGGCCTATGGCGACTTGGTCACTTCGGCGGCGGATGGCCCCGTCGTACCCCATCCCCGCCTGCACGGGCGCGCTTTCGTGCTGCTCCCCCTGGCCGAAGTGGCCCCCGATTGGCGCCATCCGGTTTCGGGGCGAAGCGTCGCCGAACTCATCGCCGCCCTTCCCCCGGACCAGGTCGCCGAACCATTGGAGGAAGAGTCCTAGTGGACGAAATATTCCCGGCCAAGCCATGAGAGTGTTGCTTTTGCACTGCGGCAAAATATATTAACAGGGTTCCCGAATTGATGTCTGAGAGGAATTCATGGCTCGTGTAACGGTTGAAGACTGCATCACCAAGGTTCCCAACCGCTTCGATCTGGTGATAATGGCGGCGCAACGGGCGCGCGCCATCTCCGCCGGCTCGACGCTCACGCTCGAGCGTGACGACGACAGGAACCCGGTCGTCGCCTTGCGCGAGATCGCCGAGGAAACCGTCGATCCCAGCGAGCTGGAGCAGACCGTCGTCAAGGGCTTGCAGAAGCACATCGAGATCGACGAACCGGAAGAGGAGGAAATGGACCTCCTCGCCATCCAGCAGGAAATCAGCGGCGCCATGGAAGAGGACGCCAAGCAAGAGGGTTTGCCCGAGGATGTGACGGAGGGCGAGGCCGCTGACGCGGCGGACACGGACGCGGCGGCCGCCGACGACGCCGAAGACGCGCCGACGGCCGACGAAACGCCGCAAGAAACCGACACGGACGACGTCAAGGACGGCGAGGGCTAACGGCGGCGCCGTTTCGTGGCAAGGGAGGGGGAGAGAACCGCTACCGGAGTCCCATGGCTCGATCGCCTCTCGCCGGTCGGGCACCGAGGAGAAGGCCCATGATTCGGCAATTCGAGCTGGTCGAAAGGGTCAAAAGCTATGATAAAGGCGCCAACGAGGATGCCCTCAACCGCGCCTATGTTTTTTCCATGAAGGCCCACGGCGCGCAAAAGCGGGCCTCGGGCGACTCCTATTTTTCCCATCCGCTCGAGGTCGCCGGCATCCTCACCGAATACAAGCTGGATGGCGACTCCATCATCACGGCGTTGCTCCACGACACCATAGAGGACACCCCGGCTACCCTCGCCGATATCGAATCTCAGTTCGGCGAAGGCGTGGCGCGGCTGGTCGATGGCGTCACCAAGCTGACGCGCATCGAGCTGCAATCCGATCATGCCAGCCAGGCCGAGAACTTCCGCAAGCTGCTCCTGGCC
>JASLLZ010000138.1 GCA_030746775.1 Rhodospirillales bacterium | reverse complement strand
ACAAGCCCTTGAAAACCAATGAGCGTGACAGTGTGGGAGGCTCTGGCTACGTGTTCACCTTTCAACGATGTTCTCGGACCAAATGACTAGGATCGTCCTTCGCGTCAACGGGACTTCGCGCGACATAGAGGCAGACCCGTCGACGCCGATGATATTCATCCTGCGCAATCAGTTCGGCCTGACCGGGGCAAAATATGGCTGTGGATTGGAGCAGTGCGGCGCCTGTGCCGTCCTTGTCGACGGCGATTCAGCCTTGACCTGCGTGAGACCGGTGTCCGAGTTCGCGGGTTGCGAGATCGTCACCGTCGAGGGCTTGGCCGAAGACGAACGGTGCCGTGAAGTCCAGCAGGTATTCATAGAAGAAAGCGCGGCCCAATGCGGATACTGCACACCGGGGATCGTTGTCGCCACAACGGCCTTGCTGAACCGTACGCGCCGCCCGAGCGAGGCCGACATTCATGAAGCGCTGCACGGCCATCTGTGCCGTTGTGGCGCACATGCCGGTATGCTGAAGGCGATTCGCCGGCTTGTCCGGAAAGGGGCCGCAAGTGGCGCCTAACCCGAGCCTCTCCAAGCACCCGAATTTGGATGATTGGTTGTCCGTCCGCGCCGACGGGCGCGTAACCCTGCGTACGGGAAAGGTCGAGCTCGGGCAACGCATTTCGACGGCGATTGCCGTCATCGCGGCCGAGGAACTGGATGTCGAATTGGAACGAATTGACATCGTCGGCGCGGAAACCGGCGTTTCGCCCGATGAAGGCATTACCTCGGCCAGCAATTCGATGGAACAGTCGGGCCAGGCCGTCCGCCTTGCGGCGGCCACCGCGCGGCATCATCTCCTCGCCCGGGCGGCGAGCGCACTCGAGGTGGATGCCGCGTCGCTCGAGGTCGCCGATGGGTTGATCCGCTCGACGGCGACCAACCGCTCGACGACCTATTGGGAGCTCTTCGGTGACGAGGCGTTCGCCATACCGGTGGATCTCGATGCCGAGGTCAAATCACCGGATGAGTTCCGCCACATCGGCCGGCGCGTCGTCGCGCGCGGTATGGAGGACCTCGTCAACGGCAAGCTTGGTTTCGTTCACGATCTGACGATGCCGGGAATGTTATATGCGCGAGTGGTTCGCCCTCCCCACTATCACGCGCGTCTGCGGAAAATCGATGAAACGGTGCTCCGGCGGCTGGCGGAGGCGGGCGTGCGCGTGGTCCGTGATGGAAGCTTCGTGGCCGTCGCCGTAGAGGACGAATACGCCGCCGTCAAGGCCGCGGAACGGGTTGCCGGCGTGACAAGCTGGAATACGGGCGGGGGGATCGAACCCCAAGACGTCTTCGAACGGCTCCTCGTCAACGACCGGGTGAGTCTTCCGGTCATCGAGGGTGTGCCACGCGACGAGCCTGTTCCCGCCCTGGCCGATCCACCGCCGGAGGCGACGGTCACCCTGCGCTCGCGTTTCGAAAGCCCGTACCGCATGCATGGCTCGATCGGCCCCTCGGCCGCGCTGGCGCTATCCGAGGATGACCGTCTCAGCGTCTGGACGCACAGTCAGGGCATCTACACGCTGCGCGCAAGCCTGGCGGAAGCGTTGAACATGAAGGTCGATGCCGTCCGCGTGGTCCATGTGCCGGGCGCGGGCTGCTACGGTCACAATGGCGCGGACGATGCCGCGCTCGACGCGGCGCTTGTCGCGCGGGCAATTCCGGGTCGGCCCGTGATGCTCAAATGGTCGCGCGAGGACGAACACGCTTGGGAGCCGTACGGATCGTGCATGGCGATGGAACTTTGCGCCAGCCTGGATGCCGGCGGCTCGGTGGTGGCGTGGTCGCACGAGACCTACAGCGATACGCACAGCACGCGGCCGTACCCCGGCCCCAACGGGGTCGGACCGGCGCAACTGCTGGCGTCGCGGCATCTCGCGCGGCCTTTGGCGGCGCCGACGTCGCAGCCGTCCATGGGGCGGCACCGCGGGATACATCACAATCTCGACCCGCTCTATACGTTTCCCGGGCGGCGTCTGGTCAAGCACTTGGTCCGCGACCTGCCGTTGCGGACCTCGGCGCTGAGGAGCCTGGGCGCTTACGCAAACGTTTTTGCGCTCGAATCCTTCATCGACGAGCTCGCCGAGGCGGCGGGCGCGGACCCGGTCGAGTTTCGTCTGCGTCATCTTGCCGATGAACGGGCGATTGCCGTCGTGGAGGCGGTGGCGGAGCGGATGGGATGGAACGAGACGGCGCCGGCGCCGGGCCATGGCCGCGGGATTGCCTTCGCGCAATACAAGAACATCAAGGCTTACGTCGCGGTCGGCATGGAACTGGAGGTCACCGATGCGGCGGAAGTCCGTCTGCACCACGCCGTTATCGCGGCCGACGCCGGACAGGTCGTGGACCCGGTCGGTCTCGCCGCCCAGCTCGAGGGAGGGTTGCTGCAAGCGGCCAGTTGGACGCTGTATGAGGAGGTACGCTTCGATAGGGACGGCATCACCAGCTGCGATTGGGAGAGCTACCCGATTCTTCGATTCGACAATATTCCCGAAATCGACACGGTGCTGATGGACCGCCCCGGCGAACCCTTTCTGGGCGTGGGCGAGGCCCCCCCGGGGCCGACCGCGGGGGCGATCGCCAATGCAATAAGGGACGCAACGGGGCTCAGGCTCTACCGTCTACCGTTTACGCCCGACGCAATCCGCCAAGCCGCCCTGAAATAGCCTTGGGGTTTTCACGCTAACGCCGCCTATCCCCTGTTGCGCGTGATCTGGCCTTCGAGGCCAAGGGCACGGGCAACGGCCTGAACGCGGCGTTCGATGACCTCGCCGTCGAAGATGTCCCCGTCGGCCGGCACGACCAGGGTCAACTTGCTCTTCCCCACCTTCAAGGCGGTGCTGTTCAAGATGTCGGGAATGCCGCCACACATGGTATGGGCCAGGCGTAGCGAGGCACCGATGACACTTGCCCGCGCCCGGGCGTCCTCATCCAACAGCAGGCGGGCCACGGGACCGACCCCGGCGTGACGGTCATAGCGCAGGTGAACCGACAGTGCCAGCATCGCCCGATCCTCGTGGGACAAGCCGGCAAACGGCAAATGCAACACCCTTTGATGGGCCACCGCGCCGCGGTAATCGGGATGTTCGGCCCAGGCGATATCGCTCAGGTGGCAGGCGGCGAGACGCAGGCGCGCCGCCGCGCCGTCCTCGCCGGCAAATAAGGGTCCGATCCAGTCCCACAACTCCGTGCCGCCAACGCCCGAGCGCGGGTGACGGCGGGCCAATTCGGCGCAGGCGCCGAGCAAGACATCCTCGTCCGGCGCCCCGGGTGCCAGGTTGGAAACGAATTGTCCCTCGCGCACGCCTTGGGCCGAAAACGCGATGCGGGCGGGCTGGGCTATGTCGATCAAACGCTCCAGTAGCAAGGCCGCCATCGGCAAGGTCCCCAGGCGGCGGCGCGAGACACCGGGGATCTTCTCCAAGGTGCGCCGCCCAAGGCCGGCGATCAGCCCAAGCAGTGCCACCGCCTGGTCGCGGCCCAAGGCGTAATTGTCCAGGATATGCAGGGGATAACCGGATTGGTTGATCGAGATGCTGGCCAACGTCCGCCACGCCCCGCCGACGGGAAACACGGTCCGCCCGCGGATGGCGGCAAGCCACGGTATGCCGTCAAGCGCCTGTTCCACGATGCGGCGTGCCCGATCCAGATCACCGTCGGCCGCCTCGCTCAACCACAACAGCCCAAGCGGCAGCGAATCGTGTTCGCCGAAAGCACCTTCGTTGATTGCCACCAAGTCCAGGCTGCCACCGCCCAAATCGCCCATCAGGCCGTCGGCCTTGGGCAAACCCCAGACGATACCGAGCGCCGCCAGGCGAGATTCCTCGGCGCCGCTCAACACCCGCACGGCGACGCCGAAGCGGCGCTCAACGTCGGCGACGAAATCGGCGCCGTCCGCCGCCTCGCGCACCGCCGCCGTAGCCAGAATATCGATGCGCGCCACCGCCATGGCCCGGGCCAGCCCGATGAAGCGCCCAAGGCTGCCGAGCGCCAGCGCCACGCCGTCGGGGGCGAGACGTCCGCTTGTCCGCAGACCCCTCCCCAGGCCGCAGACCACCCCCTCGTTGAACACCGGCACCGGGGTCCGCGACAGGCCGTCGAAGACCACCAGACGCACCGAATTGGAGCCCAGGTCGATGACCGCTACGCGGCCCGCCGGGCGGTCCGAACCGTTGGCGCGAGGCCGCGTCATGGGTCAGGTGTTCTTCAGGACCAGGCGTGGGGTCTGCTTGCGCTGTCTCTTGAGGGCGCTGCCGCGCCCCGAGTAGCTGGGATTGGTCATGAAGTAACCGTGGGTGGCGAAGGGATCATCGGTGTCGCTGGCAACCCGCGTGTAGTCGCCACTCGCCTCCATGGTCCACGACTGGGCCACGTCGTTGAAGTTGGCGACCATGATCTGGTCCAGTACCTGGCGATGAACGGTGGGATTCTCGATCGGCACCATGACCTCGACCCGCCGGTCCAGATTGCGCGGCATCCAGTCGGCCGACGAAATGTATACCTTGGCGTGACGCGACGGCAGCGCATGGCCGTTGCCGAAGACGACGATGCGCGTGTGCTCCAAGAAGCGCCCGACGATGCTCTTCACCCGGATGTTTTCCGACAGACCGGTGACGCCGGGCCTGAGGCAACAGATGCCGCGGATCACCAAGTCGATCCGCACCCCGGCCGCCGATGCCTTGTAAAGCGCATTGATGATTACCGAATCGACCAAGGAATTGAGCTTGACCCAAATGTTCGCCGGCCGGCCGGCCTTGGCGTTTTCGATTTCCGCCTCGATATAGCCGACGACGGTGTCGCGCATGTCCATCGGCGAGACGACGAGCTTTTCCAGGGCGCCCGGTTTGGCGTAGCCGGTCATGAAGTTGAAGATACGCGCGGCGTCCCGGCACAGGGTCGGATCGCAGGTAAAAAACGACAGGTCCTCGTAGATTTTCGCCGTAACCGGGTGGTAGTTGCCGGTCCCGAAATGGACGAACGATCGTAAGCCCTGGCCCTCGCGGCGTACCACCAGATTGACCTTGGCGTGGATCTTCTTGTCGATGAAGCCGAAGACCACCTGGGCGCCGGCGCGCTCCAGGTCGCGCGCCCAACGGATATTGGCTTCCTCGTCGAAGCGCGCCTTGAGTTCGACCAACGCGGTCACCGACTTGCCCGCCTCGGCGGCCTCGATCAAGGCCTCGACGATGGGCGATTCCTCGCTCGTGCGATAGAGCGTCTGCTTGATCGCCACCACCGCCGGATCGCTGGCCGCCTGGCGCACGAATTGGACCACCACGTCGAAGCTTTCATAGGGGTGGTGGACGATGATGTCCTTGTCGCGGATGGCGTCGAAAACATCGCCGCCGAAATCGCGCACGCGCTCGGGAAATCGCGCGGTGAAGGAGTCGAAGACCAGGTCGGGCCGCTCGCTACCGATAAGCTGCGCGGTGTCGGCAAGGCCGAGCAACCCGTCGTGGACGAAGACGTCGCCCTGGTCGGCGTCCAATTCCCGTACCACGACCTCGCGCAGTTCATCGGGCATGCCGGCGTTGATGGAAAGGCGGATCACCGAGCCGCGACGGCGGCGCTTGAGCGCCGTCTCGAAGGTTCGCACCAGGTCCTCGGCTTCTTCCTCGATTTCCATCTCGCTGTCTCGGATGACCAGAAAACATCCGCCTTGCAGCACCTCAAGACCCGGAAATAGGCGGTCGAGGAACTGCTCGATCAGGTCCTCGACGGGGATAAAGCGAATGTCGTCCCCCGGTAGGCGCTGGAACCGCGCCACCAGATGGGGAATCGGGATAAGGGCGCTGAGTTCGCGGCCGTCAGCCGCGTCGCGCACCTTGAGTACCAGCGAAAACCCGAGATTGGGGATGAAGGGAAACGGATGGGCCGGATCGATGGCCAAGGGCGTGAGGACCGGAAAGATGTGTTTCATGAAGTGGCCTTCCAGCCACACCATGTCATCGGGCGAAAGATCGGCCGCTTCGACGACGAAAACTTCCGCCTTGCGCATTTCCTGGCGCAACATCCGCCATCGGGCTTGTTGGTCGACCATCAGGCGGCCCGCCGTCTCCTTTATGGCGGCCAACTGCTGCGCCGGGGCCAGCCCTTCTTGGCTGGCAACCAACACGCCGGCATGGACCTGTCCTTTCAGTCCGGCCACCCGTACCATATAGAATTCGTCCAGGTTGGCGGCCGAGATGGACAGAAAGCGCAGGCGCTCAAGCAACGGATGGCGGGTGTTGGACGCCTCCTCGAGGACGCGATTGTTAAATGCCAGCCACGACAGCTCGCGGTTGATGAAGCGCCGCCTGGGAGCAAAAGCCTCTTCGATCGAAGCCAACGATGGGCCGTCGGACTGGGCTGTCAGGGAAGGATTCGCCTTGCCTTTGCCCTTGGCGCGGCCGCGTCCGCCCGACGCCGGCCGCGCTTCGCCATCGGCGCGCAAAATCCGGTCGTGCTTCACCATCTTTTCTATCGTCTCCGCCTATAAGCGTATATCGCTAATCGGCGAATCATAGTCTAATATCATCGACTTGTCATGGAACCACGTGAAACCGACCTGAAACAGCTATGGGATAACCCAACCTGAAAACCCTTTATTTATACCGTCACGCCAAGTCCAGTTGGAAGGATCCGACGCTGGCCGACTTCGATCGCCCTCTCAAGGGGCGGGGTCGGCGCGCCGCGAAATCGATGGCCGCCTACATGGCCGAGAACCGCTTGGTGCCCGACGTCATCGTGTGCTCGCCGGCCGTCCGCACCCGCGAAACCTTGAAAACACTACGCAAGACCCTGGGCCGAGACATCCCGACGCACTTCGACGAAGCCCTCTACATGGCCAGCGCCGCCGAGCTCCTAAGTAAAGTCCACCATCTCGAAGACGGTTTGGCGTCGGCCATGCTGGTCAGCCACAATCCGGGCCTGCAGGACCTGGCGCTCAGGTTGACCGGCGGCGGCGAGCCGGATTCCCGCTACCGGATGCGCAGCAAGTTCCCGACGGCGGCCCTGGCCGTCCTCGCCTGCCCCGGCCGAAAGTGGCGCGCCATGAAGCCCGACGCAGCCACCCTCAAGGCCTTCGTCTGCCCGCGCGACTTTGACTGAACGCCTAGAGCGTTTTCCGTTCACATGCGTTCACCGAAAATGCTCTAGCTTCTTGTTCCAGGCGCAAATACGTCGTCGCGGATGGTTCCATCCGCTCGGGATTTGCTCTAGGCTCCAGACTCAATTAATCCACCATATG
>JASLLZ010000137.1 GCA_030746775.1 Rhodospirillales bacterium | reverse complement strand
CGGGCCATCCACCCGGCGCCGCCGACGACGGCAAAGATTTTCGGCAAACGGGTCAATCTCCTGAAATTGGAGAACCCGCTCAGGAAGGTTGAGAAGGAAGACCCCGAGAAATTTGCCGAATTGGTGAACGAGGGCGCCGCCGTCTACATCGAGAATTGTCATTACTGCCACGGCGACAAACTCGACGGCAAGGGACCTTACGCCGCCGGGCTCAACCCGACGCCGCTCAACTTCCAAGACGTGGGCACCATCGCGCAGCTTCAGGAATCGTATCTGTTCTGGCGTATCGCCACGGGCGGCCCGGGGCTGCCCAAGGAAGCGGCACCTTGGATTTCGTCCATGCCGGTGTGGCAGGACTTCTTGGACGAAGATGAAATCTGGAAAGTGATCTTGTACCTCTATGACTACACGGGCCACCGGCCGCGATCGTGGGAGCACGAATAATGAGGGGCGGTGTGGAAAATTCGATCGTCAGGTCGATCGTCGCGGCCGGGCTGCTCTTGCTCTGCCACGGCCCGGTGCTGGCTCAAACCGGCGATGCGGAGAAAGGCGAGGCGATCTACCAGAAGCGCTGCCTGCAATGCCACGGCGAGGAAGGCGACGGCCTGGGCCCGGCCGCCGAGCGCCTTAATCCGCCGCCCCGCGATTTCACCCTCGGCCTCTACAAGATCCAGTCATCGGCCTTCGACGCCGACCTTCCAAACGACGAAGACCTGTTTCGGATGATCCGCGACGGCATGCCCGGCACGGCCATGCCCGGTTGGAGCGATTTGTTGTCGGAACAAGACATTTGGGACGTCATTGCCACCATCAAGGCCTTCGCCGAACTGGAAGGGGAACCGGAAAAGCAGGTCGACTACGGAACCCAGGTCGAGTCTTCAGCGGAAAGCATCGCGGCGGGCAGGAAACTCTTCTTGGCCGACGACCGGTGCTCCGAATGTCACGGCGTCGAGGGCAAGGGCGACGCCGTAAAGAAGCTGAAGAACGATAACGGCGAGAGGACCTGGCCCCGAAACCTGACCAAGCCCTGGACCTACCGCGCCAGCGCCGATGCCAAGGATATCTTTACCCGCATATCGGTCGGCATCCCGACGACCCAAATGCCTTCCTTTGCCGATCCCAAAAGCAAAAAGAAACTGAGCATCGAGGAACGCTGGCACGTCGCCAACTACGTGGCGTCCCTGGCCAAGACCGGAAAGACGGTGCGGGCCGACAACACGGTCATCCAGGCGGCCCGCGTGGAAGGCGTGCTTCCCGCCGCGCCGGATGATCCCGCTTGGGACACGGCACCACCATCGACTTTCTTCATGGTGCCCCAGATCGTCGGCAAGGAACGCTTTTTCAAGACCGCCAACGACACGATCAGCGTTCGCGCCCTCTACACCGACGAGAAGGTCGCCCTTCATCTGGAATGGGACGACCGGACGAAAAGCATCCCCGGCGACGACAAGGCCCGCACCATCGCCGACGAGGAACTGACCGAAGACTCCATGGCCGTGCAATTCCCGACGAAAATCTCGGCTGGCATGGAAAAGCCCTATTTCCTCATGGGCGACGCGGCCAAGCCGGTCAATCTGTGGCGCTGGTCCAGCGGCACGACGCAGGTGCCGGAAAGCGTCGCCGCCCTCGATGCCAAGGGGATCGATGATCAACAGGCGCGCGATGGCGATGGCGGTCTCGCGGCCAAGGGCGCCTATCGGGACGGCACCTGGCGGGTCGTCCTGACCCGGTCGCGGAAGACGGAAACGACGGACAGGGACGTGCAGTTCGAGGAAGGACGCTTCATTCCCATCGCGTTTTTTGCCTGGGACGGTTCCAACAGCGAATCCGGCTCGCGCCATGCCATGACGACGTGGTATTGGCTCTTACTGAAACCTTCGGCCGGCGCCAAGCCGATGATCGCCGCCATCGTCGTCGCACTTCTGATCGGTGGCATCCTGGTCTGGTGGGGCCGTAGTGTCGCGGCTCGGCGCCGGGACAGCGCGCCATGAGCGGCGAGCAGGCTGAAACGTCCGGCGGCAAAAACCGGGGTGTCCTCTTCGGTTTGTTCGGCGTCATTTTGATCATCTTGGGTGGGCTGAACACCATGTTGTCGTGGCGTGGCGGCTTCGCGATCCTTCCCTTTCACACAATGCTCATCGGGGCGGGGCTGTTGTTGTGCGTGGTCGGCGCTATCCGGCGCCACGGCCGATTTTGATTAAGATCAATGTGCAATAACTGATTTAGGGGTCATCTGAACGCACGAAATGGGGGTTTCCTCCGGCAATGAAGGCAGCAAAATGAACGTATCCTTATCCCCGCAAGTCATCGAGACGCCGAACGACGATCGGTCGGGCGACACGGCGCCCGTCTCCTTGACACGAATTCTGGTCGCGCTGGATGCTTCCGAGCACGCCAACAAGGCTCTCGACGAGGCCGTCCGCCTGGCCAAGTCCTCGGGTGGCACGATCACCGGCATACACGCCTATGCGGCGCTGCTTCACGACCGCCGTTTCAAGATGATGGAAGGGGGCCTGCCGGAGCGCTATCTGGACGAACAGGAAATGGGCTATCAGCGCGAAGTCCATGACGACCTGATCAGCCGCGGCCTGGATATCATTTCCGAGAGCTACCATGACGCCGGCGAGGCGGTCTGCGACAAAGCCGGGGTAGCCTTCAAGAGGCTCAGTCCCGAAGGCAAGAACTACACCAAGGTCGTGGAGGCGGCCGGCAGCGGCGATTACGACGTGCTGGTCTTAGGCGCGCTTGGTCTCGGCGCCGTGCCGGGAAGCCTTATCGGCACCGTCGCGGAACGGGTGGTCAGGCGCTCGCCCATCGACACCTTCGTCGTCCGCGACCCCGACAAGGCGGTCGGCGACGGCCCCATCGTCGTCGGCATCGACGGCTCGCCGCGCTCTTACGGCGCCATGATGACCGCCCTCGATCTGGCGGCCCGGACCGGCTCAGAAGTCCATGCGGTGGCGGCCTATGATCCCTATTACCACTACGTCGCCTTCAACAAAATCGCCGGCGTGCTGAGCGAGGAGGCCGGCAAGGTCTTCCGTTTCAAGGAACAAGAACAGTTACATGAGGAACTGATCGACGACGGCATTGCCAAGATTTACCAGTCGCACCTGGAAGTGGCCGAGACCATTGCCCAGGGTTTGGGCGTAGAAATCTCGACCAGACTTCTGGACGGCAAGCCCTACAAGGCAATCCTCGATTATCTGAAAGACGTCGGCGCCAGCCTGCTGGTGGTCGGCAAGACCGGCGTCCACGCGGACGAGGAACTGGACATCGGCGGCAATGCGGAGAACCTGCTGCGGCTGGCGCCCTGCCATCTGTGGCTGACCCAAAGCACCTATACGCCGCCCCTTGATATTGTCGCCGACGAGACCGTGTCGTGGAGCGTCGAGGCGGAGAAAAAGATTTCCCGGGCACCCGAGTTCGTTCGGGACATGGCGCGGCGCATGGTGCTGCGCCACACGCAGAAACTGGGCCATACCTTCGTCACCTCCGACATCGTCGACGAGGTCATGGGCAAGGCCATGCCGGGATTCTCCGGTAACGACGCCGGGGGGAGACGCAAATTGACGTGGAGCGCATCGGCGGAGAAGCTGCTGGCCACGGTCGCCGATGCCGCCGTTGCCGATAACATACGCCTGCGCGCCGTGAAACGGGCCCGGCGCGACCACGGCGACAAGGTCATGCCAAAACACGTAACGCCGTTTCTCGATATGGCCGACAGCGACCGGTCAAAGTGGTCGGCGGCGGCCTTGGCCCGCGTCGCCAAGGTGCCCGAGATGGTGCGTGAAACGGTGAAGGCGGGCATTGAGGACCTGGCGCTTGAGCGCGGTCTCACCGAAATTTCCTTTGAGTTGGCGGAGGAAGGCGTGACCGAGGCCCGCAAGGCCATGTGCCCGGTGCCGGCCGACGGGAACAAGACCGAGGCGGCCGAGCCGGCCCCGGTGGCGGATGATGGGGCGTGTCCTCTGGCTTGGTCCGCCGACGCCGAGGCCCGCCTGGCCCGCGTGCCGCAAGGGTTCATGCGCGAGATGACGAAAAAGCGCGTCGAAACCTTCGCCCGCAAGACCGGTGCCGCGACCGTCACCCTGGACCTGGTGGAGGAAAAGTACGCGGAATGGGCCGAGGGTTCGGCGAAGCGGCAATCCGCCATGAAGTGGGACGCGGAGGCTTCGGCGCGCATCGGGCGCATCCCCGATTTCATCCGCCCCATGGTGGTCCTTGAGATCGAACGCTGCGCCCGCGAAATGGGGCTCGACGTGGTCACCGGCGCGGCTATCGACAAGGCGAGCGAGGCCTGGGAGGGAATTGGCGCCTTCCACTCGGACGACGCGCCCGATCAGTACAAACAATGACCTGCGAGGGGCCTTGAAAGACACACTCAACCCGCCTTTCCTGGTTGCCTTGAACCTGACCCGGCGGTGCGACCTGAACTGCGCGCACTGCTATCTCGACGCGGGAACGCGCCAAAGCGACAGTACGGGTGAACTGACCACGGCGGAAGTGAAGGCCGTGCTGGGCGATATCGCGGCAATCAGCGATGAAACCATGGTCGTCTTTACCGGCGGCGAGCCCCTGTTGCGCGCCGACCTGACGGAGTTGGTCGCCCATGCGTCGGGTCTTGGGCTGATGGCGGTGATCGGCACCAACGGCATGGGGCTCAATGAGCGGCGGGTCGCCGACTTGAAAGAGGCCGGCGCGCAAGGCGTCGGGATCAGCCTGGATTCACTCGACGCCGCCGCCCACGACGCCTTTCGCGGACTGCCCGGTTCATGGGCGCGGGCCATGCAGGGCATCGATGCGTGTCGCGCAAATGATCTCGGTTTTCAGATCCATTTTTCCGTCACCGACGACAACGCCCATGAACTGGACGACATGATCGCCTATGCCCGCGAAGTGGGGGCCCTGGTTCTCAACGTTTTCTTCCTGGTCTGTACCGGCAGGGGCGAGAAGGTAACCAACATCTCGGCCGAAACCTACGACCGGGTGATGCGGCGCGTCGTCGAAGCGGCCCGCGCGGAAAAGGACCTTATGATCCGCGCCAAATGCGCGCCGCATTTCAAGCGCATGGCCTGGGAACTGGACCCGGATTGGCCCATCACCGCCGCCCATGGCTACGAAGCCGGCGGCTGTTTGGCCGGCACCCGCTATTGCCGGATTACGCCCTTGGGCGGTGTCACGGCCTGTCCCTACATGGAAGAAGAAGTGGGTTCCATCCGCGAGCAGGGCTTCGCCGAGATCTGGCGTGATGCGCCGCAGTTTCAGGCGCTGCGCCAACCGGTCCTGGAGGGCCGGTGCGGGACCTGCGAGTACACAAAAATTTGCGGCGGCTGCCGGGCCCGACCGCTGGCCCGCGACGGCCGGCTCATGGGCGAGGATTTTCTCTGCGCCTACGAACCCAAAGGCGGCCCGGTGATCCAGCCCCTCGGAGAAAACGGTGCCAAGCTTCGGTGGACGCCGGAGGCCGAGGAATGGCTGGCCCGCATACCCTCATTCGTGCGCCGGCTCGTGCGTCAGCGGGCCGAGAGCCGTGTCAGGGCCGATCACGGAACCGAGGTCACGGCCGAGGTGATGGCGCAACTGGCGGATACGGCACGGCGGCGCTTTGGCGGAAGCCGTCCGCAATCGGGGGCGCCCAAACAATGACCGCCGACGTTGTCGTCATCGGTGGCGGTATCTCGGGCCTGGCCACGGCCCATGACCTGAAGCAGCGCGGGCACCGGGTGGTGGTTTTGGAACGCCAGGCGCTGCCCGGCGGTAACGCGATTTCGGAACGTCGATCCGGCTTTCTCATGGAACACGGCCCGAGCACCATGAGCGCCCATGTTCCGGTTGCCAACGAAATCTCACGGGACCTGGGCCTTGACCATGAGAGATGCGATCTGGGTGACGGAATTCGCCGGCGCTATCTCGTCTCTCGGGGAATGCTTGCCGCCATCCCCATGGGGCCTTTCGGATTACTGAGCGCCAATTATCTTTCTCCGTTGGCGAAGATGCGCATGTTGGCGGATTTCTTTTTGCCCCACGGCAGCGATGGCGATGATGAGACGGTGATGGACTTTTGTTCGCGCCGTTTTGGCCAGGAGTTCGCCGAGCGCGTCATCGATCCCCTGGTCGCCGGCATCTATGGGGGCCGCGCCTCGGAACTATCGGTCTCGGCGATCTTTCCCAAGTTGGTCGCATTGGAGAAAGAATACGGATCCGTTTCCCTGGGCATAATGCACCGGCGGCGCGAAGGCGGAAAGATGCCGGGAAGCAGGCTGTTTTCGTGGCGCGACGGGATCGCGACCCTGCCCGGCAGGCTGGCCCGGCGTCTGGGAAAGACCATACGAACCGGTGTCACGGTGAGACGGATTTTACCCTCTCACGACGGGTTCGATATCGATGTCGGGAACAAGGGTCGCCTGCAAGCCAAAGCCGTCGTTATCGCCACTCAGGCACACGTTACGGCGCAACTGATTTCAAAAATAGACCCTGAAGGCGCGGGCGCGGCGGAACGGATCCAAGCGCCACCCTTGGCGGTGGTATTTCTAGGATTTCCCCGCCGCAACGTTGC
The DNA here is from genome assembly GCA_030746775.1 of Rhodospirillales bacterium. GTDB lineage: Bacteria > Pseudomonadota > Alphaproteobacteria > Rhodospirillales > JASLLZ01 > JASLLZ01. The sequence continues at coordinate 717 of JASLLZ010000137.1, read as the reverse complement.
CCATCCCCTAGATGGACTTGGATTCCTCACCTCCGAGGCCGAAAACCGCAACATTATCGGCGCCCAGTTCTGTTCGACCATGTTTCCTCACCGCGCACCCGAAGGACAGGTTGCCGTTTGTGCTTATATCGGCGGCGCCCGGGCACCCGATCTGGCCCGCCTTCCCGCGTCCGACCTGATTGGCCTGGCGCGGGCGGAATTTCGTGACCTCATCGGGGCGGTGGGCGAACCGAGCCTGGCACGGGTGCGCCATTGGCCGCTTGGGCTGCCGCAATACGCCTCGGGCCACCGGGCGCTCATCGAGAAGCTGGGGACCGCCGATCGGCGCCACGGTGGGTTGTTCCTGACGGGGAATTACTTTGCCGGTCCTTCGGTGGCGTCCTGCCTGTGCGTGGCCCAAGAAACGGCCCTGGCGGTACATGGTCATGCGGTGGATTGTCGGCGGCAAGGCCGTCGAAAGACAGGCTGCCTCGACCAGTCAGATGGGGCGCTTCGAGACGGAAGTCCTGGCCACCGAGGAAAACCTCGCCGCACTCGCCGATCTTTCCGGGCAATGGATCGATCAGGTTCATGACCGGCACCCGCCGACGAAGATCATTCTCGACATGGACTCAAGCGTCAGCCCGACCCATGGCGACCATGAGAACGCCGGAGCAATAATCCGCCACAGAGAAGCGGCCAGATTGTCTGGTTGTTGGCCGGAGTAAAAATCCGCCA
>JASLLZ010000136.1:1383-7358 GCA_030746775.1 Rhodospirillales bacterium | reverse complement strand
ACATCCCCATCAGCAATAGCGTTAAGCCGATACCTGCTTAATACAAGACATTTGGCACGTAAAATGATCTTGCTGGAGCTATTTGGTCTCGGCTGAAACCGTTGCGGATGATGGCGCGCCCGGAGAGACTCGAACTCCCAACCTTCTGATCCGTAGTCAGACGCTCTATCCAATTGAGCTACGGGCGCGCGCCGCCCCCCGGGGACGGTAATTTGGGACTTGGCGGAGGCTGGCGACACTACTCAATCCCATCGCTCGGGGTCAAGGGTCTCGGGCCTGTGGCCGGCGGTGCGTTGGCGGCCGCCGGAGGACCATCCGCCGTCCTTCGCGAAGTGCTTGAAATACTTGCTTGTCTCGCTCCCGGCCTTTAAGTAATATCTCGGATTCGAGAACGGGGGGGAAAGTCGTTGCTACCCCGCTTCGAAATCGTCACCGCGAGTTGGGTCCCGCAACCTAACGGATTTAAGGGCGTATTGACGACATGATCTTTTCGAAGTTCCGGACAATCGTCATGGGGGCGGCGTTGTTGCTGCCCGCGTGTTCGTTCACCGAAGAGGCGCTGTGGCCGACTCTGTCGGGTGAAGACCCGGCCGGCGCGCGGGCGCCCCAGCCCCGGGTACAACCCCAACCGGCGCCGCCCCCGAGCGTGCCCAGCCAGCAAGTCGCCGCGCCGGTTCGGCCCGCTCCGCCGGCCGTCGTGGCGGCGCCGCAACCGGCTCTTGGCCGGTCCAATTTCGAGCCCACCGGCGTCACCCCGGGCGCCGCCACCGGGACCTTCGTCGGCAAAAAAGTCGCCGAGCTGCGCGAAGAGTTGAAGCGCCTTCAGGCCGCCGTGTCGCAGCACAATTCGCTGTTGCAGGACCTGCGTGTCAAGATGGTCCAGGATTCGCAGCGCTATCACGGCACCGTCGCCGCCATCAACGCGCGCCTGCAGGTCGGCACCACGCCCGGCAACCCGATCCTGGTCCAACAGTTCAATGCGGCCCAAAGCGAGCTTGACCGCCTGTCGGGCGACATCGGCGAAATGAACCGGCTGGCCACGGCGGTGACGTCGGATTCGACCCTGTCGGCCTATCTCTCGGAATCGGCCGCCGCCGCCTTCTCGCTGTCGGGCGCCGTCGACGAGGACCACAAACAGCTTGCCATTCTGGAGGACGAGATCAATCGTTCGGTGGTGTTGGTCGACCGCCTGCTCAAGGAGGTCGCCGACGACGTCCGCCGCCAGACCACCTATGTGGCAACCGAACGAGGCAACCTCAATCTGTTGTCGGCCGGCGTCAAGAGCGGCGAGATCTATGGCGCCAGTCTGGTTAACCGGGCCATGGCCTCGGCCGCCCCCGTCACCAGCGGCGGGCGCAGCGCCGCCTCGTCCGACCTCTCGGGGCGCCGGCCCCTGGTCGTCATCCGCTTCGACAAGCCCAATGTGGAATACCAACAAGCCGTCTATAACGCCGTCAGCCGCGTCCTCGAACGGCGGCCCAACGCCACCTTCGATCTGGTTTCCGTGGCGCCAAATGCCGGCGGCGCGGCCGCCGTGGCGATGAATTCGACCAAGGCCAGGCGTTCGGCCGAAGGCGTCCTGCGGTCGCTGGTCGAGATGGGTCTGCCGCCCAACCGGGTCACGGTCTCGGCCAATACCAGCGCCCAGGCGCGCGGCAACGAGGTCCACATTTACCTGCGCTAATCGGGTGAAATTTCAGGCAAGTTCGGCCGGCGCCTCCGGGGTCGCGGGGGCGCCCCCCGCATTTGGAATCGGGGGGACACCCCCCCGGTGACCCCCCGGCGCCGGTTTTTCTTTGACCACGGCGGAGACCGACCGACGTGAGCGCCAAACAACCCGACGCGGACCAACGCCGCCTGCCCCGGCTCGGGCTGTTTCTTCTGTTCGCCGTGGCGCTGGGGTGGGGCGTCAACTGGCCGATCATGAAGGTGGCGCTGAACGAGATCTCGCCCTGGACCTTCCGTGCATACTCGCTGCCGGCAAGCGGGCTCGTCCTGCTTGTGGTCGCCCGGCTATCGGGCCTGACTCTCCGGGTGCCGCGCCGCCTGTGGCCCTACTTCGCCGTCGTCACCGTGTTCCACGTTACCCTGTGGTACATCTTGATCGCCTATGGCGTCGCCTATCTGGGCGCCAGCCGTTCCGTCCTCCTTGCCTTCACGGTGCCGCTTTGGTCGACGGTCTTCGCGCTGTTCATCCTCCGCGAGCCCCTGACGCCGCAGCGTCTTGCCGCCTTGGCCCTTGGCATGGCGGGAATCGGCGCCCTGATGTGGGGCGATATCGAGGCGGCGGGAATCTCGCCCATCGGCGCCGCCTTGACGCTGGTGGGCGCCATTTCGTGGGGGTTGGCCATCGTGTTGTTGAAGCGGGTCGATTGGGAAATGCCGGTGATCACGCTGACCGGCTGGCAGGTTTTCATCGGCGCCCTTCCCCTTGTCGCAATCGCCCTGATCAAGGACCCGGTGTTCCAGCCCCTGTCGGCCGGCGCCCTGGGCTCGGTCCTCTACAACATCTTCATCGCCGGGGCGCTTTGCACCTACGGCTGGTACAAGATCATCAGCCTCTTTCCGGCCAACGTCTCGGCGCTCGGCACCTTGATGATTCCCGTCGTCGGCGTCATCAGCGGGCATGTGATGCTGGGCGAGCCGATCGGCCTGCGCGAACTTACCGCCATGATCTTCATCTGTTCGGCCCTGGCCCTGGCCCTGTTCACGCCCGCCCCGCCCCCCGGCCGGCCGGCAGCAAGGTGACCGCGCCGCCGTATCGCGCCGCCGGCGGCCCACCCTTGAACAGGCGGCGCCATCCTCCTAAGGATGCCGGCCAGGTTCAATGATGCGCTGATCAGGACGCGCCGCTGGGCAGCATCAGCCCCCGGCGCTCATCGCCGGACCGGCGGCTGCCGATACGACGATCCTTATCGATCCCAATCGCCTCGAGGGCCTGCTTGATGGTCAGTTCGTCTTCCACCAAGTGCTGGGCCGCCGACTTGCGACGTTCCTTGTGTCCTCCACCCGCCCGACGATCTTCGCCGCGCATCATGTGTTCGCTCTGTTCGTTCATTCCTGTGCTCCCCATAGGATTGCTTGGGTGGATTCTACAGCCGATGCGGCGCCGATGGTAGAAAGATAACGACGGCCCGGGTCCGCGACAACAGGTCTTGGTGACGTTCATGGGGGCGCGGGCCTTTCTCGCGGCCTTGTTCGGTTCCCATGATTGGGGGCCACGGGTTCTCGGGGAGAATCGGCATTCGCTTCCCCCTGCCCCTCTCGACGACAAGGCTGGAGGGGTCAAAGAACGCCGGTTCGCGGCCGCCCGGCAGGCTGTCTTGTCCGTCAACTGATTATTTCTTAGCGCTATCGGCGGATTGTTGACGGGTCGTGGCCCGGTGATGTTCGCCCAGGGCCCTAGCGAACGGAATTGACAGGATTGATCTTGCCGCGCTCTTACGCGCAAACAGACGTATTTATCGTCTGCCCGATCGGGCGTAACATTGACCAGGGCAAACAGACGGGGCCGCCATGAAACAACCGTTGCGACTTCTTGGTTTCGTTGCGCTGGCGCTTGGTTTCGCGGCTGCCTGTGCCCTCGCCGATCCGGCCCGGGTCAAGCTGCCGCCCGGCTTTCATATCGAGGTCTACGCCGAGGTGCCGGGCGCCAGATCGATGGCCGTGGCCGAGCCGTTGGGCGCCGTCTTCGTCGGCACGCGCGGCGGCCGGGTCTTCGCCGTTCTCGACCGCGACGGCGACCGGACGGCCGACGCGGTGGTGACGGTGCTGAGCGGCCAACACGTCGCCAACGGCATCGCCTGGCGGGACGGCGTCCTCTATGTCGCCGAGCAGCACCGGGTGACGCGCCACGCCGCGCCGAGCATCGAGGCCATCGGCAAGGGGCCGCCCCGGGTGCTCTTCGATCGCCTACCCGACAAGGGCTGGCACGGATGGCGCTATGCCGCCATCGGTCCCGACGGGATGCTCTACGTGAGCGTCGGCGCGCCATGCAACGTCTGTTCGGTGCAGGGGTTGGAGGGCACCATCTTGCGCCTCGATGCGGCGGGTGGAAGGCCCGAGGTCTTCGCCCGCGGCGTCCGCAACTCGGTCGGCATGGACTTTCAGCCGGCGACCGGCGAGCTTTATTTCACCGACAACGGGGCCGACAACATGGGCGAAGACGTGAGGCCCGACGAGCTCAACCACGCGCCCCGTCCGGGCCTTCATTTCGGTTTTCCCTACTACGGCGGCGGCGACGCCGCCACGGCCTTCCTCAAGGGCGGCGGACCAAGCGTTCCGGTGCGCATGCCGGTGGTCCGCTTCCCCGCCCACGTGGCGGCGCTCGGCATCCACTTCTACCGCGGTTCCATGCTGCCGGATGAATACCGGGGCGACGCCCTGGTCGCCCATCACGGATCGTGGAACCGCACCATCCCCGACGGCTACCGGATCGCCCGGGTGCGCTTCGACGCAGAAGGCCGCGCCACCGGGTGGGAGCCCTTCGCCGAGGGCTGGCTGCAAGACGGCGCCGCCTGGGGACGCCCGGTCGACGTGGCGGAACTCGGCGACGGCTCGATCCTGGTCTCCGACGACCGCGCCGGCGTCCTCTACCGCATTACCTACGAACGGTGACGGCGGTCCTTATTTGAAATCCGCATGAACGCTTCGTCTCCACCGGCCGGAGTGTGCCTTTTTTCTACTCTCTGTGTCTCTGTGCCTCTGTGGTCGGCCGCCCCTTCAAAGGTTGGGGGAACCACAGAGGCACAGAGACACAGAGAAAAAGGAAATCGAAACGAGCGGGGCTCGCATTACACCGCCACGTTATCGATGAGGCGTGCCTGGCCCAGGTGGGCGGCGGCAAGGACCCGGGCCGGGCGGTTGGCGTCGGTCACCGGCGCAAGGGTTTCGGCGTCGCGCACGGTGACGTAGTCGACGGCGGAAAACCCGGCCTCCATGAGGACCGTCGTGGCCCCGGCGCAGGCGCCGGCCGCCTCGGCACCGCCGGCGACGGCCGCGGCGACACTGCTAATGGCCCGGTAGAGAGCCGGCGCGCTGCGCCGCTCGTCGGCTGTCAGATAGGCGTTGCGCGACGCCAGCGCCAGGCCGTCGGGCTCGCGCTGGGTGGGGCATCCCTCGATGGCGACCGGGATGTCGAGATCGGCGACCAGGCGGCGGATGACTTGAAGTTGCTGATAGTCCTTGTCGCCGAAGAAGGCGTGATCGGGCAGGGCCTGCACCAACAGCTTGGCGACCACGGTGGCGACGCCGGTGAAAAAGCCGGGCCGGTGTTCGCCTTCCAGGATGTCGCCGAGGCCGGCGACCGCGACCTGGGTGGCGAAGCCCTTGGGATACATGTCCTCAGGTCTGGGCGCGAACACCAGATGCGCGCCTTCGGCCTCGGCCAGGGCGACGTCGGCGGCCTCGCCGCGGGGATATTGGGCCAGGTCCTCGCCGGCGCCGAACTGCCTGGGGTTGACGAAAAGGGTCAGGCAGGTACGCCCGGTGACGGCCAGGGAGCGGCGCACCAACGACAGATGCCCGTCGTGGAGCGCGCCCATGGTCGGCACCAGGCCGACGGTGAGGGCGTCGCATTTCCAATCGCCGAGCCGGGCACGCAGATCGGCAACGGTTCTGACGACCTCGATGGACATGGCGGCTCTTTTTAACGCGCCCGGCGCTTGGCCTGCCTGGCGCCGAAAACCTGGTCCGGTCCGGGAAAGCGGCGCCGGCGCACCTCGTCGGCGTAACTTTCGGCCGCCGTCTCCACCATCCGGCCGAGCTCGGCATAGCGCTTGACGAACTTGGGCGTAAAGTCGGGGAACAGACCCAACAGGTCGTCGGTGACCAGGATCTGGCCGTCGCAGGCGGCCGACGCGCCGATGCCGATGGTCGGGATGGCGACGGCCTTGGTGATGCGCCGGGCCAGGGGCTCCATGGTGCTCTCGATGACCAGGGCGAAGGCGCCGGCCTCGGCCACCGCCCGGGCGTCG
>JASLLZ010000136.1:0-1283 GCA_030746775.1 Rhodospirillales bacterium | reverse complement strand
CCAGGATGGCGGCGGCGTCCTGGTTCTTGCGGCCGCGCGCGCGGTAGCCGCCGACGGTGTGCACGGATTGGGGCATGAGGCCGACGTGGCCGAACACCGGCACGCCGCGCCCGGTGAGAAAGCGGATGGTCTCGGCCATCTCGGCGCCGCCTTCCACCTTGACCCCGGCGCAGCCGGTTTCGGCCATCACCCTCGCCGCGTTGCGAAACGCCAGTTGGGGGGATTCCTGATAGGTCCCAAACGGCATGTCGACGATGACGCAGGCATTGTCGGTGCCGCGCACGACGGCAGCGCCGTGGGCGATCATCATGTCGAGCGTCACCGCCAAGGTGCTGTCGAAGCCGTAAACCACCATGGCCAGGGAATCGCCGACCAACAAGAGATCGACGTGATTGTCGAGAAGCCGCGCCATGGGTGTCGTATAGGCGGTCAGGCAGACCACCGGCACGCCGCCCTTGCGGGCCCGAATGTCGGGCACCGAAATTCTTTGGGGCCGGTTTGTTACGCTCACAGTGAAAACTCCGTGCCTCGGGCGATCGCCGGGAAATTGATTATACTGCGCCGCATAATGGCTGGCTATGGCCGGTGCGGGGAGGAAGTGTTTCAGATTGAAACCTTCCCCAATTAAAGTCTTCGGCGTCTGCCTCTTGGCGGATCAGGCCTGCCTTGCGCTCAACAGTAAACTTGAGCCCAGAGTCATGGGCGCTACCGCTATGGGCCCCAAACGGTCATCGGACAGTGGAGCGGCGATGATGGAGCGAGGGTAACTTCGGGCGCGCCACCACCATATCCCAGACCAACGGGGTTGCGGCCCGACTTCATTCGCTCCGCTCTCGCTCAACCATTTCTTGAGGGCGCTCAACGTCAGGCAGGATGAGGACATCCTTGGTCCGCTGCACGATGCCCTGGCGTGTGAGGTCGCTCAACACCCGGGACACCGTCTCGCGGGCGGTGCTAACGCGGCTGGCGATGTCTCCGTGCGCGGGATGGGGCGAGATCACCGCCCTGTTTTTGCCGTCCATGATGGCGCGCGCCTCGCACAACAGTTCGGCGTGGACCCTGTTGTGCGCGGCGAGGGTGCCGAGGTCCATGATGCGGTCGGTCGATGTGCGCACGACATGAGCCAGGTGAATCATCACCTTGAGCGCCAGGGAGGGATGCCTGGACAAGGTCTTGAGGAATATGTCGGGCGGCAGGGAGATGACGAGCGTCTCGGTCAAGGCTATCACGCTGGCCGAGCGGGGTTGACTGTCGAGTGCCGCAAGCTCGCCGAAGTAGCCGCC
>JASLLZ010000135.1 GCA_030746775.1 Rhodospirillales bacterium | reverse complement strand
ATCGGAATAATGATTACTCCGTACCCGTCGCCTTCGGCCATCAGGAGGTCTGGATCCGTGGTTACAGGAAATCGGTCACACCCTTCCCACTCCAACCTACATCAACGTCAACAATCATCTTCGACTCGGCTTTCACGACGTTGATTGGAAGATACCCGGAATCTCACCGTGTATGGCAGACATTGAGAAATTAATCGAACTTGCGCTTCAGTGGAATGACAACCGCAAGCCGATCCTGGTCCACTGCGTTAATGGAGTTAGCCGGTCTCCCGCTGCGGGCCTGGCCTGTCGCCCCCGACCCGGCGTGGCGCGGCCGGAACACGTGGAACGGTTTCCATGAAGGGCGCTTCGTCCAGCCCGTCGCGGGGCCGCGGTCGCGCAACCGTCGAGACGGCGTCCAATCAACAAATCACTGGCCCGAACAGGGCGTTGTCTTTACGCTCTCCGGCCAATCAAACTCCAACGGAGGGCTCTCATGGACGATGACGTTTTCAACATGCAAATCCGAAAGTTTCTGAAAAACGTCGGCGTGACGTCGCAGCGCGAGATCGAGATCGCGGTGCGCGAGGCCCTGGCCGACGGCCGTCTCAAGGGTGACGAACAGTTGAACGTGAAGGTAACCCTCGTCATCGACGATCCCAGCCTGAGCAAGGTGATCGAGGGCACCATCAATCTCGTCTAGCGAAAATCCCGAGCGGACGGTTACATCCGCGACGAGGTATTTGCGGTTGGAACAAAGTGCCGGCGCTTTGAGTGTTGATTGGTGCGTCAAATTATCGTTCCAAAACAAAAGGGTGCGGTTGGCGGAGGGAGCGGGATTCGAACCCGCGATAGAGTTTCCCCTATACACGCTTTCCAAGCGTGCGCCTTCAGCCACTCGGCCACCCCTCCGCTGGCGGCAACCTACCCGACGGCTGGCCGGCGGGCAACGGCAACCTACTCGACGGCCGGTTCGACCAGACGGACGCCTTCGGTGCCGTGATAAAAGCCGTTGGAGAAGGGCGATCCGTGGGCAATCTCGGCCAGGGCCGCGAACGCCGCGTCGGCCTCAAGGCGGCCGTCCAGCACGTCGCGGAAGGTCCCGGCCACCGCCACCATGTCCACGTCCTGGGGCGACAGACGAAAGCGGCAGAGGCCCGCGGCCTTCATCTGGGCCAATTCGCGCACCAGGTTGCACCAGGCATGGGACAGGGTCTGGGTGCCGTTGACGGCGACGAAGGGATCGCCATCCAGGGTTTCGACGGCCATGCCGTCGGGATCGTCGGCGCAGACGAACTGACAGCCGTCCTTGTGCAGGTTGCGCGACCGCGCGTGGTAGCAGCGCACCGAAAGGGCCAGGGGCAGACGTCCGAAGACCTGGACCTCCAGTTCCGGCTCCGCCGTCTTCGCCAGGGCGGCAATGATGCGGGCCGGCATTTCGGGCGGCAGGCAGACTCGCTCGGCGCCCTGTTCGGCCAGGGCGGCCAGCGTCCCCTCGCTGTAGACGTTGACAAGGGGGCCGATTGTGTGGCGGCGCCCGGCGAGAAGGGAGACCGCCGAGATGTCGTTGGCCTCGACCAGCATCTCCTCATCCCCGGCCAGCGCCCGCACCGCTTGCAGATCGTCATCGCTCATGATCAGGGCCAAGGTGGCGTGGACGACTTCCTTGCCGGCCGCCTCAAGGCGCTCGACGACCTGGGCCAGATGGGGCGCGAAGAAAGGGCTGCGCTTGGAACACACCACCTCGCCGATGGAAACGGTGTCGACCGGCGCCTCGTCGGCGATGCGAAAATAGAAGTCCCGCCATGCTTCGGGGGGCCAGTTGAACAGCACCGGCCCCAAGGTCAGCTTGGTCTCGTTCGCCGCCGCCGCCATCGCCGCTCCCGTCACTGCCAGGTTTTGCGGTAGGCGCCGGTGGTCTGGCGCCGGCCCTCGGTCACCGCCTCCAGTCCGCCGGGCGGCACCGGCTCGCCCCGCGCCGCCGCGTCGACGGCGTGGCGAAAGGCGCTCACCACCTTGGTGACGTAGGCGCGGCTGCGCTGACGGCCCTCGATCTTGAGCGCCGTTACCCCGGCCGCCATCAACTCGGGCAGGATGTCGATGGCATTGAGGCTGGTCGGCTCCTCGAACAGGTAGGACGGCTCCCCCCCATCGGCGACAAAGCGCCCCTTGCACAGGGTCGGATAGCCGGCCTGTTCGCCGTCGGCGAAAACGTTGACCGTGAAGTCGCCGAGCTTGGAAACCAAGCGCCCGCCTTCTTCGACATAGCGCACGTGGCTGGCCGGCGAACAGACCCCGTTCATGTTGGGCGACTGCCCGGTGACATAGGACGACAGCGAACACCGCCCCTCGGCCATGACGCACAGGCCACCGAAGACGAAGACCTCGGTCTCGACCGGTATCTCGGCGTTGAGCCGCGCGATCTCGGCCACCGTCAGGACCCGGGGCAGGACCACCCGCTTGACGCCGAAGGCGCGGTGATAAAAGCGGATCGCCTCGGCATTGGACGCCGAGGCCTGCACCGAGAGATGGCGCCTCAGTCCGGGATGGGTGCGCCGGGCGTAATCGGCCAGCCCGATGTCGGCCAAGATGACGGCGTCGGCGCCCAGTGCCGCCGCGTCGTCGACGGCGCGGTGCCACGGACCCGGGTTGCCGGCCTCGGGATAGGTGTTGACCGCGACCAGGACCTTGGCGCCGTTTTCGTGGGCATGGACGACGCCCTGGCCAAGCTCGTCGCGGTTGAAGTTGAGGCCGGGGAAGTTGCGCGCGTTGGTCTCGTCGCGAAAGCCCAGATAGACCGCGTCGGCGCCCGCATCCACGGCGGCCCTGAGCGCCGCCGGCGTCCCCGCCGGGCAGACCAGTTCCAAGCGCGTGGTCATCGTTTGCGGGCCCTGTTCTTGGCGCTGGCGCGCTTCAGTTCGCCGACCGCCTCGTCCAGGCCGTCGATCCGCGCCGACTGGGCGGCGGCGTGACGCTGAACGGGCCCGACGGCGGCGCCGCGCAGGGTCTCCAGGTCCTCCGACAGGCGCGCAAACGCGATGCCGGCGGCGCCGGCCAGGAAACGCGCCGGTCCGGCGAGCGGCCCGAGCAATGAAGCGATGGCGGCGCCAAGCTCGATCTCGGCGCCGTCGACGGCGTTGCCGAGCGCCACCACGGCCTCGGTATCGCCCTCGATGGTCAGCTCGCGCGAAAAGAACAGCGCGTCGCCGTCGAGCCTTCCTTCGAGAAGATCGATGAGGGCGAGCAGGGGGCCGCGTATGGTCGCCGTCGCCGCCAGGCCGTCGCCGTCCGTCCGGCAGCGCAGCTCCGGCGCCTGGGCCTCGGTCTTGAGGACGAAGACGAAGGGCAGGTCAACGGGATCGATGAGGAACACCGGACTGCCGAGGCCCGACAGGCGCTCGAACACTTGGGGATGGTTGCGCCGAATGGCCGCCAGCGCGACGCCAAGGGCGGGCTGCAAAAGTGCCGGCGGCAACGGGCGCGCCAACATCCCGGCCACGAGAACGGGCGAGAACGGCGGCGTGGATCGCGATGGCTGGTTCATTGCCGGTCGACTCCGAAACTAACGGAGGATATGGGGAAATCCCTACGCCCGATCCATGACCTGGGTCAATAGGCCTTGCGATTCGGCCTCGCAAGGGGCCTTAATGAAGGCATGAAAATCCTGTTCGTTCTGGGCTGGGTCCTGCTTGGGGGAGCCTTCGTGGCCGCCGCCTACGAGACCATGGCGCGGATTCATGGCGCCGAGATGTCGGTCATCCTGTCGGCCCATGATCTTTGGTACACCCTGTGGCCGGGCAAGCTTGTGGTCACCCAGATCTTGGTCGAGCGCCACCTGCACTGGGCGCTGTGGGAATACCTGGCCCGGCCGCTGCTGAGCCTTCCCGCCTGGCTGCTCCTGGGCGGCCCCGGCGCCGCCCTGGCGTGGCGCTTTCGGCCGCGCCATCCAGAGGGCGAAGACGACGAAAACGACGAAGACGAATCGCTCTTCCTGTTCGATGCCCTGGCCGAGGCGGCGGAGGAAGAGGATGACTACGACCGCCGCGAAGACGACATGGCCCCCGACCACGGACCGTTCGACGACATCGACCTGGACGGCGGCGACGACCGCCGGAGTTAGGCTATGTCCGCTTGTCAATGATTTCCAGTCATACGAAACAAAGAGAATCTTGGTCAGGTTTTAACCAGAAGCGGATTTCAGGTTTGGATGCATCGCACATGCAAAATAAGTTGCTTGACCCACAAGGAGGTTCACATATTCATGAGTTCGTGGGCGCCTCAAAACAGGGAGATTAGGTGTATGTCAATTTCTCAAACTGCGATGACTTTTTCCGACGCTTGTGAGACCGGCAAAGGCTGGAATGGCTGCTCAGAGTGGTGCCACGGCGATGCAACATTTCCCTGCCAGGCCGATGCGCTGGCAGAGGTTACCACACTTGCCGAATATGCGGACTGGATGCAGGGCCTGCTCGGCCCCATTCCAGATGGCCACTATGAATTGACAGCTTTTGCCGGTGATGAAGAGCGGAATTCCGTAGTTGCGGCGGCAATTTTTCACGGGACCCACAGTGGTGAGGGTGGACCGATGCCGGCAACGGGCAATACGGTGGCGGCAGATTATGTCTACGTGATGAATTTCGACGCGGGAAAAATTCGCCACATGACGAAAATCTGGAATGATGGGCATTCCTTGAGGCAACTGGGCTGGGCTTAATTCAACAACCGTCTACAGACCACGTCCGAAAAGGTCATTGGCAGACCTTTTTCGTGTCTACCCAATATGTCCGCTTTGGGTCAAACCCGGAAGTCCAACAGAGATTCCAATTTAGTCCGGTCTCAGAGCTAAAGCGGAATTGAGTGGCTCAGAAGCGGTCACCAAGTTTGCACCACGAGATTATGAGTTCGTGACCTAGAACGCCAAGCAACTGCCGAGAACCCCTAATCCTCGCCGGTCTTCAGAGCCGCCAGGAAGGCGGATTGGGGGATTTCCACCTTGCCGATCTGGCGCATGCGTTTCTTGCCCTTTTTCTGCTTGTCGAGGAGCTTGCGCTTGCGCGACACGTCGCCGCCGTAGCACTTGGCGGTCACGTCCTTCCTCAGCGCGCTGACGGTCTCGCGGGCGATGATGCGCCCGCCGATGGCGGCCTGGATGGCGATCTTGAACAGTTGGCGCGGGATCAGGTCCTTCAGTCTCTTGCAAATCGCCCGTCCCCGCGACTCGGCGTGGCGCTCGTGCACGATGAAGGCCAGCGCGTCGACCGGATCGGTGTTGATCAGGATGGAGACCTTGACCAGATTGGCCTCGACGTAGCGGTCCAATTCGTAATCGAAGCTGGCGTAGCCCCGCGATACCGATTTGAGGCGGTCGTAGAAGTCGAACACCACCTCGTTGAGGGGCAGCCGGTATATGGCCAGCGCCCGGCGCCCGACGTAGGTCAGCTCCAACTGTTCGCCGCGCCGTTCGGTGCACAGTTGCAGGACCGCGCCCAGGTAGTCGTCGGGCACCAAGATGGTGGCCTTGATCCACGGCTCCTCGATGCGCTCGATGTGTGTGGGCTCGGGCATGTCGACGGGGCTGTGCAGTTCCTGGACCGTGCCGTCGCGGCCGTGCACCTTATAGATAACGCTCGGCGCCGTGGTGATGAGGTCGAGATCGAATTCGCGCTCAAGGCGCTCCTGGACGATCTCCAGGTGCAGGAGGCCAAGGAAGCCGCAGCGGAAGCCAAAGCCCAGCGCCGCCGAGGATTCGGCCTCGTAGTGAAAGCTGGCGTCGTTGAGATGCAGCCGGGCCAGGGCTTCGCGCAGGTCTTCGTACTCGGCGGCGTCGGTCGGAAAGAGGCCCGAGAAGACAACCGGCACCGAGGGCCTAAAGCCGGGCAGGGGTTCGGCCGTCGGCCGTTTTTCCTCGGTGATGGTGTCGCCGACGCGGGTGTCGGCGACCGCCTTGATGGAGCCGGTGATATAGCCGATCTCGCCCGCTTCCAACTGATCGATGCGCGTCGCCTTGGGCGTGAAGACGCCGACCTGCTCTATCTGATGGAGGGCGCCGGTCGACATCATGTGCACCTTCATGCCGCGCCTGAGCACCCCGTCGCGGACCCGGACCAGGATCATGACGCCGAGATAGGCATCGTACCAGCTGTCCACCAAAAGGGCCTTCAAGGGCGCCTCCACCTCGCCCTGGGGCGGCGGCAGGCGGTGCACCAGGGCCTCGAGGACGGCGTCGATGCCGACGCCGGTCTTGGCCGAGATCCGAAGCGCCCCTTCGGTGTCGAGGCCGATGACGTCGGCGATCTGCTCGATGATGCGTTCGGGCTCGGCGGCCGGCAGGTCGATCTTGTTGAGCACCGGCACCACTTCATGGTCGGCCTCGGTGGCCAGATAGACGTTGGCCAGGGTCTGGGCCTCGACGCCCTGGGTCGCATCGACGACCAGGAGCGAGCCTTCGCAGGCGGCCAGGGACCGGCTCACCTCGTAGGAGAAATCGACGTGGCCGGGGGTATCCATCAGGTTGAGCTGATAGGTCTCGCCGTCCAAGGCCTTATAGGTCAGGCGGACGGCCTGGGCCTTGATCGTGATGCCGCGTTCGCGCTCGATGTCCATGGTGTCGAGCACCTGGTCCTTCATCTCGCGCGCCGAGAGCCCGCCGCAGGCCTGGATCAGGCGGTCGGCCAGGGTCGACTTGCCGTGATCGATGTGGGCAATGATGGCAAAGTTGCGGATGCGCGCGTCCATGGCCGGGCTTCTATCAAGTTGGCGGCGCCCTGTCATGCCCCGCCGCGTCCGTCACGGCAGCGGCGAGGCGCCGACGACCCATTCGTGGCCCCATAGGACAACGCCGTAAAGGGCCAGGCCGCCAAGGGGCGCGGCAACGCCCATGCCCCGTACATCGAGACGCGCGCGCCCGGCCAGGTTGGCGGCAAAGGGGACGTTCGATGTCGGTTCGGCGAGACGCCGCCACGCCTCCGTGCCCAGTTGGGCGCGCCGCTTGTTGTCCAGACTGGGCGGGCCGGCGAGGCCGAGGGCGGAGAACAGGCCGAACACAATCAACGATGCCGCGTCGCCGTTGGGCGGTACATGGGCCGCCGCCCACCCGACCAGCGACCACATTACCGGGTGGCGCGTCACCGAGACGATGCCCGGCCGTCCGGCATCGAAGCCGGCCGCCGTCCGGCCCAGCGACAGGGGGTTCGGGGCGGCCAGGCCGGCGACCAGGAGGATGCAGGCGAAGGGCAGGACCAAAAGCGGCACCCAGCGCATCCATTCCGCCATCGGCCATACCTCGAAATGGGGCGCGTTGACGTAGGCGAAACCGACCCAGACCAGGACGGCGGCGGTGACCAAGGAATAGAGCACGAGATAGGGCCGTTCGCCGATAAGTTCGACCAGGGCGCCGCGCAGGGGCCGGTAGGCCGGCAGGGTATGGGTGGCGACGAAAACCGCCGTCGCGATGACCAGTTCAAGCATTGTCGGCGACCCTAGGAAGTATTCTTTGGATACGGTACCGGCCCGCACCCCCTCCCGGCCACCCCTAGGTTACAATGCCATGGGTGGCCGGGTGGGGGTGCGGGCCG
>JASLLZ010000134.1 GCA_030746775.1 Rhodospirillales bacterium | reverse complement strand
GGCCCCGGGGCGAAGAGCATCACGACCCTGAGGCCCGGGCCGTTGTTCGCCAAACAAAGGACGGCGTTATGGAGTTCGGCGACGGCGGCGACCAGGCTCAAGCCGAGGCCGCTGCCCGGCGCCTGGCGGCTGGCCTCGAGGCGGCTGAAACGTCGCACCGCCTTGTCTCGGAAATCGGGCGGAATGCCCGGGCCGTCGTCGGCGACGACGATTTCGGGACCCGCTTCGCCGCTCGCGGCCATGATCGAGACCGTGCCGCCGGCCGGCGTGTACTTGACCGCGTTGTCCAAGAGGTTGGCCACCGCCTGGGAGAGCAGGCGATGGTTGCCGAGTATGGCAAGCCCGGCTTCGGTTTCGACGCTTACCCTCTGTCGCTTTTCCTCGGCCAGGGGCTGGTAGAGCTCCGCCGCGTCAGTCACCAGGGCGGCCAGGTTGATCTCCGCGAAGTCGTCGCGGAGCGCGCGCGACTCGGCGAGCGATATCCCCAAAAGCGCATTGAAGGTCTCAAGGATGGCATCGGTCTCGGCGATCGTTTCCTCCACGGCGTGGCGGTATTCGTCCGGGCCGGCCTCGCCGAGCAGGGTCACCTCGAGGCGCGCGCGCAGGCGCGATATCGGACTTCTCAAGTCATGGGCGATGCCGTTGGCGACTTCGCGCATGCCCCTCATCAGATCGCCGATGCGGTCCAGCATGGCGTTGAGGTTGTGCGCCAGCTGATCGAACTCATCGCCGCTGTCCCCAACCGGCACGCGGCGCTTGAGGTCGCCTTCCAGGATGCCCCGGCTGGTCCGGTTGACGGCGTCGATGCGGCGCAATACATGGCGGCCCATCAACAGGCCCCCGGCCGCGCCGAGCACGACCGAAAGCGCCAGCGCCCCCAACAGGGCCTCGGTCATGCGCTTGCGGAAGGCGCTTCGTTCGGTGGTGTCGCGGCCGACCAGCAGGTGAAAGCCGTTGGCCAGGAAGAAGACGCGCGCCCGCGCCACCTGTGGCTGGCCATCGCCGCCTGCCTCGGTTTCGACCAGGAAGTCGATCCACCCCGGCGCCTCGCGGGCCTCGTCGGGCCAGCGGCTGAGGTTGCCCGCCACCGGTTTGAAGCGCGGGTCGGCGACCAGGTACATGTTGCGCCGCCCGGGGCTGCCCCGGCTGCGCCGCTTGACGATCTGGGTCAGGCCGATCAGGCCGGCCTCGCGGTAGTGCTCGGCAAGGCCGGTAATCTCGGCCTCGATGGTGTTATCGGTCTGGCTATCGATGACGCCGACCGACGTCGTATAGACGAATCCCAACAGCGCCGAAGCCGAAAGGCCGAACAGCGCCAGATAGACCAGCGCGAAGCGCACGGTGGAGCCGCCGAGCCGTTTAATCGGGTTCACGGAGACAATATCCGGCGCCCCGCACGGTGTGCAGAAGGGGACTGCCGAAGTCCTTGTCGATCTTGGCGCGCAGGCGGCTGACATGGACGTCGATGACGTTGGTCTGGGGATCGAAGTGATAATTCCAGACCGCTTCCAGCATCATCGTCCGGGTGACCACATGGCCGGCGTTCCCCATCAGGTATTCAAGCAGGCGGAACTCACGCGGTTGCAGATCGATGGTTTTCCCGGCGCGCTTGACGGTGCGCGCCAGCAGGTCCATTTCCAGGTCCGCCACCCTAAGCCGGGTTTCAGCCACCCCCGCCTTGGCGCGTCGGAGAAGGGCCTCGATCCGCGCCAGCAGCTCGGCGAAGGAGTAGGGCTTGGCCAGATAGTCGTCGCCGCCCGCCTTGAGGCCGCGCACCCGTTCGTCGACCTGATCGAGGGCGCTGAGGATGAGAACCGGGATCGCGATGCCCCGGCCACGGATGGTCTCGACGATGGTGAGGCCGTCGAGGCCGGGCAGCATGCGGTCGACGATCATCACGTCATAGCGTTCGTTGGCGGCAAGATGGAGGCCGTCCGTCCCGTCGCCGGCATGATCGACGGCGTAGCCGCTCTCCTCAAGACCCTTGACCAGAAAGGCGGCGGCTTCGCGGTCGTCCTCGATCACCAACACGCGCATTGAAACAGTGTAGCCGGGGCCGCGTCGCCCTTGAAGTTACGAATTGGTAATGCGGTAACTTTCCGCCGCCCGCCGAACTACGCCGTCTTTGAGCGTGCGTAGTCACAGATCGCCCGGGCCAGCTTGGACATGTTGGCCTGGACCTCGGCGAAGCCGGCGTTGGGCTCAAGCGTCTCTTCGTCCATATAGAGGTTCTTGCGGACCTCCAGCATCATCGAGTGACGCCCCTTGGCCGGGTCCGAATAGGCGCGCACCAGGTGGTTGCCCTTGAAAAAGCCATCGACCTCGACCTGATAGCCGAAACCGGCGAGGGTCTCGCGCACCAGTTCGGTGTATCCCGGTTCGCAAGCGGCACCGTCAAGGGTGCCGATCTCCATCTCCGGGCGCTTCGTGCCCAGACCGTCGGGCGCGTTCGGCGTGCCGTAGGTACGGTTGGAATGGCAGTTGAAGTGCCACACCTGGCCGAAGCGCTCGTGGAGCCCGTCCAGGGTCTCCTTCAAGGTTGTCTGGTAGGGCCGCCAGTAGGTCTCGATGCGGCTCTTGACCTCGGCCACCGTCAGCTTGCGGTCATAGAAGTGAAGCTCGGGCGGGCCGATCTTCCAGATCAGGGAGCTGCCCATTTTGACCCGCTCGCTTTGGCGCAGGGGCCCGGGCCAGGGGGCGTCCAGCATGTCGGGGTCTATCTCGTCCTCGTCGCGGTTGGGGTCGATATAGCTGCGCAGGAACAGGGCTTCGAGAAACGCCGCGCCGTGTTTGGTCACGCCCTGGAACAGCCCATCGACGTGATTGTCGACACCCGAGCCGCGCAGCGCCTCTGCATCGGGCAGACAGCCGAAGTCGTCGGGGATGCCAAGGCCGCTATGCGGCGAATCGAAGACCGCCGGGGCTGCCTCGCCGATGGGGTCGTGAAAGCGCAGTACGTTTGGAATTTCTTTCGTCATTGTCCTACCTCGCCGCGTTGGGTGTTCGGTTCACCCGCCACACTAGCACCATCCGGGAGCCGCGGACAGCGGCCGGGCGGGCAAACCTTGACAGGGGGGAAAGAGGAGTCGTTAAATCCCGACACTCAACGATCCACATCAAAGGGAGGAACCTCATGAGGAAACTTACCATAGGTTTGGTCGGCGCCGTGGTTTTGGCGGTGGCGGCCGCACCCGCCTGGTCCGATACGCTGACCATCGGCGTGCGCGTCGAGACCAGTTCCGTCGATCCCCACTTCTTCAACAGCCCGCCCAACCGGCAGATCTCGGACCACATCTTCAATAGGTTGGTAAGACGCGACGCCAACGAGAGACTGCAACCGGATCTGGCCGAATCGTGGAAGCCGGCGGGCGACAAGACCTGGGAGTTCAAGCTGCGCAAGGACGCCAAGTGGCAGGACGGCTCGCCGATCACGGTCGACGACTTCCTGTTCACGGTCGAGCGTTCGCCCAACGTGCCGGGTAGCGCCTCGACGCCGGGCCGCTTTTACAAGAACAAGAAATTCAAGAAGATCGACGACCACACGGTCCACATCATGACCGAGAAGCCCTATCCGCTGATGCCCAACGACATGTCGGTGGCGCATCTCATCTCGCTCAAGCACGGTAAGGGCACCACCACCGAGGACTACAACAAGGGCAAGGGGACGGTCGGCTCGGGTCCCTACAAGTTCGTCGAATGGGTGCCCGGCGACCGCCTGGTGATGGTCAAGGATCCCAACTACTGGGGCGACAAGGCGAAGTGGGACAAGGTGGTTTACAAGCCGATCAAGTCCGATCCGTCGCGGGTCGCCGCGCTGCTTTCGGGAGCGGTGGACCTCATCGATTTCGTGCCCACCCAGGACGCTCCGGATCTCAAGAAAAATGCCAAGGTGCGCGTCTGGAGCGGGCCCTCGAACCGCATCATCCACATGTGGACCAACGTCGGTCGGTCGGTGGTCGAAGAGGTGACCGACAAAGCCGGCAAGCCCATCCGGCCCAACCCGATTCGCGATTGGCGGGTGCGCAAGGCGATCTCCATGGCCATCGACCGCAACGCCATCGTCAACCGGGTCATGCAGGGCTCCGCCATCGCCGCCGGTCAGATGATCCCGCCGGGCAACCACGGCCACGACCCGGCCATCAAGGCCGAGGCTTTCGATCCCGAGGGAGCCAAGAAACTGCTTGCCCAGGCCGGCTATCCCGACGGCTTCCAGGTCGTCGTCAACGGCCCCAACGACCGGTACGTCAACGACGCCAAGATCGTCGAGACCATCGCCGGGTTCCTGAGCCGCATCGGCATCAAGGCCCGAGTCCTGGCCGTGCCCAAAAGCGTCTACTTCTCGCGCATGGCGAAAGGCCATTTCGGCTTGGCGCTGATGGGCTATGGCTCCGACACCGGTGACGGGTCGTCGTCCCTCAACAACATGATGCATTCCCAAAGCAAGGGACTGGGTCTGGGTGCCGTCAACCGCGGCTATTTCTCCAACCGCACCGTCGACGAGTTGACGAAAAAGGCCCTTTACGAGCTGGACCAGGCGAAGCGCGAGAAGCTCCTGTTCCAGGCCTACGGCGAGGCCATGAAGGACCTCGGGACCATCCCCCTTCATTGGCAGGTCAACGTCTGGGCGTCGCGCCCCGGAATCCGCTACGAGCCACGCAAGGATGAACAAACCGTGGCCGAAGGCGCCACCAAGGAATAGGCAAGCGGATTAAAACAACGGGCGGTCTCCGCTGGGAGGCCGCCCTTCGCTTTTCTTGAACGGCTATTCCGCCGCCCGCTCGACGGTTTGGGGGAGAATTTCTTCCATCGCCCGGAACAGCCGTGCCCGCACAGCGTCGGCGTCGGACAATACATGGGCGAGGGTCGGCGTGTCGCCGGCCAGGGGCAGGTCGGGCACGGCGCGCATGAACAGGCGGTGCCGCGTCTCCCAGCGCGCCGAGCGCGGCAAGGCCATGACCCGGCGGCAGATCTCGCCCATGGTGGCGTCGTCGAAGACCGCCTCCCAGGCTTCGCGCTCGGGGCCGAAGTCGAAGCCGGCTCGGACGTTGTCCTTGACCCGGCTGGCGCGCGTCCTGCGCGTCGCCTCTTCGTCCACCGTCCCTTCGTCGGCGACGATGACGCCGTAGTCCCGCTCGGCCGATCGGCGGCCGACGAAGCCCCACGCGACGTCGCGGTTTACCAACGCGGTGTCGCGCAGATAGGGATCGCCATAGCCGCCGGCGCCCGGCATCATCATGGTCACCGTGTCGCCCTTCTTGATCGCGAAGCTGTCGAGCTTGGGCAGGAGCTTCTCGTCGGCGCGGCCCTTGTTGAGGATGCAGCGGTAGGGCTGGGCCGGCTTGCCGCCGACCGCGCCCCAGGCGGGGAAGCGCAAGCGTTCCATGCCGCGCGGGATGATCACCGCGCCGTCGCGCAGGATCTCGACGGTCAGCATCTGGCCGACGCCGCCGCGCCAGCGCCCGGGTCCGCCCGAATCGGGTCGGATGTCGTATTCGTGAAAGAGGACGCCCGAGTCGGCCTCGACGAACTCAAGGGAATGGTTGGACATGTTGGACATGGTGGCGTCGCGGCAATCGACGCCGTCGCGCCCGTTGAACCCACCCATGCCGCCGCGCATGGGCTGCAACACGCCGACAGTCGGCTTGGCGCCCTGGGCGTCGTATTCGGCCAGGACGAAGGTCATGCCGGCGCCCGGCGTCGGCGCCGAAATCATCTCGGGCGCCGCCTTGAGGATGGCGCCGGTGATGGCGTCATTGAGGCGCCGCGCCGGCGCCGAACGCAGGCCGACGGCGGCCGGGAACTCGGCGTTGAGCACCGAGCCCCGGGGGTTGGTCATGGTGAAGGGGCGGTAGAGGCCGGCGTTGATGACGATGGTCTTGTCGTTGGTGCACAGGAACGACGTAAAGCGCATGGTCAGCCACTCGTGAAAGCGGTCGAAGGTGGCGATGTTGTAAGCCGCCTTGACCTCTGGGTCGGTGCCCGAGAAGTCGAGATGCACTTCGCCGTCGGCGACCGTCATCTTGACCCTGAGGCGGATCGGGATGCGGCTCACCAAGTCGTCGTCCATGAAGTCCCAGAATTCGTAAACGCCGTCGGGCACGCGCCTCAGCACGGCCCGCGCCTTGAGCGCGGAATAGGCCTGCAGATCCTCTTGGCAGGTGACGAAGGTCTCGACTCCGTGGCGCTCGATGATGTCGCGGGTACGCAAGCCCCCGGTGCGCAAGGACGCCAGCATGGCCCGGATATCGCCCATGTTCTCGTCCGGGATGCGGCAGTTGGCGCGCAAAAGCGTGACGAAGTCTTCGTTCATCACGCCCTTTTTCATCAGCTTCATGGGCGGGAAGCGGACGCCCTCTTGATAAATATCGTCAAGCGACGGCGCGATGGAACTGGGCACGCTTCCGCCGACGTCGGTGGAATGGATGAAACACCAGCCGTAAGCGACGATGCGGCCCTTATGAAAATAGGGCTCGATCAGGGTGATGTCCGGGGTATGGGTGACCATGGCGCCGGTCTGGTAGGGGTCGTTGGTAACGATGACGTCGCCCGGCTCCAGATCGGGCACGGCGCGGATGGCCTCGTTGGCGTCTAGGTTGACGAAGAGATTAACCCCCGAGGCCCAGGGGTGGGCGAAGACACGCCCGTCGACGCCGACCAGGGCGCAGGCGAAGTCCGCCGCCTCCTTGACGAACAGCGTGCGCGCCGTGCGCTGCAGGGTCGATGCCATCTCCTCCGACGCGGCGACGACCTTGTTGGCAAGGATCTCAAGAAGGACCGGATCGAGCTGCATGACGTTTCCCAAGCGGTCCATAGGGGAGGGGACTTGATTGTCCCACTTTCTTCGGCCGCCACGCGGCGAGATTAGAAATATTGCCGGGGGGTGTCAAACCGGGCGTTGTCACGCCGGCAGGGGCGGCAGGGGCGGCTCGGCGCCGTCGGGCAGATCGACCTCGAAGGCGTTGAGGTTATGGGCGATGAGGGCGTAATAGGCGATCAGGTTGACCAGCTCAACGACCGTTGCTTCGCCGAAAAACGCCATGCAACGCTCATAAACCGCATCATCAATTACATGATTCGTGACCAGGCCCCGAGTCAGGTCGTGGACCGCCTCTTCTTCGCCGTCGTTGAATTGCGGGCGGCGGCCCAGGCGGATCGCCTCGATCAGTGCCGAATCGAGGTTGGACTCGCGGGCAAAGGGCTCGTGAGCGTACCATTCGTACTGGCAGGTCCACAGCCGCGCCACCATGAGGATCGCCAACTCCTTGAGATGGGGCGCCAGCGAGATGTCAAAGCGCAGGAATTCGCCCAGATTCTGTACCCGCTCGGCGACCTCCGGGCTTCTCAGCAAGAGTGTGAAAGGCCCGGTCACGCGTCCCCTGGGTCCCGCCGCGATGCGGTCGTGGACGCGGCGCTGCTCGGCGCTCATCTGGTCCGGCGGAATGGGCGATAACCTGGCCATGGCGTCTCTCCTCGTGCGGGCGGCGGGGATACCGACCTTATACCAAGGATCGATGATAAAGACCCCTAGGCTCCAGACTCAATTAATCCACCATATGACGATTGCGGCGATGAGGACAGCAGAGAGGAAGTTTCGTGCG
>JASLLZ010000133.1 GCA_030746775.1 Rhodospirillales bacterium | reverse complement strand
CCCATCAATCCAATTAGCGCAATTGAGGCAATGGGTTAGGAAGCATTTGGGCTAGTTATCTGGGACAGCCCCTTTTCCTTTGTCGGGAATTTTTATCGCCTTCTCGGCGGGAATTAAGGCGGCCTTCGTCAACGAACACGACAACCCGCGTGAACTCATCGATCTGGCCATCCGCCTGACCAAGCGGGCGCGCAAGTCGGGCCTGCTGAGTCTGGAGAGGGTCAAGGTCGCGAACTCGTTCTTCAAGAAGGGCGTCCAGCTCTGTGTCGATGGCCGCGACGCCGAGTTCATCCGCAAGATGCTGACCAAGGAGATGGACTTGGCCATCATGCGCCAGGAAGTGGGCGAAAAGGTCTTCGCGGCGATCGGCGATTCGGCCCCCGCCTTCGGCATGTTCGGAACCTTGGTCGGTCTGGTCCAAATGCTCAGCAATATGAGCGATCCGACGACCATCGGCCGGGCCATGGCGGTGGCCCTGTTAACGACTCTCTATGGGGTGCTGATCGCCCACCTCATCGCGCTGCCGATATCGGAGAAATTGCGTGCCAAGAGCGTGCAGGAGCGCGAGAACAGATTGCTGATCATCGAAGGTATCGTCCAGATTCACGGGCGCCAAAATCCGTCTGTCCTGGTCGAGGTCCTCGAGTCCTACCTACCCGAGAAGCAACGCCTCGGAGGCGACGGTGGCTCCCAGGCTCGTAATCGCCGGACAAGCGACACCAAGTCCAACCCCGCGGGGGCGGCCCTCAGAAGACGGAAAGCGTAAATACGGTCATGCGGGAAAGACGACAAGATGTTAAGGCCACGCCCAGCTGGATGGTCACCTACGCCGACTTGATGGCGCTCTTGCTCTGCCTGTTCGTGCTTCTTCTCTCTTTCGCCGAGGTCAGCAGCGACAGTTTCAAAAAAAACGCCGGTCCCATCGCCGAGGCTTTCAACGCGGTCCCCTCTTCGCTGCCCAGCAGTCTGGTTTCGACTCCCGTCATAACCCTCATTCCCCTTGATGAGTCTTCGTCCGAGCTCCCGCGGCGGCGCGTGACCGACCGCCTGGAAGACGCCCTGGCGAGTGAGATCGACAAGTCGATGGTCCAAGTCATCGAAGAGCCAAGGGCCGTCATCATCCGCTTCCCGGGCCGCGCCGCCTTTCCCTCGGGCAACGCCGAGCTCACGGACTTGTTCCTGCCCATCCTCGACAAAATCAGCCATGCCCTGGCCGCGACGAAGGGGCAAGTCGTCGTCGCCGGGCATACCGACGACACCCCCATCTCGACGCGGACGTTCCGTTCCAACTGGGACCTTTCGGCGGCCCGGGCGGTCTCGGTCGTCCACCATATCCTCACTCAAGGAGAGATCACTGCGGACCGCATCACTGTCCAGGGATTCGCCGACAGCCGGCCCCTGGTGACCAACGATACGCCCGACAACCGCAGTACGAACCGCCGCGTCGAAATCTCCGTGGAGATGGACGATATCGAGAACTGAGGGGTCAGCCCTGGCGCCGCCGCGCCGCGGTCGCCGCCTCGTCGAATGTTCCGTCGTCGCCGATGACAACGCCATAATCGTCAAGCGCCGCCTGCCTGGAAACCAAGCCGTCGCGCACGTCGTCGGCGACACGGCCCGCATCGCGCGTTAGCGGGTCGCCCAGGCCGCCGCCGCCGGGCATATTCATGACCACACCGTCTCCGGTGGGAATGGGCTGGCGCCCCTTGCCTCTCAGAGAAGGACCCGAAGCCAGGGTCACAGTCCCCCTCAGGCCCTGCTTGCCACCACCACGCCCGCGCGGCGGATGGCGGATGCGATCGAACATGGTCGAGACGGCGAAGGGCGCGCCCTCGGCATGGGTAATCTCCATCACCTGGCCCGTTCCGCCCCGGTTATGCCCGGCACCGCCGGAATCGATGCGATACTCTTTTCGCGTGACAAGCAACGGCGCGATGGTCTCGTTAATTTCCACCGGGGTAGAGCGGACCCCGGACGGGAAGGCGGTGGCGGACAGGCCGTCCTTACCCGGCCGCGCCCCGGTTCCGCCGGCGTGGAACAAGTTTATGGTAAACGGCATGGCGTCGCCGTAGTCATCGTCACCGGTTACGCCATGCCCCCCCATGACCAAGGGATTCCACAACGACGACGCGCCTTCCGCCGGGACCACGTCTCCCAGCGCCTTGTGGAGGCAACCCAGCACCACGTCGGGCAGCATCTGACCGATGATGTGGCGTGCCGACACGGCGCAAGGCGGTTGTGCGTTGAGGATGCTGCCGGCGGGCGCGCTGACGCGGATCGGTGCCAGCGACCCGGCGTTGTTGGGAGTCGACGCGCCGACGATGCAGCGCACGCCGAAGGACGCATAGGCCTGGGTGTAGGTGATGGGAACGTTGATACCATAGCCCGAAATCGGCGACGTGCCGGTGAAGTCGATATCGATGCCGTCTTCGCCAACCGTCATGCGGGCCACCAGGTCGAGATCGCGGTCGTAACCGTCAACGCGCATGGCGTTTTCGTAGACACCCGGGCGGATCTTGCCGATTTCATCAAGCATGGCGCGCCGAGAGCTTTCGATGATGTGCTGGGCCAGGCCGTCGATGGTTTGCAGCCCAAACTCGGTCATCATGGCGTCGAGCCGGCGCCGACCCATGTCGTTGCAGGCGATGAGAGAGTAAAGGTCGCCCTCCACCTGTAACGGCTCGCGCACGTTGGCGGCCACGATCTCAAGAAGAAACCGGTTCATGGTGCCGGCCTGAACCAGGGGCATGATGGGAACGTTGATGCCTTCCTCGTAAACCTGACGCGCATCGGGGCCGAAGCCACGCCCGCCGACGTCGACCACGTGAGAGGTGGAGGCGAAAAGCGCCACCGCGTCACCGCGGCGAAAGACCGGCGTCACCACCGTAAAATCGTGCAGGTGCCCGGTCCCCAGCCACGGATCGTTGGTCAGGTAGACGTCGCCTTCCACCATGTTTCCGATGGGATATTTTTCGAGAAAGAAACCGACCGACGCGGCCATGGCATTAACGTGGCCCGGCGTGCCGGTGATGGCCTGTGCCAGCATGCGCCCTTGTAAGTCGAAGACCCCGGCCGACAGGTCGCCGGCTTCGCGCACCGCGGTGCTGAAGGCCGTTCGCACCAGGGTCTGGGCCTGCTCTTCGACCACCGAAAGCAGGCGGCTCCACATGATTTGCAAATGGATCAGATCGAGGCCCGAAACGCCCTTCATGGCGTGGAC
Organism: Rhodospirillales bacterium; assembly: GCA_030746775.1. Taxonomy (GTDB): domain Bacteria; phylum Pseudomonadota; class Alphaproteobacteria; order Rhodospirillales; family JASLLZ01; genus JASLLZ01. The sequence continues at coordinate 4,390 of JASLLZ010000133.1, read as the reverse complement.
TCCTTCCTTTCAGGGCGCCGCCGCGTGAGGATGATATGACCGAAGCCATCCACGGCGGCATCGAAGGAGGAAGAGACGACTGTCGTCGTCTGCTCCTCGACGATCGATGCCGGTCCCTCGACCGTCACCCCGGGGACGAGGTCGCGGCGCGCGTATTCCGGCGCCTCCACCGACCTTTCCTCGACCGGGTCGAACATGCGTCGCTGGCGCCTTGGCTTGAGGTCGGGTCCGCCGGCCGCCACCTCGGCCACGGCTTCCCAATCCACCGCAGGGGCACTGACGGTCAGGGTCCAGCTTAGAACCTCGACGTCGAGCCCGGGAATGGTGCGTCCGTACAAATGCGCATAGGTGTCTTCGAATATGCGGTGCAGGACCGCTCCGTCGCCCTTGCGGAAGTCGCGCACCGGCAGGGCCGCGGCGATCTCATGGCCTTGGCCGGCATAGCGCATGTAGGCCGTCCGCGATTCGCTCAATTCGGCCTCGGGCGCCGCCCGGCGGACAATGGCGCGGGCTTCGTCGACCATCTCGAGATGGATGCGATTGGCCAGATCGGGATCGAATTCCGCCAGCCGCAGATAGCGGCTCTGCACCACCTCGTAAGCGATCGGAGCGCGCAGGAAGCCAATGGCCGAGCCGACACCGGCACCGGCCGGCACGATGATCGTATCGAGGCCCAGCTTTTCCGCCAGGCGCGCCGCGTGCAAGGGTGCCGCGCCGCCGAAAGCCACCAAGGAGCGTTCGGCGACTCCCTTGCCCCATTCGATGGCGTGCACACGCGCCGCATTGGCCATATTCTCGTCAACCAGTTCGCTGACGGCAAATGCGTCCAAGGGCTCCTTGAGTTCAAGCGGCTCCCCAACGGCAGTCTTCAAGGCGACGAAGGCCCGCTTGGGGTCCAAGGCAACCTCCCCGCCGGTGAATGTCCCGGCGTCGATGCGTCCCAGCGCCACGTCGGCGTCGGTTACCGTCGCCGCATCACCGCCCAGGCCATAGCAGGCAGGACCGGGGTCGGCGCCGGCGCTGTCCGGACCGACGGTGATGCGACCCATGGGATCGACCCGCGCGATAGACCCCCCGCCGGCTCCGATTTCCACCATTTCGATGGCGGGAATGCGGATTGGCAGCCCGCTTCCCTTGAGGAAGCGATAGGCACGCGCCACTTCGAAGGTGCGCGAGGTCAGCGGCTGGGCGTCGTCGATTAAGCAAACCTTGGCCGTCGTGCCCCCCATGTCAAACGACAGCACCTTGTCGAGGCCATGATCGGCGGCGATACGCCCGGCCAGGATGGCGCCCCCGGCGGGACCCGATTCGACAAGGCGGATGGGAAAGCGCACCGCCGTCTCCAAAGTCGTCAGTCCGCCGCCCGACGTCATGAGATAAAAGGGACAGGCGAAGCCCAAGTCGCGCAGGCGCCGATCGAGCAGCGTGAGATAGCGCGCCATCAGGGGCTGGACGTAGGCATTGGCGCAGGCCGTCGACTGGCGCTCGTATTCGCGGATTTCGGGACAGACCTCGGACGACAGCGTAACGCGGATATCAGTCGCGAGATCACCCAGAATTTCAGCCACGCGGCGTTCGTGAACCGGATTGGCGTAGGCGTGCAAAAAGCCGACGGCGATGCTTTCTATGCGGTGTTCCTCGATCGCCGGTAATAACGCCTCAACCATGGACTCGTCGAGCGGGCGCAGCACCTCGCCCTGGCCGTTCATGCGTTCGCCCACCGGCCAGCGCAAATAGCGCGGCACCAGAGGCGGCGGCCGATCGACGCCGATGTCGTACTGCTCGAAGCGGTTCTCGTAGGCCATCTCCACGGAATCGCGGAAGCCTTCCGTCACGATGAGCGCCGTCCGGGCCCCTTTGCGCTCGATCAACGCATTGGTGGCCAGGGTCGTGCCATGCACCACTAGGCCGATCTCGGACGCCACTGCTCCGGCTTCCGAAAGCACCTTTTCGATCGCGGCGAGGACGCCGTCCTCGGGCGCCGCCGGAGTCGTCAACACCTTGGTCGTGACTTGTCGGCCACCGATGGCCAACACCACGTCGGTGAAGGTACCGCCGATATCGACGGCGAGCCGTGCCATGCTGGAAGTTCCGTTCATCGTCGTATCTAGGTCACAGCATCGAGAAGATGGCCGCCGAAGGGTTCGAACCGCCAAGCGTTTCCGTCAACAACAAAGACGGCCGACCACCCAACACTTGCGACGGTCGAGGTCCCAGGTTCAGCCAAGGAATAGGTTTGAGTTTGTGGACAATCAGTCGACGAAGGAGTATTTCCCTGGGTAATTTCCTTCGGCCACCAGATCCAAGAAAAAGCTGCGGCCTTCGCAGTCAGGTTGGGCCAAGAACCAGCGACGATATCAATCGTCGGGATTCTTTACGATCTGTTCCATTTGTTCCGTCCCTTCGGCTTCATTCGCCAAACCTGCCTTTTCCGCCTTCCTACCCTCTGCCTTTTCCGCCCTTGCCTTGACACGCGCGGCTTTCTTCGCCGCTTTTGCCCTATCGCGTTCCATGCGTTCGAATCTGAAATTTGGTCTGCGTGCCATCTTGATGCTGACTATCAGTTCCGGGAAGGCAACGAGAATCCGGCCAAGACCGTCGATCGGGAATCAAGAGCCAAGGGGAGGGGGTGCTTAGTCGAGGGCGACGAGATTTTCTGCGGAGGACTTGCCGTCACGACCGGGTACGAGCTCGTACTCGACCTTCTGACCCTCGCGAAGGCTTGTCAGGCCGGCCCGTTCAACGGCGGAGATATGGACGAAAGCGTCCTTCGATCCATCTTCGGGTTGGATGAATCCATAACCTTTGGTCGGATTGAACCATTTTACTATTCCGGTTGGCATCGTTACTCCTTTCAAACAATCGATTGGCGCGGGCCGCTTTACGCAGCGACACGGGGTCCATGAGTTTCACAATTTCTGGGAGTAACTCGCCTAACCGCAAGGCAGGCCATGAAGATACGCCAGAGTGAATATGTGACCGCCACCCTCCAATAGGCTCATTGCACACCGATATGCAAGGGAAAATCGCGGATCGCCCCTTTGTATACCAACGCCGAGTAACCATGATAGGCGAAGGAAGGAACGCCGCGCAAGCCGTGAATTCCTCGTTGTTCCCATGCTATAGGGATGAACCTGTAATCAGTGGGGGAAGAGCGATGGAGCGAACAAATTTGGGGCGAACCGGATTGCAGGTGGGGGTGGCCGGCCTCGGCTGCGGCGGCAGCAGCCGGCTTGGAACGCGGACCGACAAGAGCCGGGCCGAATCCGTCACCCTCGTGCGTCAGGCACTGGATCTCGGCGTCAACCTCCTCGACACTGCGGCCCGCTACGGCACCGAAGAGATTGTCGGCGAGGCAATCGCCGCCGTGCCGCGCGACAACGTCGTTATCTCCACCAAGGCCCGGCTCCACGAGGACGGCGCTGAGGCCCCGCATCCGCCGACCGCCTTGGTCGAAGGCCTGGAGGATTCTTTGCGCCGCCTGGGCACCGACTGCATCGACGTGTTCCACGTCCACGGCGTCCTGCCCCAGCACTACGAGCACGCGCGCCAAAACGTCGTCCCGGCGCTCCTGGCCGAGAAAGACAAGGGCAAGTTCCTTCATCTCGGGATCACCGAGTATGCGTCCGTCGACACCGGCCAGACCATGCTGGTCCGCGCCGTCGAGGATGACTGTTGGGAGGTCATCATGGTCGCCTTTCACATGATGAACCAGAAGCCACGTCAGCGCATTTTCGCCCATACCCGGCGCCACGGCATCGGCACGCTTAATATGTTCGCCGTCCGCGACATCTTCAGCAAACCCGCGCGGCTCAGCGACGCGATGCGCGCCCTCGCCGCCGACGGTCGGGTGCCCGAGCGGTTTGCCACCATTGACGACCCCCTTGGCTTCTTGGTCCACGACGGCGGCGCGACAAGCGTCATCGACGCCGCCTACCGCTTCGCCCGTCACGAACCCGGCGTCGACGTGGTGCTGACGGGAACCGGCGACTCCGATCACCTGCGCGCCAACGTCGCCTCGATTCTCAAGCCGCCACTGCCGGCCGAGGATTTGGCGACGCTGCGCGAGCTATTTGGGGATCTCGACGGCGTCGGCCTGGACCCGCCGAACCCGGCGTCGCGGAGCTGAGGACGCGCCCGGAACGCTTATTTCCACACCGCCTCGGCGACACGGGCCCAGTTCTCTCCCAGGATGCCGCGCACGTCGTCTTCGCCGTAGCCGAGGCGCAGCAGTTCTTCGGTCGCCTCGGGTAGCTGTTCGGGCTGCACGAGTTGCCACGGTGGCGGCGGGTAGCGACGTTATCAATTCTGCGATCTAGGGTCCAGACTCATTCAAATCCAATAACAGATGAGGGCAACGAGACATAGGGCGGCGAGAAAGTTTTGCGCC
>JASLLZ010000132.1 GCA_030746775.1 Rhodospirillales bacterium | reverse complement strand
GACCCATCAATCCAATTAGCGCAATTGAGGCAATGGGTTAGGAAGCATTTGGGCTAGTTATCTGGGACAGCCCCAAGTAATTTAGCCGCCGTCGGTCCGTCGCCAACGGTCGTCGGCCAGCACCACCGAAGTCTCGACCTGGCGCAAGGGGATGTTCCAGTAACGTTTGAGAAGGCGGTCCTTTTCGGCCACCGACAGCAGGCGAAAGCCGTGTTTCTCGTAAAAGCGGATGGCCCAGGCGGCGGCCGCCCAAGTGCCGACCAGCAACGGCCGTTCCGATTGGGACCGCAACGTATTGAGCAGCCCGCCGCCGACGCCGCGCCGCTGGTCGGCGGTGCCGACGTAAGCGTGACGGATGAGGGTCACGTCTTCGACGTCTTGAATGCCCATGACACCAAGCAATTTACCGCCGTCCTCGCAACCCCAGAAGGCGACGCCGGCGCCGATCTCGCGGCTGAGTTCGTCCCGCCCCATGTAGGGGACCTTCCAGCGGTCGGCGGGGATGATGCCGCGGTAGGCTCGGGCGGCGTCGTTAATGATCGCGTGGATGGCCTCAAAATCGGCCTCGACACAGGGTCGAACGCGCATGCCTAAGCCTTGACGCCGCCAAATTCGAAACCAGCGCCGTCGACCGCGTCGGCGATGGCGGTGGCATCGTCGAAGCCCGCAACGGTGACGCTCTTGCCTTCCAGGTCGACCTCGACGCTGGCCGCCGGCGCAACGGCTTTGATAGCCCTGGTTACCGCGTTGGCGCATCCGTCGCAGGTCATGCCGGAAACTTGGTATGTAGCGCTCATTCTCTCCCCCATGTTTCGGTTCGTTCCATCGACGCCCATTTCATCCCTTCCGGGAACTGGAAGGTCAAGGGGCTTTATCCCGCCGTCCGCCCTCGCTTGGCGACGGCGCTGAGCGGGACCAGTTGGAACCCCCGCCGCCTGGCCTCCCCCAGCCACCGGCCCAGGACTTTCAAGGTGGCCGCACGGGGATGGCCAATGGCGATGGCAACCCCCTTGCGCCGCGCCAGGGCCTCGACCTCGGTTAGGCGCTCGCGCACCGCCGCCGGGTCGTTGCGGTTATCGAGGAAAACGTTGCGGTCGGCGTAGGGAACGCCCATGCGGCGCGCCAGGGCCGAGCCCACGGTGCCGCCGGCGGTCCGCGAATCGAGAAACAGGAGGCCCAGCCGTTTGATTTCCTTCATAACCACCGTCATGGCGGCGCGGTCGGCGGTGAACTTGCTGCCCATGTGATTGTTGACCCCGACGTAGGAGCCGAACCTGCCCAATCCCCAGGCGAGGCGGCGACGCAGTTCCGTGGCCCCCAGGGTGCCCAAGAGGACGTTCGGTCCCGGATCCACGTTCCGGCCCCTCGGTTCCATGGGAATGTGCAAGAGGAGTTCGTGCCCGGCGGCCCGCGCCGCCCGGGTCTGACCCTTCAGTCCGGTGGCGTAGGTGAGGAACGACAGGGTCAGCGGCGCCGGCAGGGCGATCACGCGGGCCGAGCGCTTTTTATCGATGCCCATGTCATCGATAACGATGGCGATGCGCGGCCGTCCCCGGGCCTCGGGTGCCGCCCGGGCGAAGCGCCGCCATGGTGGTAACGGAGCGACGGCTGTCTGGATCCTTGGGGAGGGCTTTTCAACCAGCGCCGGCGGGGTGGGTTCGGCCCTAACCACGGGTGGCGGCTTGGATTCGGGGGGCGTTTCGTAGATTTCCGCCGGAAGAGCCTCTTCGTAGGGCCTCAGCGGCTGCTCTGGCGTGTCGTCGAGGGGGTCGGGAAAAATAGGCGCATCGGGCGCCGTAATCATGGCTGGTGGCGGCCCTTGGGTCTGATACCAAGGTTGCCCCGCCATCTCGGTGCTCGGTTGTTCGAGGCGAGACGACTTTTCGGACGGCGGCTGGCCGCCGTCCTGGCGCACCATCAGGCCCAATCCATAGCCGGCAAGAACGGCGGCCAAGGCCACCGCCACCCACAGAAGCTGACGCAGCGGGCGGATGGTCGGGCGGCGGTGTTGGCGTCGATGCCTATCGGCTGCCATTGGCCGCTCCCCTATTCCTGGCGACGCACGCCTTCAATCGTTCTTGCCGATACCGGCCAGGTCGTCAAGAATCGGGCAATCGGGGCGATCATCGCCATGGCAACGATCGCTCAGGTGAACGAGAGTACGACGCATGGACTTAAGCTCGGCGATACGGCCCTCGATCTCGGCAATGTGGCGCAGAGCCAGGCTCTTGACCTCGGCGCTGGCACGATGCTTGTCGCGCCATAGCGACAAGAGTTTAGCGACATCGCCGACGGAAAAGCCAAGATGCCGGGCGTGTTGGATAAATCGCAGGGTCTCGATGTCCGTCTGCTCGTAGTGACGATACCCATTGTCGCGGCGCAGGGCCTGGGGAACCAAACCGATTTCTTCGTAGTACCGGATGGTCTTGGCGCTGACCCCCGACATTTCCGCCGCCGCGCCGATATTCATGGCTGTTCTCCCGGCCCAACATTCCAGTTCAGGGTAATCTATGAAAGATGGCCTCCAACGACCACAAGGTCAAGGCGATGAAAGCACCCCTGGCGTGCCCACTTGACGCCCTGCCATGGGGCCTGCATTGTGGCGCCGGCGAGGGTTGAGCAACCGCCCACAACATTCGTGTTCAATATTAATAAAGGCGCTTAATAAGCTGAAATGTTTCTTCTAATTGATAACTACGATAGCTTCACCTATAACCTCCTCCACTATCTGGGCGAGCTCGGCGCCGAGGTCGAGGTGAGGCGCAACGATGCCCTGGACGTGGCCGACGCCATGGCCCTCGGCCCCCAGGGAATCGTCATCTCGCCGGGCCCTTGCGATCCCGATCGCGCCGGCATCTGCCTTGATCTGGTTGAACGGGCCGCCGGCACGCTGCCGGTTCTTGGCGTCTGCCTTGGTCATCAGTGCATCGGCCAGGCCTTCGGTGGGCGCATCGTCCGCGCGCCCAAGCCCATGCACGGCAAGCTGAGCCAGATCCGCCACGCCGGCCACGGCGTCCTGTCGGGCATCCCCTCGCCCTTCTCGGCGACGCGCTACCATTCCCTGGTGGTCGAGCGCGACGGCTTGCCCGACATCATGGAGATAACGGCCGAGAGCGACGACGGCGTCATTCAGGGCCTGGCCCACCGCGAGCTGCCCCTCCACGGCGTACAGTTTCACCCCGAAAGCATCGCTTCGGAGCACGGCCATCGACTTCTGCGCAATTTTCTTGAACTGGCGACCACCGGGAGGGCCGCGGCATGAACCAAACCGTCAACGACATGAAGCCCCTGTTGGCCAAGGTCGCGGGCGGTGACACATTGACGGCGGGCGAGGCCGAGGCCGCCTTCGGCATCATCATGTCGGGCGACGCCACGCCGGCCCAAATCGGCGCCTTCCTGATGGCCTTGCGGGTGCGCGGCGAGACCGTCGAGGAGATCACCGGCGCCGTCAGCACCATGCGCGCCAAGGCTCTCAAAGTGTCGGCTCCGGCCGATGCCATCGATGTTGTCGGCACCGGCGGCGACGCTTCCGGCACCTTTAACATTTCGACCGGGGCTTCCCTGGTCGTTGCCGCCTGCGGCGTTCCGGTGGCCAAGCACGGCAACCGGGCTCTGTCGTCGAAATCGGGGGCGGCGGACGTGCTGGTAGCGCTGGGCGTCAACATCGACGCCGACATGGCCCTGGTCGAGCGCTCGATCAGCGAGGCCGGAATAGGTTTTCTGATGGCGCCGCGCCACCACAGCGCCATGCGCCACGTGGCCGGCCCGCGGACCGAACTTGGCACGCGCACCATCTTCAACCTGCTCGGCCCCCTGTCCAATCCGGCCGGCGTCAAGCGCCAGTTTACCGGCGCCTTCGCGCGCCAATGGATCGAGCCCATGGCCGAGGTTCTGGGCAACCTGGGGTGCGAGCGCGCCTGGGTGGTGCACGGCTCCGACGGCCTGGACGAAATGACCACCACCGGCCCGTCTTACGTGGCTGAGTTGAAGGACGGCGAGGTCGCCACCTTCGAGGTCAGCCCCGAGGACGCCGGACTGCCGCGCGCCACGCCCGACGACCTCAAGGGCGGCACGCCGGAAGAAAACGCCAGCGCCCTTGGCGCCTTGCTCGACGGCGCTCCCGGCCCCTACCGTGACGTTGTCCTTTACAATGGCGCCGGGGCGCTGGTCGTCGCTGGCAAGGCCGCGACCCTGACCGATGGCGTCGCCCTGGCCGCCGACGCCATCGACGCCGGCCGCGCCAAGGCAACCTTGGAGACCCTGATCGCCATCACCAACGCGGGCGCGGAGGGGGACGCCGGGCAGTGAGCGACATCCTGGCCCGCATCTGCGCCGACAAGCGCCAACACGTCGCGCGCTGCAAGCAGCGCCACTCAATGGGCAACCTTTCGAACCTGGCCCGCGCGGTGCCGCCGTCCAGGGGTTTCGCCAAGGCCCTCGGGGCGGCCCTTGTCTCGGGATACGGCCTTATCGCCGAGATCAAGCGGGCGTCGCCGTCGAAGGGTTTGATCCGCCCTGACTTCGATCCCGTCGCCCTGGCCCAATCCTATGAGCGTGGCGGCGCCACCTGCCTTTCGGTGCTCACCGACGTGCCCTATTTCCAGGGCGCCGACGAATATCTGGTGGCGGCGCGGGCCGCGGTCGAACTGCCGGTCCTGCGCAAGGACTTTATCCTGGATCCCTACCAGGTGATCGAGACACGGGCGATGGGCGCCGACTGCGTTCTCCTGATCATGGCCGCCCTCGATGATCCCCAGGCCCGCGAGCTGGAGAACGCTGCCCTCGAATTCGGCCTGGACATTCTGGTCGAGGTCCACGACGAGGCCGAGATGGAACGGGCCCTCGGCCTGGAAGCGCAACTCATCGGCATCAACAACCGCGATCTCAAGTCACTCGCCGTCGATCTGGCGACGACCGAACGCCTGGCCCCCATGGTGCCGTCCGAACGCATCTTGGTCAGTGAAAGCGGCCTGTCGCAGCCCGACGACTTGGCGCGCATGGCCAAGGCCGGGGCGCACTGCTTCCTGATCGGTGAGGCGCTGATGCGCGCCGCCGACGTGGAGCAGGCCACCCGCGAGGTCCTGCGCGCGCCCGTCGCCGAAACCGTCGAGGCCTGAGCCGTGGCGCGCCTCAGTCACCTCGACGACAAGGGCCGGGCCAAAATGGTCGACGTTTCGGCCAAGGAGGTGACGGCGCGCGGCGCCACCGCCCAAGGCAGCGTTCTCATCGCGGCCGAGACCATGGCCCTGATCCAGGACAACGGCGTCGAGAAGGGCGACGTGCTGGGCGTCGCCCGCCTGGCCGGCATCATGGGGGCCAAGCACACCTCCGACCTGATTCCGCTGTGCCATCCCCTGGCGCTCGCCGCCATCGATGTGCAATTGACCTGCGACGAGGAAAGGGGCGCCATCGACATTACCGCGACGTGCAAGCTGGAGGGGCGAACGGGCGTCGAGATGGAGGCCTTGACGGCGGTCGCGGTGGCGGGGCTCACCGTCTATGACATGATCAAGGCGGTCGACCGCGGCGCCCGCATCACCGACATCCGCCTGGTCCGCAAATCGGGCGGCAAGTCGGGAACCTATGAAGGGGATGGCGCGTAATCGGGCGCCATGAAGGTGCAAGCTGCGCCGCGCTCACACATAATTTACCAGGTTTGATTGGCGGCTTTCGGTCTCAGGGGATATCCTTTTGATTGCCGAAATTCCCGTCTTTGGAGGTTCCCGATGAAACGGGTTTGGCATCCATTGTTCCTTCTTGGCGTCATCTTCGTGCTTGGCGCCTGCGCCGGTTCGGTCGTCACGTCCCAGGGCCGGGCGCATCGTCCGGGCATGCCCGAAACCTTTGACTTCGCGGCGGCCCGGGGTGAAATGCCGACGGTCATCATCGGCGATCCCTTTCCGGGCGCCAAGGCCGAAGTGACACGCGCCGTCAGCGCCGCCCTGGAACGCCACTACCACGGCGCGCCGACCCGCTTTGTGGCCCGTATCGCGGCCGACCCGGGGACCCGCCACCGGCTTATCGTCATGTTCGACCCGCCCAAGACGCTCCCGGCGGCGGCCCTTTGCGGCGATACCAAGGCGTTGGCGGCGCCCGCCACGGCCGGCGCGTCCCGCGTCCTTGCCGTCTTCTGCGAAAGGGACCTCGTCTATTCGGAGGCAACGGCCCGGGGACCGGCGCCGGCCTCGCCCGACGACCCGGCCCTCGGCGCCATGATCGGAGCCGCGCTGACGGCGCTTCTTCCCTCCATCGACCCCTTCGAGGACCTGGATTGATCACGCCGCCGCCATTCGTGCGAAGTTGCCGCCCGTGGACCGGCCTGGCGCTTGGCGCCCTGATCGTGCTTGGCGCCTGCGAGGCGGTGATAAGCCAGGCCCGCCATTACGGGACCGACGTCATTGGCCGCTTTCAGTATGCCGGCGCCGGGCGCGATTTCACCGCCGTGATCGTCGGCAACCCCTTCTCCGTGCCCGACGAGACATTGGGACGGATTGTCACCGACGCCATGCAGGAGCATCATTTCGGCGCCGCCACCCGCTTCACGACGACGCCGTCGGCCAACGCGCGGCGCAAGTTTCGTATGGTGATGATGTTCGATCCGCCGGTGTCCCTGGCGGGCGACACGCTGTGCGGTGACGTGGCCGCCCTGCCGCCGCCCCGGGCCGATGGGCGCCTGCGCCTCCTGGCCGCGTTCTGCGCCGGCGCTTACCTGGAATCGGAGGTCGCGGCGAGCATGCCCAGGGCCGCCACGCCCGACGCACCGGCCTTCAACGCCATGATCGGCGCCGTCATGCGCGACCTCCTTCCGACCCGCGACCCGGGCGAGGAGGACGACTGCAACATCGTGCCCTGCCAATAGGCCCCTAGCGTTTGAGCCCCGTGGTCTGCTCGAAGCCGCACATCAGGTTCATGTTCTGCACCGGGTGATCCCAAACTTTTCTGGGGTCGGCAAGACCCTTCGGGACCTCGGCATTATAGTATACTATTGGCCCCTCAGATGGTCGACCCGGATTGGTTCGGTTTTCATCTCGTCAGCGTCCAAGGATCTTCTTCTTTCAGGGGGTAAACAGCCCTCTTTTTTGACGACCGGTTTGGGCCGGTGTTGAACCAGGGCGGAAATACAGAGGTTGGCACCGCTAGGTTTTGTGGGAACAAAATCGTTCTCTGTTGACCTTTAGTCGGATAATTCGTTGCAGAATGTCTCACTGGAAAAGGTGTAGTTGACAAGCCGAGCCACATCAAAGGAATGGGCCGCCATAACAGGTTCCGATATGCCCGCTTCGACTATATCGGGTATTCCCCAATAAAAACGAAAATCGGTGAAACTACTTTTTACCATGGTGTCGATTTCGGCCTGCGACGGCAAATTGCTTTCGCCACGAGCCTGCATATATTCCAGCCAACATGTAAACCGAGCCTGCATACCTTTTGATATCTCGTCATAATCCGGGGCGCACAATTTGCCATCGCAAATCTTTATTTCGCTGGTCTTCGGCAGCCTTGACTGATTGGTAATGACAGCCTGGCAATCAAAATACTCAGTCACTTCCGCGCAGGAGTTGCCACGGCGGATATCATCATCCCGCATTGCCCAGATGACCGTGTAATTTGACGACACCGCACCCGGATTCTGGTATAAGAATCATAACGTT
>JASLLZ010000131.1 GCA_030746775.1 Rhodospirillales bacterium | reverse complement strand
CCCAGGATCCGAGCCACCGCCAGCGTGGTGTTATCGTACAGGATCGAGCGCGGCACGCCGCCGAAGAAGGCGAACGCCGCCACGTGGCCGTCGCAGAACGCCTCCGATGTCTCCGCTGGGTAGGCCTTCACGAAGCTGGCGTCGCTGTGCGGCAGGTCGAAGGCGAAGAAGTGCACTTTCTGAGCCGATCCGCCGATTACCGCCGTCGCCTCGCCGAAGTCGACCTGGGCGTGGCCCGGCGGATGGGCCAAAGGCACGAACATCTCCCGCGACCGGCGCCGGCGCTCGCGGACGTAGTCCTTGACGATGGTTTGGCCGCCCGTGAACCCGTACTCGTCCCTGAGCCGCTCGAAGATCTTCTTTGCCATGTGCCGCTGCTTGCGGTGAGACCCCTGATCCTCCTCGAGGATCTGGTCGATAATGCCCGTGTACGGATCGAGCTTGGGACGTCGCGGTGGGCTCTTCCGCCGATAGCCCGGCGGGACGGAGTACGCCAGCATCTTGGAAACCGTCCTGCGGTCGATCCCGAACCGTCGCCCCGCTTCCCGTCGGCTCAATCCCTCATGATGAACTGCCAGCCGTACACGCCGGTATAGATCCACTCCGTACATCCCCCCGCCTTCGATCAGGTCAATCCAGACGAAGGCTATAGACGGATCAATTTTGCTCCGCCGCAGCCGGATCAATCCAGCCGCTTCAGTGGGGGATTATCGCGCCGCCGTTCTCAGTTCAACCACGATTTTCGCTTATAATGGAGATTGGTACGATAGGACCTTGAGTCCGATAGTCAACTTTAAGGCATCTCAGGGACGCTTTGTGGATAACCGGCCTGTCCCTTGATTCGCGGGACTCTTCGGCGCCTCAATGGGTTGGACCGCCGGCCGGGCTGCCGCGGCCGCGAATTTCGGCCAGAATCCACTCCACGGTCTCTTCGTCCAACTCCGCGATGCACTCGGCCAACAGATTGGCAAGCTCGGTGGCGGCGGGGCTCAGGTCCGCCGTATCGACCACGACCCTGGGATGCGACAGCCGGGCGAGCCGAACCAAATCCTCTGCCTCGTCCCATATAAGATTGAAATAGCCGCAAATCTGCTTGACCAGACCGGCGGCGGGGCGGCCGCGGCGGCCGCGCTCGAGGGCCGAGACATAGGCCGCCGACAGGCCGAAGTCGGCGGCCATGCGTTTTTGCGTGATGCCGCGCGCCGCCCTCAGCTGCCTCACCTTGGCGCCAAAGGGGGTCATGGGCCGCGCCCGGCCGTCTTGTTGCGCTTCAACAGGACGTAAAGCGCTCCGCTGCCGCCGTCCCGGGGCTGGGCGTGGCGGAAGGCCAGCACGTGGCGTCGTTGACCGGCTTCGTTGAGCCAGCGCGGCACGGCGGCGCGCAGCACGCCGACCGAACCGTCGGGGCCGAAACCCTTGCCGGTGATGACGAGGACGCAGCGCCGCCCGGCATCGCGGGATGCGGCGAGAAACGCCGTCAGGGCGCGGTGGGCCTCGTCCTGGGTCAGGCCATGCAGGTCGATGCGCGCCTCGATGGGAAGCTGTCCGCGCCGCAGCCGCGCCTGTGTTCGCTTGTCGAGCCCGGGCTGGGCATCGTGGCTGAGCTCGGGCAAGGCGGCGGGCGACGATGGGGCGGGCGGGCGCCTCGCCGTCCCGCCGGGCCGGGGCTTGTCCGGCGGCCCGGCGCTTTCTTCGGGCGCCGCCCCGTCAGTGACCACGACGTCTTGGGTGTTGGTCTCGCCAAGCCGGCCGACGTCGCCCGTGACCTCTTGCCACAACCGTTCCTCCTCCGGGCTGAGCCGGCGTTGGCCGCCTTTTTTAGGCGTCTTGGTCATCGATCAGCACGATGTGTTGGCGGCGCGGCCCGTGGATGCCGATGAGCAGGGTTTGCTCGATGTCGGCGGTGCGCGACGGCCCGGTGATCCAGTTGACGACCCGGGGCAAGGCGCCGTCCGCCGCCCTGACGGCGGCCCAGGTTGCCTCGTAAGCCGCGACGATGGTCTCGGCGCCGAGCACCGCGATATGGGTGTCGGGCAGGAAATTCAACGTCGTCGGGCTTTCGGCACCGGAAGCCAGGACCACGGTGCCGGTCTCGGCGACGGCGGCGGCGGTGCCGGTCACGCTGACCGCGTCGGTCGGCCGGGCCGGACCGGCCGACGTATTCAGCGCCGCCTGTTCGGACCACGGAAGGCCGGCGATGAACGGATCGGGCGCCAGGCGGACGTCGGTCGGAAGATCGTGTTGGGTCAGATAGGCGGCCACCGCGCCGGGCACGGCGGCGGGCGAGGCAACGCGGACGACGGTGGCGCCGGCCCGTGCCGCCTCGTCGCAAAAGGCGGTTATGCGGGCCTTTCCCTCGACGCGCCCCCGGGCCGGGATCAGGGCGGCCGGGGGGTCACTCAGGCGGGCATCGAGCCCGGCCTCGCCCTCGGCCGATAAAGGCCCCCGTTGCAAGGCCTGGCGAAGGTTGCCCAGGATATGTTCGCGGGCCGTGCTCATGATTGACCCCGGCGGCGGCGCGCACATTGGCCGAGGAAGGTCGGCCCTTGCGACGCCGCCAGGTCGCGCGCCGCCGTCCAGCCGCCGGCCAGGGGCAGGCGGCGGAAGCGGCCCCGGCGCCGCCCCAGGGCGCCGAGAACGGCCATGACGGCTCCCGCCGCGGCACGGTAGAGCCGGGGTCTGGAGGCGACAAAGGCCCACAGCCGGATGCCGGCGCGCCCCGGTCCAAGACCCCGGTCGAAGGCCCGTTGACGCCAGTGGCGCAACATCTTGGGCAGCGGGATGCCCATCGGGCAGACCTCTTCGCAGGCACCGCAGAAGGTCGAGGCATTGGGCAGGTGGTGGGCCTCTTCGATGCCGATCAGCCCCGGGGTCAACACCGAGCCCATGGGGCCGGAATATACCCAACCGTAGGCATGGCCGCCGAGCGCCGAATAAACCGGGCAATGGTTGAGGCAGGCGCCACAGCGGATGCAGCGCAGCATGTCGCGGCGGGGACCGGTGACAAAGGTGGTATAGACGGCGACCTCCTGGCCCGTCGCCGAGCGCGTCAGAATACGCAGCTGGGTCATGGCGTCGTCGAGGGTCGGGACCACTTTTTCGATGCCGGTGACGGCGATGTGGACCTTGGGCAGGGTCATGGTCAGATCGGCGTTGCCCTCGTTGGTGACGACGACCACGGTGCCGGTCTCGGCGATCAGCATGTTGGCCCCGGTGATGCCGACGTCGGCCGCCAGGAAACGCTTCCTCATGACGGTGCGGGCCTCATCCAGCATGGCGCGG
Organism: Rhodospirillales bacterium; assembly: GCA_030746775.1. Classification (GTDB taxonomy): domain Bacteria; phylum Pseudomonadota; class Alphaproteobacteria; order Rhodospirillales; family JASLLZ01; genus JASLLZ01. Next base: position 4,506 of record JASLLZ010000131.1, on the reverse strand, counting down.
GGCTCGTCGAGCGGGCGCCCGGCGGGCAACTCCCCGTGGGCCGCCTTGAAGGTCTCGCTCACCTGATCCTTGGACAGATGAATGGCCGGCGCGATGAGGTGGCTTGGCGCCTCGCGGCGCAACTGGATGATGTATTCGCCGAGATCGGTCTCGACGGGCTCGATGCCGTGCGCCTCCAGGTGCTGGTTGATGGCGATTTCCTCGCCGACCATGGATTTGCTTTTGGTCACCGTTCGGGCGCCGGCGTCGCGGCAGATTTTCAGTATTGTCTGGCGCGCCTCGGCGGCGTCGCGGCACCAGTGCACATGCCCCCCGGCGTCTTCGACCTTGGCCGCGAAGCGCTCCAGATAGCCGTCGAGATTGTCCAGGACATGGTCCTTGACGGCCCGCGCCCGGGCCCGCAGTTGGTCGAATTCGGGCAGCCGGGCAATGGCTTCCCGGCGCCGCGCCGGAAAGCCGTCGGCCAGACGGTGCAGGGCTTCTTGCAGGCGCTCGTCGGCCAGGGCGCGGCGGCTGTTGTCGCGAAAGGCGCTGGACGTGGCGTCCACGGTGCCGCCCCCCCTATGGTTCGCCGATGGCGGCGGCTGTCGATCCGGCCAGGACCTCGGCGACGTGTCGCGCCTTGACCGCCAAGCCGCGCCGTTGCAAGCGCCCGGCGATGTTCAACAGACAGCCCAGGTCGCCGCCGATCACGGTATCGGCCCCGGTGGCAGCGATGTCGTCGATCTTTGCGTCCAGGATATGGGCCGAGATGTCGGGATACTTGACGCAAAACGTGCCGCCGAAGCCGCAACAGGTCTCGGCCTTGGGCGATTCCACCAGGGCCAGGCCGGCAATGCGGCTCAACAGCGCCCTGGGCTGGTTCTTGATGCCCATCTCGCGCAGTCCCGAGCAGCCGTCGTGATAGGTGACGCGGCCTTCGCCCTGGGCGGCGAATGCATCGACCTTCAACACGTCGTGGAGAAACCGGGTCAATTCGTGGGTCCGTCCGGCCAGGGCCTCGGCGCGCGCCACCCATTCGGGTTGGTCGGCCAGCAGGTCCGGATAGTGGACCTTGATCATGGCGGCGCACGACCCCGACGGGGCGACGACGAAGTCAAAGCCTTCGAAGGCCGCGATCACCTGGCGCGCGATGGTCCGGGCATGGGCCCGGTCGCCGGCGTTATAGGCCGGCTGGCCGCAGCACGTCTGTTGGACGGGCACTGAGACCCGGCAGCCAGCGTCTTCCAGCAGCTTGACGGCGGCAAAACCGACGCCGGGGCGCATCAGATCGACAAGACAGGTGACGAACAACGCCACATGGGGAGGATCGCTGGCCATCCGCCAAGAATGAGCGATCACGCCATGCTTGGCAAGGGCGCGGCCGGGGAAAGGACTACCGCGGTTTGGTGCTTTTGGGCAGCAAGACGTAATAGCGCCCGGATTCGCGCATTTGTCCGGCCGCCTCGGCGGCGGCGGCGCCGGCGCCCCAGAACAAATCGCCGCGCAGCGCACCCTTGATGGCGCCGCCCGTATCCTGGGCCACGACCAAGCGCCGCAAGGGCACGCCATTGACGGGATGGCGGGTGTCGAGCCACAAGGGCAGGCCGAGCGCCACGAACTTGGGATCGACGGCGAGGCTGCGGCCCGGCGTCAGGGCGGCGCCCTGGGCGCCGATCGGCCCGGCGTCGGTTATGCGGCGGAAAAAGATGTAGCGCGGATTGAGCGCCATCAGGGCCGCCGCCCGGGCGTGGTTAGCCTTCATCCAGGCGCGGATCGACTGCATGGAAATGGCGTCCTTGGCAATTTCTCCCCGCGCCACAAGCACGCCGCCGACGGCGACATAGGGGTGGCCGTTGTTGCCGTCATAGCCAAGCCTGACGACCGAGCCGTCCTCCATCACGACCCGGCCCGAGCCTTGAATGTGAAGGAAAAAGACGTCGACCGGGTCGCTGGCCCACAACAGCTCCAACCCCCGTCCGGCCAGGGCGCCGCTGTCGATCCGGGCGCGGGCGTGAAAGGACACGCCCCGGACGAGCTCGGGCGGGCGGGTGTAGATCGGCGTTTGATACGGACCGTGGCGAGTCCAGGCGCCCTTCAATTGGGCTTCGTAATAGCCGGTGAAAAGGCCCTCCGGCCGGCCGCCGTCGGTGGCCAAGTAGGGGCGCAGGCGGGATTCGAAGAAATAGCGCGCCCGCGCCCCGTCGGCCGGCGCCACGGCTTCAGCCGCCGCGCAGATCGGCCGCCAATCGGCAACGATGCCGCCCATCTTCGCCGTGCCCAGGGCGCGGTCCGGCGGCCATGACCGAATGCGGTCGCACGATCGGCGAAAGGCAACGAGGGCGGCAGCGTGATCGTCGTCGCGCCACCCGGCCAGGCGTTCGAACGATGTCGCCACCAGGGCGATTCTGTCGGTCTTCGGGATGGCGGAGAAAAGGCCGCCGCCGGGCGGCGCCGAGGCGGGGGCGCAGGCCGCCAGCCCGGCCAGGACCACCGTCGCAAGAAAGGTTGGCCGCCTAATCGAGGCTGCGGGTGCCAACCAAGGTCCAGTTGGGATCGCGCGACCGGGTGTCGCGGCCGAAGGTCCAGAAATCGGTCACCTCGACCGAGCTTTCCGGATCGCCGGAGATCACATTGCCGTCGCGGTCATGGGTGACGTTGACCTGATCGCTGACGAATTTGACGGTGACGTTGGCGACGGGACCCTCCATGAAAGCCTCGACGATGTCGGACGAATTGATTCCGACCAGGGTTTCCTTGAGGACCTCGCCGGCTTCCTCGCGGTCCTTGATGGCGCGGGCGAAGTTGCCGTAGACCTCGGGACTGAGCAGGGGTTTCAAGGCTTCGGTATCGCCCTCGGCGAAGGCGCCGAGAATCATTTCGAAGGCGAGACGCGCGCCGGAGCTGAACTCCTTGGGATCGAACCCGGGGTCGGAATTGCGGATTTCGGCGAAACCGGCCTCGAGGGGCGTCATCGCCTCGCCGTTGGCCGGCGCGGCGGACGCTTCGGCGGTGGAGCGGTCGGGCAGGGCCACGACCTTGTCCTCGGCGGACTCGTTGTTGGGCGGCAGGAACGGGTCGCGACGGTGTCCCTCGTGGCCGTCCCGGCGCCCCAGGACGCCGCGCAGACGCAAGATAAGGAACGCCGCCACCATGGCGAACAAGATGATGTCGATAAAGGGAAATCCGTTGCCCATATGTACCTGAGCCGTTCGACCCCTGCTGCTGGACCGCCGGGGGTCCGTGGGTTAAATACTGTACCAAGATTAACGGCCCCGCAACCCAAGGTCCAGCCAAGGGGAAGCATCGCGGGTTCGCTCGCTCGGAGACGGAGGAGTCTCCTTGGATTAGATAGGGCTTTATGGCCCCGGGGGCAAGTATGGTCTTGATCGTCGCTCTCGCCTTTATCGGGATGCCGATCCTCGAGATCGCCGTCTTTATAGAGGTCGGCGGCCGCATCGGGTTGGGGCCGACCATGGCCGTCGTCGTCGCGACCGCCCTGGCCGGCGCCGCCCTGCTGCGCCAGCAGGGCCTGGCAACCCTGCACCGCGCCCGTCACAGCCTGGCCGAGGGCCGCCTGCCCCTGACCGAGGTGTTCGACGGTTTGTGCCTGATCTGCGCCGGCGCGCTTTTGCTGACACCCGGTTTCGTCACCGACGGCATCGGGCTTCTTCTCTTCGTGCCGGGGGTGCGCGCCGCGCTCCGCGACCTTCTCGGCCGCCGCCTGGTGGCCGCCCAACCGCGGTCCCCCAGGCCCGACGGCGGGCCGGTGATCGAAGGCGAGTTTCATCACCTTGGGGAAGAGGAGCCCGGCGGCGGCGCGGCACCCGTCGACGGCTCCCGGCCGCCCCGCGTCAAGGTTGTCCCGTCCGAAGATTCGTGATAGCCACAGCCGGCACCAATGGAAGGCCCGTCATGTCCGAAGAAAATTCCGACAACACGCCCGCGCCCGGCGCCGATGCCGGCGCCACCGCCCAGCCCGCCGAGCCGCCGATTACCGTCAATGGCCAATACATCAAGGATCTGTCCTTCGAGGCGCCGACGGCGCCCGGCATCTTTGGTTTGATGCAAGAGCAGGAACCGAAAATCAACGTCAACATCGACGTCAACGCCCAACCCCTTCAAGAGGGGGTTTTCGAGGTCGTCCTGCACGTCAAGGCGGACTGCAGGGTCGGCGAGACCCTGGCCTTTATCGTCGAGCTGGCTTATGGCGGCCTGTTCACCCTCAAGGTTCCACCCGAACACTTGCAGCCCATCTTGCTGATTGAGTGCCCGCGCCTTCTTTTTCCCTATGTCCGCTACATCATCTCGGACGCCACCCGCGACGGCGGCTTCCCGCCGCTGTTGCTCGGCACCGTCGACTTCGTCGCCATGTACCAAAACCAACTGCAGCAACAACAAGCGGACGAGAAGGCGGGCGAGGGGAATCCCCCGGCGCCGCCGCAGACCCACTAGGCCATGGACTCATTAACACGTAGCCAAATTCGTATGGCGGCCAACTTTATCATGGCAAGGTAGTTGTCGGCA
>JASLLZ010000130.1 GCA_030746775.1 Rhodospirillales bacterium | reverse complement strand
ACCCATCAATCCAATTAGCGCAATTGAGGCAATGGGTTAGGAAGCATTTGGGCTAGTTATCTGGGACAGCCCCATAATTTTCTTGTCAAAGCGTGTTATTGTGAGGTGTCCCTCACATATTTTCTCCCCGCTGTTATTTTGAAGGACCAAATATTTTTTCTTATTCATTATAGTTCTTCCATCGTATATTGTATATCCGTTCATTAAGTATGATTGTTTCTTGCGATCGTTATACCATATCTTAAAATATACGGGGCTTTTGCCGCACATTCCTTTGAAGCAGCGCTGTTTCGATGCCAGGAGAAACTCTTCGGACCCATCCTTGCGTTCTTGATCCCGACCGGCTGTCGAGGCGGAAACCGCGATCGGACGGATGCCAACGTCCCGGAGGACCTTGACCAGCGCCGCGTCGTCGCACCCGCTTCCGCTCCCGCAATACGTGCCGATGATCGCCGAGGAGTCGTCATACCCTTCGACCGGTGGCATCGCCCGATAGAAAAGGCCGCAGGTAAGCGTGTCGGTGACTTCAACAACCCCCAGCATGATGTCGTCCAACCGGCTGATTTCGAAGTCGGCGCGATCAAAGGTACGCCCATAGAGCATCGTCCCGTTCACGGCAAAGAATTGGTCCGTTGTCGGTGACGCCTCAAAGATAAAACCATCGGCGCGAGCAGAGGCGAGCACGTCGACAAGATAAGGTGAAGCCCGAAATTTCACCTGTTCTTGCTTGCCGACGTTGTAGAGACGTTGTTCACGCCTCTCGACTTCGGCGCCCGCAATACCAGACAGATCAACAAGCGGGGATGCGTCGTTGGAAACCGCCGTCCAGTCCGAGAGCGCTTGGACGGCGGGGCCCACCGTCGCCGTTTGTCGCGTGGTCTGGCACGCCACGAGCAGGCCGGCGGCAAGAAATAAGCAGAACGCGGACCTTTGCATTGCCACCCTCCGGTTCAAACATTTCCGCTTGGCCCGCCCATGCTAACATCGTTGGTTGTTTGTATCCACTTTTTCCTACCATGCCGTGTCGTTCGTTCCGGTCTATATACTTTCACTTGCCGTACAGCGAGACGTCTCGCCGTGGACAACCCGCTTGGCGTTAACAAGGACCGTCTCCATATAAACCGAGATGGCTTTTTCATTTGCACGATAGCGTTTCGCACGGGAATAAAGCGCGCCGTGTCCCTGTTCGTCTGGTAGGGGAGGTTCCATGAAGTTACTTTCTATCGTCGTCGTGGCCTTGTTGATGGCCGGCGGGCTTGCGGGTGGCGCCGGCCATGCCCAGACAGGGACCCTCGACGCCGCCGACCGGGCCGCCATCAAGCGCGTCATCGATGACCAGATCGCCGCCTTCCGGCGCGACGACGGGGCCGCCGCCTTCGCCCTCGCCTCGCCCGGCATCCAGGCGACCTTCGGCACGCCCGAGGCCTTCATGGTCATGGTGCGCCGGGGCTACCAACCGGTCTACCGGCCGCGCCGGGTGCGTTTCGGTGCGGTGGTCATGCGCGACTGGGGGCCCGAGCAACAAGTCTTCGTCGTCGGTCCCGACGGCCGCCCCTATATCGCCGTCTATCCCATGCAGCGCCAGGCCGACGGGACGTGGAAGACCAACGGCTGCTATCTGGAGCGCCCGAAATCGGCCTGACTCCAAGCGTCGCCGTCATGGATCGAAGGGGCGATCGGCCTCCGGTGTTAGTCCGAACACCGCCTCAAAAGTTTCCTTGAGCGCCCGGTCGACGTCGGCCAGGGTGGCGGCGCGGCCGAGATCGCGGAGCGAGGTGACGCCGTGTTCGGCGACGCCGCAGGGCACGATGCCGGCGAAGTGATCCAACGCGGGCGCGACGTTGATCGACACCCCGTGATAGCTGATCCAGTGGCGGATGCGCAGGCCGATGGCGGCGACCTTGTCCTCGCGCGCCGCCTTTCCGCCGCGCGCCACCCAGATGCCGACCCGCCCGGCGCGCCGTTCGCCGGTGACCGAAAAGCGCGCCAGGGTGGCGATCAGCCAGTCCTCCAACTGGACGACGAAGGCGCGTACATCGCTGCCGCGGCGCTTCAAATCGATCATCACATAGGCGACCCGCTGGCCCGGGCCGTGATAGGTATATTGGCCACCGCGGCCGCTGGCGAAGACGGGGAAACGGCCGGGGTCCAACAGGTCCTCGGGCCGGGCGCTGGTGCCCGCCGTGTAAAGCGGCGGGTGTTCCAACAGCCACACGGCCTGGGCCGCCCGGCCGGCGTGAATCTCGGCCACCCGGCGTTCCATGGCGGCGACCGCGTCGCCATAAGGAACCGGCCGGGCGCTGGTCAGCCAATCGATGCGGTCGTCGCCGATCATCGTTTCCGTCTTCCTCTCTTGCCCCGGCGCTTGATCGCGTCCCCGGGATTTGCTATTCCCGGCATCACGAAAGGCACCATTTTTTCGGTTGTCGCAAGGGAATAAGCGGTCGTGGCGGAATTGGTAGACGCGCAGCGTTGAGGTCGCTGTGGGGGAAACCCCGTGGAAGTTCGAGTCTTCTCGACCGCACCAAAGCCCCGAGGCCCGCCACCCCGGTGACGGGCCTCAATTCGTAGCGGGTGTATTGTTAAAACCTCCGATGGAGCCGGGTGGAGGACAAAGGCGTGAGCGAACCGGGGCAAATGGCATCCGAGGACGCGGCCTTCGGGCTCGACCACGCGTTCGTGCAAACGGTCGTCGATGCCCTTGCGGCAGGTGACGTGGCATGGGTCGCGGCTCTCGTCGATCCACTGCATCCCGCCGACATCGCCGATTTGCTGCAAAGCCTGCCGACCGACGGGCGCTACGCCCTGGTTGACGTGCTGCGCGCCGATTTCCCCTCCGAAGTGCTGTCCGAGCTTGACGAGACGGTGCTCGACGAGGTCGCCGACTACCTCGGCGTCGACAAGCTGGCCGAGGCGGTAAGCGAGCTGGACAGCGACGACGCCGTCGAGGTCGTCCAGGAGTTGGAGGCCGACGAGCAGCGCGAAGTCCTCAACGCCATCCCTCCCGGCGAGCGCACCTTCATCGAAGAAGGCCTGACCTTTCCCGAGGACAGCGCCGGGCGCCTCATGCAGCGCGAGCTGGTCTCGGCGCCCGAATTCTGGACGGTCGGCGAAACCATCGATTTCCTGCGCCGCGGCGCCGACGAGGACGAGGGCAGCCTGCCCGCCGTGTTCTACGATATCTTCATCGTCGATCCAGCCCACCATCCGGTCGGCGCCGTATCCCTGAGCCGGCTGCTGCGCAGCAAGCGGCCGGTCCGCGTCGCCGACATCATGGCCACCGAATTGAACCTTATTCCGGTGACCATGGACCAAGAAGAGATCGCCTTCCTGTTCCGTCAGCGCGATCTTGTCTCGTCGCCTGTGGTCGACGCGGACGGCCGGCTGGTCGGCGCCATCACCGTCGATGACGTGGTCGACGTTATCGACGCGGAACACGAAGAAGACATCATGCGCCTGGGCGGGGTGCAGGAGGACGACCTCTACAGCGCCGTCGCCGAAACGACCCGCCTGAGGTTCGTGTGGCTGTTGCTCAACCTGGCGACTGCCCTCGTCGCCTCGATGGTCATCGGTCTGTTCGAGGCGACGATCGAACAGATGGTGGCCCTGGCCGTGCTCATGCCCATCGTCGCTTCGATGGGCGGCAACGCCGGCACCCAGACCATGACCGTGGCGGTGCGGGCGCTGTCGACCCGCGAGTTGAGTCCGGCCAATGCGTTGCGCGTCATCGGAAAGGAGCTGCTGGTCGGCGGTTTCAATGGGGTTCTGTTCGCCGTCATTACCGGCCTCGTCGCCTGGGTGTGGTTCGGAAGTCCGGCCATCGGCATCGTTATCGCCCTGGCCATGGTCATCAACATGATGGTGGCGGGCCTGGCCGGCACGACCATTCCCCTGGTGCTGGAGCGCGTCGGCGTCGATCCGGCCGTCGGCTCGGCGGTCTTCCTCACCACGGTGACCGACGTGGTGGGCTTCTTCGCCTTTCTCGGGTTGGCCGCGTGGTTATTGTTTTAACTTCTCTTCTTCCCGGGCGGTACTGAGATGACCGGTCTGTGGTTCGTCGCCGCCGGGCTCAAGGCCGCCGCTTTTGTCCTCGCCCTTGCCGCTGTCCTGTTGGTCGCCTTGCAGATCGGCCAGCGGCGCGATCCGGGCGGTCCGTTTCACGGATGGCTGGACGGCGTCTGGCGGACCGTCGCGGCGACGCGGTGGGGCGACGTGGCGCGCCTGGCCGCCGACCGCCTCCTGGGTGTCGCCAATAAGGCGACCGCCGGCGGTTTCGAGGGCGCCGACAAGGGGCCGATCTTGGATACCCTTTTCATCGGCCTGATGTTTGTCGTTCTGCCCGGGCTTGCCTTACTCAACGTGGTCGTCGGGGGGCGGCCGAACCTGGCCCTCGTCTACGTCGCCGTCTTTGCCGTCTTTGCGATCTTCAACTTCACCGCCGAATGCCGGACGCTTGGTCCGGTCAACGGCGCCGCCTCGCTTATTCTCTGCTGTACCCTTTATGTCTTCGTGCCGGCCTATGTTTTGCGGGCTTTCGCCGATCGCCTGTTGCACGAATCCGTCGGCCACGCCTTTTTTGAAAGCGTCCTTGTGGCGCCGCTGGTCTTCATCCTGGCCTATGCCGCCATGACGTTCATGGAAAGACCGGGGCTCGGCGCGGGCGCCCCGGCGCCGGCCGGCGCAAGAACGGCGGCGCATGCCTTCCTGGCCGCCCTTCCGGTGAGCTTCGTTCTGTTTTTCGCCGCCCTTCTGGCCGGCCATCTGGCGGTCGCCGAAGCCAACCCGGCGCGCAGCTGGACGCTGTTGGTCTCGGCCATGGCGGCGAGCGCCACCGGGTTTGCCGTCGCCCGGGCACTGCTCGCCGCCGGCCTCGGCTCGACGCGATCGATGGCCCTGGCCTGGGCTTGCCTTGCCGGCCTTGTGGCGGCCGCCGGTTTGTCGGCGGCGCTGGTGGTCTTTGCCTATGGCCCGGCGATGGCGCCGCCCGGGCCCGGCGAGGTGCTCAACGTGCTCGCCGGGCGCTCGCGCGACGGCGCCGGGCCTTACCTGGGATCCGAGTTCTGGATAACCCACCTGCCATTCCTGCCCATGCTTGCCGTCCTTGGCGCCATTGGCGGGGCATGGCTGGCCAAGATTGTGGCATTCGCCGTGACGCGGCGCCCCGGCGCGCCGTTTAGACCGTTCACGGCAAGCGGTCTCTATTGCGCCGTCCTTGCCGTCCTCGCCGCCGTCGGAGCGGCGTGGCTGGAAGGGAAGCATATATTGTGATTTTTCGCTGCCAACATGGCGCCGAGGGAGAAAGTCCATGCCGACTGTCATGATTACCGGCGCCAGCCGCGGGCTGGGGCTTGAGTTCACACGCCAATACGCAGCCGACGGCTGGCGGGTCATCGCCACCTGCCGCACCCCGGCCGACGCCGGCGCCCTGGCCGGCGTTAAGGGAACGGTTGAGGTCCATCCGCTCGACGTCGCCGATCACGCGACCATTGCGGCCCTGGCCGAAACCCTCGACGGCCAAACCATCGACCTGCTGCTCAACAACGCCGGCATCTATGGCACCCGGCCGGCCGATCTCGGCACCATCGACTACCCGGCTTGGGACGAGGTGATGCGGGTCAATGTCATGGGGCCCTTGAAGGTGGCGGAGCAGTTTACCGAGCACGTCGCCCAGAGCGGGCGCAAACTGATGGTGGCGATGTCGAGCCGCGTCGGCAGCATCGCCGCCAATGACAGCGGCGGCGCCTACATCTACCGCTCCAGCAAGGCGGCCCTCAACGCGGTGATGAAGAGCCTGTCCGTCGACCTGGCGGCGCGCGGCATCGCGGTGGTGATGTTTCATCCGGGCTGGGTGACCACCGACATGGGGGGCGCCGGCGCCGCCCTCGACGCACCCGAAAGCGTCGCCGCCATGATAGAGGCGATCGCCGCCCTGGATTTGGAGGACGGCGGCCGCTTCATCAACTATGACGGAACCGAAGTGCCCTGGTAGCGCCGAGCCAAGCGGTTGTGCCAGGTTTCGGATAGGCCCCTAGGGCAAACCCCATGACGATGGCGTCGCCAAGCTTGCACGGCGACCGCGTTTCCCATAATAAATACAGGGCCGGACGCCGGGCGGCGGGGCGCCGGGGATTGCCATGATTCCGTCAGTCAGGTGCGGGAGCAAGGTTGCCGACCATGTCCAATTATAATCTTGCTGGTCTCCACGTCATGGTCGTCGACGACTACCAGCCCATGCGCCAAATCATGAGGGGCATCCTTCGGGAGTGGGGAATCCTCAAAGTAGGCGAGGCGACGCACGGCCGGGAGGCGTTGGACGTGCTGAAGAATTTCCCCGCCGATATTCTTATTACGGATTATCGCATGTTTCCCATCGACGGCCTTGAGCTGTCCAAGATAATCCGGTCCGGCGAGGCCGGCATCGATCCGTACATGCCAATCCTTTTGATCACCGCCTTTACCGAGATGAAGACGATCCTCCAGGCGCGCGACGCCGGCGTGAACGAATTCCTGGTCAAGCCGATTTCGGCCAAGCTCGTCTATTACCGGATCCGCTCGATGATCGAGAACCCACGGCCCTACGTCCGCACCGAGGAGTTCTTCGGACCCGATCGCCGCCGCCGCTCCTTGCCCATCGCGGGGGAAGAGCGCCGGGAAGAAAAGCATGATGCCACCGGTGTGGAACGCCAGGCCGCCCGCGAATGACGGGTTGCGAAGGGGTTCCCGACCGTTTTCCCGGGCGCGCCGGGCCATGACCGTTCACATGAAGAAGATGGCGGTGGGCGTCGATAGCATCGCCCACCTGGCCGATATCCAGGCCTCGCGCCTCGAACGGGCCCGGCGCCGGGGCGAGGTTCCGGCGCTTCGCCACATTACGCGCCACAGGCCGAAGCGGGCTGATGAACTGGTGGACGGCGGATCGCTGTACTGGGTTATCAAGGGGTTCGTCCAGGTTCGCCAAGCCTTCGTCGGCATCGAGGGCGGCGTCGACGCCAAGGGCCGCCCATCATGCGCCCTGGTCCTGGACCCCGACTTGGCGAGGGTGACGTTCCGTGCTCACAAACCGTTTCAGGGGTGGCGCTATTTGTCGGTCGGCGACGCGCCTTCGGATGCCCCGCCGGCGGCCGATGGCGGCCACGGAATGCCGAGCGAAATGGCGGCCGAGCTGAGGGCGCTCGGCCTCTTGTAGGGGTCGGGAACGAAATTGATGAATCGACGGACGGATTTTCTTGTCTTAACGGTTGGCCGGGATGCGATCGATCCGCCGCCCCCTTCAAGGAAAATAATCACGACGGGACCGGATTCTCGGTGCACGGTGGAATGAAGAATGCCGCACAGTGGTATCCGGCGACCAATCATTGTAATATATGGCGAAGCGAAGGGAACATTCCATGGCCGAAAATGACAATCCGCGTCTAATAGTTCCCCCCAATCCCTTGAAGTCGAAAGTCGGGATCGGCGGGCCGGGGGCCGTCACGCCCGAGGCCCTGGAACGCGCCGAGTCCGTCATTGCCGACTTGGGGGACGATTACCTGAAATGGGTCGAGGCAGACCTGGAGAAACTTCAGACCGCCATGGCCAACCTTAAGGCGGCCCAGGGCAACAACAGCGGTGAAGTGGCGGAGATCTTTCAGATCGCCCATGACATCAAGGGACAAGGCGGCAGTTTCGACTATCAGTTGATGACCGAGATCGGCGTCATAGAAGTGCACGTCGATGCCCTCAGGCTTGTCATCGCCGAAAAGATGAAAGGCGATGGCGGCAAAGCCGGCGATTCTCTCTACAAGGGTTTGGAAATGGTGGTTGCCAAGGTCAGCGGTTAGAGCATTTTCCGTTCACATGCGTTCACCGAAAATTCTCTACCTCCTTGTTTTAACCGCAAATACGTCGTCGCAGA
>JASLLZ010000012.1 GCA_030746775.1 Rhodospirillales bacterium | reverse complement strand
GCGAGCTAACGGGAAATGCTCTAGCCGGCGCTACTCAGATGTCGGCGTAGGTGTGGGTTTCGGCCTTGGCTCCCGGATGGGTGACGGCGCCCTTGCAGGCCTCGCCGACGGTCTGACCGTAGCGCCACAGGGCACCTGTTTGGTGGTCGGTCTTGCGTGGTTTCCAGGACTTGCGCCGCTTGTCCAACTCCTTTTTGGTCAGATCGACCTGGAGGCGACCCTTGATCGCGTCCAGGGTAATCACATCGCCGTTCCTGAGCAGTCCGATGGGACCACCGACGGCGGCTTCGGGTCCGACGTGGCCGACGCAAAAGCCGCGCGTCGCGCCCGAGAAGCGGCCGTCGGTGATGAGCGCCACCTTATCGCCCATGCCCTGGCCGTAAAGCGCCGCCGTGGTCGACAGCATTTCGCGCATGCCGGGACCGCCCCTGGGACCTTCATAGCGGATGACGATGACCTCGCCCTTCTTGATCTTGCGTTTGACGACGGCGGCGTAGGCGTCTTCTTCGCAATCGAAAACCCGTGCCGGGCCGGTGAACTTGAGGCCGTCCATCCCGGCCACCTTAACGATGGCCCCTTGCGGCGCCAGGTTGCCTTTGAGCCCGATGACGCCGCCGGTCGGCGTGATCGGGTCCTTGGTCGGGCGGATGACGTCCTGGTCCTTGGGGAATTTCACCCGGGCCAGGTTCTGGGCCATGGTCTTGCCGGTCACCGTCAGACAGTCGCCGTGCAGGTAGCCGCCTTCGAGAAGCGCCTTGAGGAGCACCGGGACGCCGCCGATTTCGAACATGTCCTTGGCGACGTAGCGCCCCGACGGCTTGAGATCGGCGATGTAAGGGGTCTGCTCGAAGATCTTACAGACGTCCATTAAATCGAAGTCGATGCCCGCCTCGTGGGCCATCGCCGGCAGGTGCAGCCCGGCGTTGGTCGAGCCGCCCGACGCGGCGACCACCATGGCGGCGTTCTCCAATGACTTGCGGGTGACGATGTCGCGCGGCCGGATGTTTTGGGCCAAAAGCTTCATTACCGTCTCGCCGCTGGCCTCGGCATAGGCGTCGCGCGAATCATAAGGCGCCGGCGCACCGGCCGAGCCGGGTATGGCAAGCCCTATGGCTTCCGACACGCAGGCCATGGTGTTGGCCGTGAACTGACCGCCGCAAGAGCCTGACGACGGGCAGGCGACGCATTCGATGTCGTGCAGTTCGCGTTCGCTGATCTGGCCGCCGCTATGGGCGCCGACGGCTTCGAAGACGTCCTGGACGGTAATGTCCTTGCCCTTGTAGCGGCCGGGCAGGATGGAGCCGCCGTACATGAACACCGACGGCACGTTGAGGCGCAGCATGACCATCATCAGCCCGGGCAGGGATTTGTCGCAGCCGGCCAGGCCGACCAGGGCGTCATAGCAATGGCCGCGCATGGTCAGTTCGACGGAATCGGCGATCACCTCGCGGCTGACCAGGGACGACTTCATGCCCTGGTGGCCCATGGCGATGCCGTCGGTCACGGTGATGGTGGTGAACTCGCGCGGCGTACCCTTGGCCGCCTTGACGCCCTTTTTGGTCGCCTGGGCCTGGCGCATCAGTGCGATGTTGCACGGCGCCGCTTCGTTCCATGTCGTGACGACGCCGACAAAGGGGCGCTTGATCTCCTCTTCGGTCATGCCCATGGCGTAATAGTACGACCGATGCGGCGCGCTTTCGGGGCCGACGCTGGTATGGCGGCTGGGAAGGTTTTTCTTGTCGAAGACCTTGGCGTCCATGAGGGGTTCCTCCGTTTCGGGGCACGGTGTCTGGAATTTTGTCCATGATTATCGGCCGATAGGGGGTCGGCGCAACACTTAAACGTCATTCGCGGGCCACAGCGGGGCTTGGGAATTGACACCCCCCGACCGATATGAAACTTTCGCTTGGCTCCGCCGGTGAGCCGCCTTCGCGCGTCGCCGCATTGCATTCCGACGCCCCGCCGCAGACGGAATATGGCCCGAAAATTCTTTCCCCTGTCGAAGATCGAATGGCTGCTATTGGCGGGGGCGGCGTGGCTCTCCTTCGATGTCTTCATCCTAGGCCAATTCGGTTACGTTGGCTCCGGCGAATACGGAGAAGTGTTCGTCCCCGCCCTGATCGCCAACAAGGTGTGGGGATTCGGCGCCCCCTATTGGAACATCTTTTCGACATCCGGCTTCGACCGTCTGGCCCTCGGCGGGTTCGGTTGGCTCAATGCCCTGACCTTCGCGGCCTTGCCGGGCTGGTTGGCTATTTACGTCCTGACCGGGGTCAAGCTCGCCGCCGCGGTAGTCGGGACCTATGCCCTTTCCCGGCGTTCCCTGGGCCTATCGCGCTTGGCCGCCGTCTTTGCCGCCCTCTTGTTCGGCTATTCCCACACAACGCCGTCCGTCACCCATGCCGTGATCGCCTATCTGCCCCTCACCATCCTGGCCATGACCGGGGTCTTCGAAGACGGGCGGGACTGGAAGCGGTGGTTGGGGCTGTTCGCCGTCGGGCTGGCGCTCGCAACGACCAATCACTTGCCCTTCATCATGCCGTTCCCGTTCCTCATCATCTCGATCTGGTTCGCGGTGGTGGACCCCAGGCGGTCGCCGAGGGAGTGGATCCTCGTCGTCGGGTTCGCGGCTTTCGTGGTGTTGTTGCGGTTGCCCGACTACATTGCTGTCGGCGCCTACGGGGACCTCTCGGCCCGCCATGTTCTGGACCTCACCGAGGCGGCTTCGCCGGCGACCCTGCTGGGCCGAATCGGGCAACAACTGGCAAACCTTTTTATCGGCCGCCCGCCGCTGGTCTTGGCATCTCTTCTGATGGTTTGCGGGTTGGTCTTCTATCGCTGGTGGGTGCGGGGATTGCGCCGCCTGATGCTTGCCTTGTTGGCGGGCTGGGTGCTGACGATGGTGCTGGTGGCCGTCAAGATTGTGGCCGTTGATATCTTTCCGGTATTGCGCACTTTCTCTCTGGGGCGGTTCTTCCGTTACCTGGAGATGTTCCTTCCCATGGCGGCCGCCTTCGGCTTCATGGCGCTGGAGGAGAACACGGCGGCGGCAGGCGCCTCGCCGACGATGATGGGGCGGGCGCGCCGCGCCGCGCCGGTGCTCGCCTTCGCGGCCCTGTTCGTGCTCGCCTTGGAGCACAAGTACCAGCGCGTCCGCGATTGGGTCGGCCAGGGGGGCTACACCCTCCTCTTTCAGAGTCCGGTCCTGCGCCAATTGGCCGATGACATTCACCGCTCGGGCGTGCCGACCCGCGTCGCCTCGTTCCAGATGTACCCCAACTACCCCAACGCATACGGAATCGAGACGGCGGGCGGTTACCAGGCGCTTACCTTGCTGCGCTACTGGCAGTTCTGGACAACGGTCATGGCGCCGGGCGCCGATAAGTTTCCCAGCGCCACCGGGGTTCTCGACCTTGGGCGGGTCATGCTCAGCCCCCATGAGCATCGGACAGAGTGGGACTTGGCCGAGCTTTACAACGCCAACCTTTTGTCCCTGGTTAACGTCGGTTATATGCTGTCGCGCGACCGCCTTGTGGCGCCGTCGCTGAAACTTTTGCGGGGGCCGGAGACGCCGTGGAGCGCCCTTGACGTGGGCCAAAAGGTGCGATCCAACATGGCCGGGAATTTCACCGGAAGGACCCATCTCTACGTCTATGAGAACAGGGATGTTCTGCCGCGCTTTTTTCTGGCCGACAGGTTGCGGGTGCTGGACAGCGGCGCCGCCGTCCTCGATGCGCTTTCCACGGCCGGCCTCGACGAATTGCGCCGCACCGCCTTTGTTGAAAGGGCCGTGTTGCCGCCGTCGCTGGCCGAGGATGCAAGCCTGTCTTCCGGCACTGCCCGCCTGAGCCTCTATGAGGCCGATCGGATTCGATTTTCACTGGATACAAGCGGCCCCTCGGTGCTCATCGTGACCAACAGTTACTCGCCTTACTGGCGGGCCTTCGTGGACGGCGTCGAGACGCCCCTGTTCCCGGCCGATCATGCTTTCTGGGGGATATATCTTGCGCCGGGGGCCAAGAGCGTTGAGCTGTTGTACGATCCCCCTTATCGGCTATTTTGACGGCCGCGGAGCGATGGGGAACGCCATGGCGAAGGACATGAAGGGGGCGCGGGGGTGAACCAGGAGCGCCAGGCCGAACCGATCGCGCTGTCGATCCTGGTTCCGGTGCGCAATGAGGGCCTCAACCTGCGCGTCATGCTCAAGGTGTTGCGTGCCGTCGTCGAGGTTCCCCACGAGGTGCTGGTCATCCACGACGAGGCCGACGACGACAGTATCGCCGTCGTGGCGTCCATGGGTGCCGACTTCCCCCACCTGCGCACCCTGCACAACACCCTGGGCGCGGGTGTCATCAATGCCATCCGCGCCGGCGTCGAGGCGGCGGCCGGCGACATCATCCTAATTTTTGCCGCCGACGAGGTCGGGCCCGTCCTTGCCATCGACGACATGCTGACGTTGATGGACGACGGTTGCGATTTCGTCAGTTGCACGCGCTACGCCCACGGCGGTCGGCGGCTCGGGGGCTCGGTCATCGGCGGCGTGCTGTCGCGCCTGGCCAACCGCTTGTTCCACGCCCTGGCCGGCTCGGCGCTTACCGACTCGACGACCGGTATCAAGATGTTCCGGCGCGCCCGCTTCGCGGACTTCGACCTGCAATCACGGCCGGTGGGTTGGGCGGTGGCCTTCGAGATGGCCATCAAGGCGCAGATCATGGGCCTGCGTCTGGGCGAGGTTCCGATCGTTTCCATCGACCGCCTGTTCGGCGGCGAATCCACCTTCCGTCTCGGGCCGTGGACGATGGAATACCTGCGCTGGTTCCTGTGGGGCATGAAGCGCCTGCACCGGGCGCCAAAGGGGGCGCAACGGGGCGAAGCGGTGGTGCGGCTTCCCGGGGCTGACGCTGATGGCCGAAAGTTGCCGTCACGCTAGTGGCCTGGATCAGCCGGAAAGGGTTTGGCGGATAATGCCGGCGGTCAGTTCCGCTTGCTCGCGGGTCAGCTCGAACGATGACGGCAGCCATAATCCCCGGTAGGAAACCGCCATGGCGCCCGGAAAGCCGTCGTCCGGCGCCTTGTCGGGGGCCTGTGTGTGCAGCGGATACCAGAACGGCCGACAACCGATGCCCCGGTCGGCCAAGGCGGCGACCACGTCGTCGCGCCGATCGACCAGGATGTCGGTCCATTGGCGGATTTCCTCGCCGTCGTCAAGCGGCGGCAGGGTAACGCCCGGGCAATCGGCGAGAAGGTCCCGGTACCACCGATCGCGGCGGCGGAAGTGATCAAGGCGGTCGGCCAGGCGATCCATTTGGCACAGCGCCACGGCGGCCTGCAGATTGGTGTACTTGAAATTGAAGCCAACCACCGGATGCAGGTCGTTGCCGCCGGTTCCCTGGCTGCGCCGTCCCTGGTCGCGCAGTTCGCGCAGCCGGTAGGCGAGATCCTCGTCGTCGGTGGCGATCATGCCGCCTTGCCCCGAAGAAATGGTCTTGGGGGCGGAAAACGAGAATATGCCGGCATCGCCGAAGGTGCCAAGAAAGCGCCCGGCGTACTTCGAACCGAGCGCTTCCGCCGAATCGCAAATCAGGGCCAGGCCCTCATCGCGGCACATCGGTTCCAAGACCGTGTAGTCGGCGCCGCGGCCGTTGACGTCGACCGGGACGACGGCGCGGGTCCTGGGTCCGATGGCGGCCCGCGTTCGATCGACATCGAGGGTGAAGCGCCCGGTCTCGACATCGACCAGCTTGACCTCGGCGCCGGTCAGGCGGACGGCGTTGGCGGTGGCGATGAAGGTCAGGTCCGGCACGATAACCTCGTCGCCGGGGCCGATCCCCTTGCCCATGAGGGCGAGCGCGATGGCCGCCGTGCCGCTGGTGACGGCGACGCAATGGCCGGCGCCGATGGTTTCCGCCACCCGTTCCTCGAATTCTCGGGTTACCTCGCCGGCGTTGATGTAGCCGCTTTTGAGGACTTCGGCCAGGCGCCGCTCTTCCGCCGCCCCGACCTGGGGCCGGAACCAGGGAATACGTTCGTCGGGCGGTGTCACGGTTAAATTCGCCCCGTGCCGATGTAGCGCCAGAGGTCGATCAGCGGCGTCTCGCCAACGTCGAGGTCTTTATAGGCCCCATGCGGAGTGCACAGGATAAGAAGGTCGCTCTTGGCCAGGACCTCGTCCAGGGGCCTGATCTCGCCATCGTCGGCGACATGGGGGTCGGTGCACAAGACCTCCTTGGCGTGGGCTTTGAGCGCGTTCTTCATCTTGTAGCTGAGGGAGGCCCGAGTGTCGTCCACGTCGGCCTTGAAGGCCATGCCGAGAAGGCCCACCGTCATGTCGGCCAGCGGATACTTGCGCCGCGCCTCATCGACCACATAGAGCACAAGCCCCTCGTTGACCAGCATGGCGGCGTGGCCCAGGCCGAAACGGTTGTTGGCGAAGGCCGACAATTGCATGGTGTCCTTGAACAGGCACGGTCCCGCCGCGAAGCCGGGCCGGGGGATGTCCTTGGCGCGGGGATAGTCCTGGGTCATGCCGTCGAGGACCCGGTGATAATCGACGCCGGCCTGCTCGGCGATCATGTAAAGCTCGTTGGTCACCGCGAAATGGATGTAGCGGTAGGTGTTGGAGAACAGCTTGGCGAACTCGGCCTCCTGGGGGGTCAGGCGGACGATTGCGGGACCGATGCCGGCAAACAACTGCGCCGCTTCGTCGGCCGCCTCGGGCGTCGTGCCGCTGACGATCTGGGGCACTTCGCGCAGTTCCTTGGTGGCGTGGCCCTGCACCACGCGCTCGGGGCAGAAGGCAAGTTTGGGTGACCTGCCCCGGGTACCCAGATAGCGGTGCAGCCAATCGGTTGTGCCCGGAAAGACCGTCGAACGCAGGACGACCAGGCAGTCGTCGGTCATTTTGGGCAACAGATTATCGATACACTCCGACACGGCCTCGTATTCGGGGTTGAGGAACTCGTCGATCGGCGTGCCGATGGTGACGACCATGACGCCGCCCGCCGGCACGTCGTCGACGGCGGCGGAAAAGCGCAGCCGGTCCTCGGCCAGGGCCTTGTCCAGCAAGACCTGGCCGCCGTATTCGACGAACGGCAGGCGGCCCCCGGCGATGGTCTCAAGGGCCTCCTCGTCGATATCGTGGATGAGCACGCGCCGGCCTGTATCGGCGAAGGCCAGGGCCAGCGGCAGGCCGACATGGCCGGCGCCGCCGACGACGGTGATTTCGGCGTTCCATTCGTTCATGGTTCCCCCGGCCGGGCCGGCGTGATTGCGAACAGATGATGCATGGCGCGTCGCCGGGCAGATAAACCCGTGCCGCCGGGGTTGTCAATCGACGCCGGTGTTCGAAAGGGCTTGCCATCGAAGGGCGCCTTGCCCAGTCTCGGCCGGGCCTTGCATCGGCGCCCGAGGACGATGAACGAAAAAGCATCCGAACCGCCACCCCGGAGCGGCAAGACCCGGCCCAGGGTTGCCACCCGCGAGACGGTGTTGAAGACGCCGTGGTTCGAGGTGGTGGCGAAAACCCTCGACGGCGGCCGGGACGGCGAGCCTTATTACGCCGTCGTGCCCGACGACTACGTCGCCGTTCTGGCACTCACCCCCGAGGGTGATATCCTTTTGGTGCGCCAATACCGCCCGGTCACCGAGTCGGTATCGCTGGAACTGCCCTGTGGGCTCGTCGATGGCGGAGAGACGCCCGAGGCGGCGGCGCGGCGCGAATTGCTGGAAGAGACCGGCTACCGCGCCGAGCGCATGGAATTGCTGGGCAACCTGGTTCCCGACGCCGGGCGCCTGGGCAACCGCATGTGGTGCTTTTTTGCCGCCACCACGGAGCCCGTCACGCCCCTTCAGCCGTCCGAACCCGAATTGGAGGCCCTGGCCATGGCGCCCGAGGACGTTGCCCGCAGCCTCGCCGGCGGCGGCTTCGAGAACGCCCCCGTCTATGCCCTTTTCATGCTGGCCCTGCTCAAGGGACGGTTGGTCCTGCCGGCGGTCAAATAATGCGAGGCCGGGGCAGGGGCACGATGAATTTGCCCTTATAGCCCTTGTCGCGCAGCTTGGGCGCCAGTTCGTCGGCGATATGCCACGAAAACATGAGGGCGTATTCGGGCTGATCGGCGAACAGGCGCGATTCCTCGACCACCGGGATCAAGGTGCCGGGCAGCGTCCGGCCGATCTTGCGCGATCCGTCGATCTCCAAGATACAGTCGATAAGACCGTCGTCGAGGCCGGCGTAATGGGCCAGGGTGCTGGCCCGGGACGGCGCGCTGATGGCCTGGATGCGCTGGCCTTCGGCCTTGATGCCGTGGAGCATGGTCAGGAGTTCGGTCTTGCTGGCAACGACTTGATCCTTGAAGAGGCTCAATTGCTCGGCCATCGGGCCCCGGGCCGCCTCGGCGGCCAGCATCTTTTTGACCGAGGGGAGCGCCGGGCGCGAACCCTGGCGCGCCGCATAAACGCGGATCGATCCGCCGTGGCTCGGAATCGGCCGGGCGTGGATGACCTCAAGGTCGTGCATGGCGAAAAGGTTCACCAGGCTGGTCAGGGAGTAGTAGCGCAGGTGCTCGTGATAAACGGTGTCGTATTGCACGGTCTCAAGAAGCGAAATCAGGTAGTGGGATTCGGAAACAAAGACCCCGTCGTCGGCCAACAGCGCCACGACGCCCTTGATGATGTCGTGGACGTTTTCGATATGGGCGAAGCAGTTGGCCGCCGTTACCAGCTTGGCGGCGCCGTGCTTGTCCTTCATCCGTTCGGCCAGCCCTTTGGTAAAGAAGGCGGCCTCCGTCGCGATTCCCTTGTCCCGGGCCAGTTGGCCGGCCTCGGTCGGCTCGATGCCTAAGAGTCGCCAGCCGCCATCGGCGAATTTCGACAACAACGTACCGTCGTTGGAGCCGATATCGACGATCAGGTCGTCCGCCGCCGGGGCCAGCAATTCCGCGCATTCGCGCGATAAATCGGCGAAATTCTCGTGCAGGATACGCGTCGTGCCGCTGGTATAGGGATAGTCGGGGGGAAACAGGATGGCGGGGTCGACGATAAGGCCGATCTGCACCATCTCGCAGCGCGGACAGTAGAGAAGCTCGGCCGGATAGGCCGGTTGCTCATGGGGGCGCGCGCCGATCATCCGCATTTGATTCACCGGCGGTAGATAACCTAGAAAAAGCACCGATTGCAGGTCGGCATCGCCGCAGGCCTGGCAAGCCTCGACGACGACGCTGCCCCCGCTCCCGGCGGCCAGCTTGGGTTCTGATTCCATGGTCCTTCCCTTTTAACTCGCGTCCGCCGGCGCCTTGTCGGCGTTGGCGTCGTACCAGCGCGCCAAGACAGGCAGGCCCTGGCTCAACGTCACCTGGGGCCGGTAGCCGAGTGCAGCCAACTTGCCGATGTCGGGGCAGCGCCGGGGCGTTCCCCCCTCGGCGGGGGGGCCGGCGACGACATTGACGCCCCGGCCGTATATTTCTCCGACCATCCGGGCGACGTCGGCGATGGCGACCTCCTCGGTGCTGCCGATGTTGTAGATGCCTAAGTGCTCGCCGTGCTCAAACATGATCGCCAGGCCGTCAACGAAGTCGTCGATGAAGACAAAGGCGCGGGTCTCTTTCCCGGTTCCCTGTATGGGAAATTTCACAGTTGAATCAGTTTTCTGCGATAGTTTTTTCATTCTTAACACGAACTGCGGAAGGACGTGCTCCCAGCCCATGTCGGGGCCATAGACGTTGTGCGGGCGGAAGATCAAAACGCGCTCGAAATGCTTGCGGCCGTAGTTGAGCGCCATGATCTCGCTGATGATCTTGCCGCCAGCGTAGGAATAGCGCGGATTGGTGGGATCGGGAATGCTGAGCGGCACGGCCTCGTCGGTGGGCACCCGGGGCGCGTGCTGGTAGACCTCCGAAGACGACGCCAGGACCAGTTCCCCGACCTCGGCCTTGATACAGGCGTCGAGCACGTTGACCATACCCTTGACGCCGACGTCGAGGACCAATTCGGGCTTTTCGTAGAAGAATTCGGTGCCGTTGACAAAAGCCAGGTGGTGGACGGCCTCGACGCCCCGTGCCGCCTTCTCTACGGCATCTGCATCGCGGACGTCGCCCGAGATCCTCTCGAAATCATCGGCGATGTCGTCGAGGCGGGTGGCCGAGCCGCGTGAATCGTTGTCCAGCACCCGCACCCGATGGCCGTCGCCGAGAAGGCGGCGCACCAGGGCCGCGCCGATGAAACCCGTGCCGCCGGTGACCAGGACGTGCCTAGGCGTCATCGCCCTCTCCAATCAAGGGCCGTTGGTCTGCCGGCGTGGACTCGGCATGGGCGACCAAGTGGTCGTCGAGGCGAAGCCACGACAGGCGGCTCTTGGCCCAGGTGTGCCGGTCGGCGGGGTGGTCTTGGGGGCGGTCCAGGGTGCCGAGCGAGACATCCATCTCGTCCGGGTGTGCTTCCGACCAGAAGGTCAGTTGAGAGCCACAGGTGGGACAAAACCGCCGCCGGGCGTTTTGCGACGACCGGTAAGTGGCGGGCTCGCCTAGGGTAAAGGCGAAACACGCCGCTGGTACGGTGGCCCAGGTCAGGGCGACGGCGCCACTGGCGCGCCGGCACATGGCGCAATGGCAATGGGCGACCCAGCCAATGGGGCCGGCGATGCGGTAGCGGATGGCGCCGCACAGGCAACCGCCTTGGTGAACGGGGCCGTCGTTCATGGCCTGTCCTCGCTGCCGTCCCGCTCACCCGGATAGCGGAGCAGGCCGTCGTCCATGTTAAGCCAGCCGAGCCTGGCGGAGTCCCAGATATGGTGGACAGGTCGGACGGCTTGGGCGTCTTCCAGGCTTCCCGCCGTCACGTCGATCTGAGGGGTGCTTTCTGTGTGGCGAAAGGTCAGCGGCGTGCCGCAATTGGGACAGAACGTGCGTTCCGCCTTGGCGCTGGCCCGATAGATCGCGGGCTCCCCTTGGAAGAAGGCGAACGAATCGGCCGGAAAGGCAACCCAGGTGAGGAAGGCCGCCCCGCTGGCGCGCCGGCATTGGCTGCAATGGCAGTGGGCGGTGCGCAGGGACTCGGCGCCGAGCC
Organism: Rhodospirillales bacterium; assembly: GCA_030746775.1. Classification (GTDB taxonomy): domain Bacteria; phylum Pseudomonadota; class Alphaproteobacteria; order Rhodospirillales; family JASLLZ01; genus JASLLZ01. Next base: position 43,004 of record JASLLZ010000012.1, on the reverse strand, counting down.
GATAGCGGATACTCCCGCACAGGCAGCCACCCAGGATATCGCTCATCTGTCTTCCAGTTCGCACCACACCGGCGTGTGGTCGGATGTCTTTTCCTGGCCGCGCGGCCCACGGTCGATGCCGGTGTCGACCAGGCGATCGGCGGCCTGGGGCGACAACAGAAAATGATCGATGCGCAACCCGTGATCCTTGGACCAGGCGCCGCCGCGATAGTCCCAATAAGTGTAGCGCCCGACCTCGGAACTGGTGGCGCGCAACGCGTCGGTCAGGCCGAGATAGACGATCTTGCGCCACGCGGCGCGGGTTTCCGGACGGCACAGGGCATCGTCGCGCCACCCTTCGGGGTCATAGACGTCGCCGTCGTCGGGGCAGACGTTGTAATCGCCGCCGAGGACGAAGGCGTCCTCGGTGGCCAGCAGAGTCCGGACGTGGGCATAAAGCCGTTCCATCCAGGCCAGCTTGTAGGGGTACTTGGGCCCATCCGTCGGATTGCCGTTGGGCAGATAGATCGAGGCGGCGCGGACGCCGCCGGTAAAGGCCTCGATATAGCGCGCCTGTTCGTCCCCGGGGTCGCCGGGAAGGGCGCGGAGGTCGACGTCGATGGGGGTTTTCGACAGGATGGCGACGCCGTTATAGGTCTTCTGTCCCGCCGTCTCGACGTTATAGCCCTTGTCTTCGATCTCAAGGCGCGGGAACTGCTCGTCCGTCGCCTTGGTTTCCTGCAACAGCACCACGTCGGGCGCCGACTCGCCCAGCCAGTCGAGAAGAATGGGCAGGCGCGAGCGGACGGAATTCACGTTCCAGGTGGCGATCTTGACCATGGGACCCCGCTATAGGTCGATTCGGGGCCTTTTGTCACGCAAAAGACCCGCTTCGGCGGGTCTTGTTTGTAACACGATTCATTCGCACCGGTAGTGCATAGTGCCGTCCCGGTCGTGGCCGTACCAGACCGCGCCCTTGCCCGATTCGGCGCAATGTTCGGACGCCTGGCGGCGGCTGTCGACGCCGTTGACGGCGGCGTCAAGGGCGACGCCGATCTTGATCTCCCGCGGGTTGCTCTCGACGACCTCACCCTTTTCGTAGGACGAACACGCGGCCAACACAAAAAGGACGGCTGTGATCGTGGCCAGGCGCAACATCTGATTTCCTTCCCCGGTGGCGAGAAGGCGACGTTACCCCGAAACCGCTTATCGCTTTATTAACGCCGGATTTCTTAGTTCGCCCGTTCGAGTATGGCCTGTATAAGCACGGCGCAACCGGCGGCCAGGTCTTCGGGCTTGGCGTTTTCTTTTTCGTTGTGGCTGATGCCCTTCTCGCAGGGCACGAAGATCATGCCCGTCGGCGCGCAATGCGAGATATTGCACGCATCGTGTCCGGCGGCGGAGTAGATGTCCCGGTGCGGGATGCCGAGCGCATCGGCGGCCTCGCGGATCGCCGTGATGCAGGACGGATCGAAGGTCACCGTCGGCCGGTGGGTGGTCTGTTCGATGCCGACGCCGAGCCCCGCCTCGTCGGCGACCTCGGCGAAAACCCGGCGCAGGTCATCGCCGATGGCGGCCAGCAAATCGCCGTCGGGATGGCGCGAGTCGACGGTGAATTCGGTGCTTCCTGCGATCGTGTTGGGTGAGTTGGGCCGAGCCCGGATGGCGCCGACGGTGATCACCGGGCGCGGTTGATGAGAGAAGGCGACGCGGTTGACGGCATCGATCATGCGCGCCGCGCCGAGGAGCGCATCGCGGCGCTGATCCATGGGAAGCGTCCCGGCATGTCCTTCCTCGCCCTCGACGGTGACGCGATAGCAGCGTTTGCCCTGGGCGCCCAGGACCACACCGACGGATTTGCCTTCTGATTCCAAAAGCGGGCCTTGTTCGATGTGAGCCTCGAAATAGGAGTCTACCCGATAGCCGCCCACCGGCTCGGTCCCGGCGTAGCCGATGCGCTCCAACTCCTGGCCCATGGTTTTTCCGTTGCTGTCGGCGGAAGAAAGTCCGTGGTCCAGATCGTAGAGGCCGGCGAATATGCCCGATGCGATCATGGAGGATTGAAAGCGTACCCCCTCTTCATCGGTCCACACGACGACGTCGATGGGCGCTTCGGTTTCGATGGCGGCGTCGTTCAGCGCGCGCACCACCTCAAGCCCCGCCAGCACACCGTAAACGCCGTCGAACTTTCCACCGAGCGGCTGGGTATCGAGGTGGCTTCCCGTCATGACCGGGGATCGGGCCTCATCGGTGCCGGCGCGGCGCGCGAATATGTTGCCCATGCGGTCGATCCTGACCGCGCAGCCCGCCTCCCGGCACCAGCCGACGAACAAGTCGCGCCCCTCGCGGTCCAGATCGGTCAATGCGATGCGCCCCGAGCCGCCACCCGGCGTGGCGCCGATGCGGCCCATTTCCATCAGGCCGGCCCATAGGCGCTCGCTGTCTACCTTCGGTTTATTCATTCGAATCAATCGATTAGGGGCAGATGGACGGATTCCCCGGTGTTCAGCGACCGGCATACCGCGTCGGACCACTCCATGTACTTGACCGCCGTGACCAGATCGGTGTGGGTCACCGCTTCGGTGCCGCGCACGGCATTGATGAACTCTTCTTCGACGCGCCAGCCGCCGACTTTCTCCGGCGCGATCTTGACCGGCTTTAGCGCGTCGTCGCCGCGCCGCCCCGCCCACAACCCAAATCCGTCGTCGCCTTCGGCGAGCTTGATCGTGCCTTCGCTGCCGTAGAGGCCGACTTCGGTGCCGGGCGCCAGGCCGAGCACGGTGGTGACCGACATGCGCATCTGCCCGCCTTGTTCCATGCGGCACAAGACGTCAATCAGATCGGGAATGGGCATGGCGATCCGCCGTCCGGTCGCGTCCTTGCGGTGTTTGACGACCGCCTGTCCGACCGCGTGAACCGTTTTGGCGGGACCGACCCAGCGCATCATCGCTTCGTACCAGATGCCCATCACCATGATGTTGTTGCCGGAAAGATCCCGGTCATGGCGCCAGTGCAGGGGTGAGTCCCACTGCGGGAAGTCGCTGCCGTTCGTAACCTGGGCGTGGACCGCCAGAAGATCGCCGATGGCGCCGTCGGCGACCAGATCGATGATGGTTTGATCGAAAGGCAGGGTGTGAGGCGCCGGCACGATCTGCGCGACCAAGGCGGGCCGCGCCCGCGCCGTGCGCAGCATGGCGTGTCCCTCCGTCGCGTTCATGGCCATGCGGGCCTCGCACAGCACGTGCTTGCCGGCCTCAAGCGCCGCGTTGGTGATCGGCGCATGCAGATAGGGCCAGGTGCCGATGCAAACGGCGTCGATCGTCTTGTCGGCAATGATGTCCTGCCAATGGGCGGCGGCGTGGGGAATGTCGTGTTCCTTGGCTGCGCGTGTGCTCGATTCGGCCGACCGGTTGGCCACCGCCACAAGCTCGACGCCGGGCTGCTCTCGCAGGCCCGGAATGTGGCGTAGCCGCGTGTTCGCGCCGGCCCCGATAATGCCCACCCGGATCTTGTCTCCACTCATCCTCTGTCCTCCGACGTCGTCTGGGTTAAGTGTTCCTGGGGCGAACGTATGCCGAAGCGCGGGTGGTGTCGAGTTCCCCGACCCAGACCATTGGACCGAATCGCACTGGCGCCCATGACCGAGACCCGCTAGTGTCGTCGTGCCGAGAAGGAGGAAGCCGGTGACGCCGTATGCACCCCATGCGTATGCGGCCAGGCCGGCGCTGCCCCCGCAACTGTAAGTGGCGAGGGTCCGGCATGACGTCACTGACGCCGCCGCGTCGGGAAGGCGCCGGACCTGAGGACCCCAAGCCAGGACACTTCGCTCGGCCGCTCGTTGGTGATCCTCGGAGGGAGGAGGGCGCTTATGCCTTCAAAGACCGCATCCCCATCATCGCCCGTGTTGCCGCCGCTCACCCTGGTCCTCGGGGGTGCCCGGTCGGGCAAGAGCCGGTACGCCGAATCACTGGTCGAAAGCCAAGACGGCGCGTGCCTCTATCTCGCCACCGCCGAGGCGGGCGACGACGAAATGGCGGCGCGCATCGGCGCCCACCGCGAACGGCGCGGCCGGCGCTGGCGGACGGTGGAGACGCCGCTTGACCTGATAGCCGACCTCACGGCGGCGGTGGGGCCGGACCGCTGCGTGCTCGTCGATTGCCTGACGCTGTGGCTGTCGAACCTGATGGCGGCCGGGCGTGACGTCGAAGCGGAGTGCCGGGCGTTGAACCGGGCGCTGCCGAAACTCGCCGGGCCGGCGGTTCTGGTCGCCAACGAAGTGGGCCTCGGCATCGTGTCCGAGAACGCGCTCGCCCGCCGCTTCCGCGATTTCGCCGGACAGCTCAATCAGGCGGTGGCGGAAGCCGCGCAATCGGTCGTCTTCATCGCCGCCGGCCTGCCGATGCACCTCAAATCCCCTACAGTCGTGGAGAATTAACCATGAGCCCCGCCGACAAGATTCCCGCCACCGTGGTCACCGGCTTCCTCGGCGCCGGCAAGACGAGCCTCGTCCGCCACGTGTTGAAGACCGCCAACGGTCGACGGCTGGCCCTGATCATCAATGAGTTCGGCGACCTCGGCGTTGACGGCGAGATCCTCAAGGGATGTGGCGACGACGCCTGCACCGAGGACGATATTGTCGAACTTGCCAACGGCTGCATCTGCTGCACGGTCGCCGACGACTTCATCCCGACGATCGAGGCCTTGCTTTCGCGGCCCGAGCCGCCCGACCACATCGTCATCGAAACCTCGGGTCTGGCGCTGCCCAAGCCATTGCTGAAGGCGTTCAGTTGGCCCGAGATTCGGACCCGCGTCACCGTCGACGGAGTGATCGCGGTGCTTGACGGCGCCGCCGTCGACGACGGCCGCTTCGCCGACGATCCCGCCGCCATCGACGCCCAGCGCCGGGCCGACGACGCCCTCGACCACGAAAGTCCGCTCAAAGAGGTCTTCGACGATCAGATCGCCTGCGCCGACATGGTCATTCTCAACAAGTCGGACCTTCTGACGGACGATGCCTTGGTCAAGACCGAAAGTGCGCTGACCGATCAACTGCGGCCCGAGGTCAAGCTGGTGCGCGCCGCCCACGGGGCGATCGACGCCAATGTGCTGCTTGGCCTGGCGGCGGCGGCGGAGGACGATCTGGCGGCCCGCCCGTCGCATCACGACGGCCAGGACGATCACGAGCACGACGACTTCAAAAGCTTCACCGTGAGCGTCGGCGAGATCGCCTCGCCCGACGCCCTGGTGGCCCGCCTGGCGCCAATCGTCGCCGAGCACGGCATTTTGCGCATCAAGGGATTTTTCGCCGTCGCCGGGCGCGATATGCGGCTTTTGGTGCAAGGGGTCGGGCCGCGCATCCACCATTACTTCGACCGCGACTGGCACGACGGCGAGGCGCGCCATGGGCGTCTTGTGGTGATCGGACAAAGCGGGCTCGACCGTCTTGCCATCGAAACCGCGATTCGGGACTGAACCATGCACCTTTTGGCGGCGCAACCGGGCGGTATCGCCGATGGATCGGAAGCCATCGATCTCGGTCAAAGCCCGGGCGATATCGTGGTCCTGTCCGCCGCCGATACCGAACTTGCGTCCCTGGCCGCCGCGCGGGCCGAATACGGCGTCGATTTCCCGGCCGTGCGTTGCGCCAACCTTTTGAACCTGGCCCATAATCTGTCGGTCGATACCTATGTCGAGGCGGTGATCGCCCGCGCCAAGCTGGTCGTTGTCAGGCTCTTGGGCGGCGTCGGGTATTGGCCCTATGGCATCGAACAGACGGTCGATGCGTGCCGGTCCAACGGCGTCAAGCTGGCCTTGCTGCCGGGCGACGACCAACCCGACGCCGAATTGACCGGACTAAGCGGCCTGGCGCCCGAATCCCTGCATCGGCTGTGGCAGTACTGTGTTCATGGCGGGCCCGAGAACGCGCGCAACTTTCTGGCCTATGCCGCCGAACTTATCGGCCATGAAGGCGAATGGCGCGAACCGGTGCCGGTCTTGCGTTGCGGGCTCTATTGGCCGGGGATGGAACGGCTGACCCTCGACGATCTCAGGGCAGAGTGGAGCGACGCGGCGCCTATCGCGGCGATCGTCTTTTACCGGGCCCTGTTGCAGGCCTCCAACCTGGCGCCGGTTGACGCTCTTATCCGCCAACTCCGCGCCGAGGGCATGAACCCGCTGCCCGTCTATACGCAGAGCCTCAAGGACGCGGTGTCGGCCGGAATCATGACCGGTCTCCTCCAAGACGCCCGGCCCGACGTTATCTTGAACGCCACCGGGTTCGCCGTCTCGAGCCCCGGGCACGGGCGCCGCGAGTCACCGTTCGATGGCGCCGCCTGTCCGGTCCTCCAAGTGGTCTTCGCCGGCGGCACCGAAGAGGCCTGGGCCGAAGGCACAAGCGGCCTTTCGGCGCGCGACATCGCCATGAACGTGGCCTTGCCCGAGGTCGACGGCCGCGTCCTGGCGGGCGCCGTCTCGTTCAAGACCGAGGCCCGCTTCGACGCGGCGACGGAAGCCTCGGTCGTTACCTACAAGGATGTCCCCGACCGCATTGCGTTCACCGCCCAGCTTGCCGTCAACTGGGCGCGCCTTGCCCGCACGCCGGCACGGGACCGCCGTGTCGCCCTTATCTTGGCCAACTATCCGAACCGGGACGGGCGCATCGGCAACGGCGTCGGCCTGGACACGCCGGCGAGCACGCTTAACCTTTTGCGCGCCATGGCCGAGGCCGGATACGCGGTCGGCGAATTGCCGGCCGACGGCAATGCGCTGGTGCGCCGCTTGGCAATGGGGCCGACCAACGATCTTGCGGCGCGGGCCCAACGGATGGGTGGCGAACGGCTCGCCCGGGATGACTACGAAGCCTTTTTCGCCACCCTGCCCGGCGAAGCGCGGAGGCGGGTTGTCCAGCAGTGGGGCCGGGCCGAGGACGATCCGTTCTTCGCCGACGGCCAATTTCGGCTTTCCGTGGTGCGCTTCGGCAACGTCGCCCTGGGGCTGCAACCGGCGCGGGGCTACAACATCGATCCCGTCAGCACCTATCACGACCCGGATCTGGTGCCGCCGCACGGTTATCTGGCGTTCTATGCCTGGCTGCGCGGCGATTTCGGTGCCCAGGCCATGATCCACATGGGCAAGCACGGCAACATGGAATGGCTGCCGGGTAAGTCCCTGGCCCTTTCCGCCGCCTGTTTTCCCGAGATCGCCCAGGGTCCGACGCCCCACATCTATCCCTTCATCGTCAACGATCCGGGCGAGGGATCACAGGCCAAGCGCCGCGCCCGGGCGGTCATCGTCGATCATTTGACGCCGCCGCTGACCCGCGCCGAGACCTATGGTCCGCTGGCCGAGTTGGAGCAACTTGTCGACGAGTATTACGAGGCCGCGGGCGTCGATCCGCGCCGTCTCGCCGTGTTGCGTGACGACATCTTGGAGCTGACACGGACCACGGGCCTCGACAAGGACAGCGCCGTTGCCGCCGACGACGAGCCCGACGCGGCGCTTGCCAAGCTCGATAATTATCTTTGCGAGCTCAAAGAAATGCAGATCAGGGACGGCTTGCATGTTTTCGGCCTGGCACCTCAGGGGCGGTTGTTGACCGATCTGTTGGTGGCGCTCACCCGGTTGCCGCGCTTCCGGGGCGAGAACGGCGATGTGTCGCTGATCCGCGCCCTGGCCGCCGATTTCGGACTGTCGGGCGGCGGGGACGGCTTCGATCCCCTCGACTGCGAGATGGGCGCGCCCTGGACCGGGCCCAGGCCGAAGGGTCTGGCCAACGGCCAAACTTGGCGTTCGAACGGCGATACGGTGGAGTTGCTGGAAATTCTTGCGGCTAGGCTTGTCGGCGGGCAAGCCGCGCCCGACCCCGCGTGGCGCCAAACCGGCGCCGTGCTTGAGTTCATCGCGTCCGACATTCGGCCCGCCGTGGCGGCGAGTGGTACGGCCGAGATCGGCGGCGCGTTGACCGCCCTTGATGGCCGCTTCGTCGAACCGGGGCCGTCGGGCGCGCCGACGCGCGGGCGCACCGACGTTTTGCCGACGGGGCGCAATTTCTATTCCCTCGACAGCCGCACCGTGCCGACGCCGGCGGCGTGGCAGCTGGGCTGGAAATCGGCGACGCGGCTTCTCGACCACCACCGTCAGACTCACGGAAACTGGCCCCGGCATTTGGCGCTGAGCGCTTGGGGAACATCCAACATGCGCACCGGCGGCGACGACATCGCCCAGGCCCTGGCCCTGATGGGGGTCAAGCCCAACTGGGAGGTTGCGTCGCGGCGGGTCACCGGGTTCGAGGTCATGCCGCTTTCAGTCCTCGACCGGCCCAGGGTCGACGTGACGCTGCGCATATCGGGATTTTTCCGCGACGCCTTCCCGGCCCAGATCGACCTCTTCGATTCCGCCGTGCGCGCGGTCGCGGCCCTTGACGAGCCCGAAGCGCAAAACCCATTGGCGGCACGCGTGCAAGGTGATACCCGGCGCTTCATCGGGGAAGGGATGGAAAGGGACGAAGCCGAACGGCGCGCCGGTTTCCGCGTCTTCGGTTCCAAGCCCGGGGCCTATGGCGCCGGATTGCAGGCCCTGATCGACGAGAGGGGTTGGCAGACCGACGCCGACCTGGCCCGCGCCTATGTCGCCTGGGGCGGTTACGTTTACGGCAGCGGGGCCGAGGGCAAGGCCGCCCATGGCCAGTTCGAATCCCTGTTGGCCGGGACCGAAATCGTGCTCCACAACCAGGACAACCGGGAACACGACATTCTCGATTCCGATGACTACTACCAGTTCGAGGGCGGCATCGCCGCCGCCGTGCGCCACCTGTCGGGCGATCAGCCGGCGATCTATCACAACGATCATTCCCGGCCCGAAAGCCCCAAGGTGAGGACGCTGGAAGACGAAATCGGGCGTGTCGTCCGCGCCCGCGTGGTCAATCCCAAGTGGATCGCCGGCGTCATGCGCCACGGCTACAAGGGCGCCTTCGAGATGGCGGCGACGGTCGATTATATGTTTGCCTTCGCGGCCACCGCCCGGGCCGTCGCCGACCATCATTTCGACCTGGTCTTCGAGGCCTATCTCGAAGACGGCGAGGTGGCAAAGTTCCTCGAAGACAACAACCCGGCGGCGGCGCGCGAAATTGCCGAGCGTCTCATCGAGGCCATGCAACGCGGCCTGTGGAAGCCGCGCTCCAATTCGGCCCATGGGCGCCTTGCCGAGATCGCCGCCACACCGACAAAGGACGCGCCATGAGCGAACCCGAGCAAGACGACGTCAACCGCCGCGCCAACGAAAAAGCCAGGAAGCGCAAACAGGCGCGCGACAAGATGCTGGCCACCAAGACCATCGAAAAGGGTCTGGTGATCGTCCACATCGGCAAGGGCAAGGGTAAATCGACGGCGGCCTTCGGCCTCGCCGCCAGGGCCATCGGCAACGGCATGAAGATCGGCATCGTCCAGTACGTCAAGGGCAAGTGGGAGACCGGCGAACGCGGGGTGATGGAGAAATTTCCCGACCAGGTCACGATCCGCACCATGGGCGAAGGCTTCACCTGGGAAACCCAGGACCGGGCGCGCGACATCGCCGCCGCCCGGGCCGCGTGGGAGGCCTCCAAGGAGATGATCGAGGGCGGGGGCTACGACATGGTGATCCTCGATGAACTCAACATCGTGTTGCGCTACGACTATCTGGCCATCGACGAGGTACTCGCGGTGCTCGCCGCCAAGCCCCGCGATCTGCACGTCGTCATCACCGGGCGCAACGCCAAGCCCGAGCTTATCGAGGCGGCCGACCTGGTAACCGAGATGACGATGGTCAAGCACCCGTTCCGATCCGGGGTGAAGGCGCAGAAGGGCATCGAGTTTTGACCACCGCCGCGATCATGATGCAGGGCACGGGCTCGGACGTCGGCAAATCCGTGATTGTCGCCGGATTGTGCCGCGCCTATGCCCGGCGGGGACTGGCGGTACGCCCGTTCAAGCCCCAGAACATGTCCAACAACGCCGCTGTCATTCCCGGCGGTGGCGAGATCGGGCGGGCCCAGGCGTTGCAGGCGCGGGCCTGCGGCGTGCCGCCCTGCTTCGACATGAACCCGGTTCTGTTGAAGCCCCAAACCGATACCGGCGCCCAGATCATCGTTCACGGCCAGGTACGCGGCACCGCCAAGGCGCGGGAGTTCCAGTCGACGAAGGGCGCGCTCATGCCGGCGGTGCTGGAAAGTTTCGCCCGCCTCGAGAAGCAAGCCGATCTGGTGGTGGTCGAGGGCGCCGGCAGTCCGGCCGAGATCAATCTGCCGGGGCCCGATCTTGCCAACATGGGCTTCGCCGATGCCGCCGACGTCTCGGCGCTGTTGGTCGGCGACATCGACCGCGGCGGCGTCATCGCCGCCATCGTCGGGACGATGGAACTGTTGGCGCCCGCCGCCCGCGCCCGCATGAAGGGCTATATCGTCAATAAGTTTCGCGGCGATCCCGAGTTGTTCGATGGCGGCTTGGCGGCTATCGGCGCGCGCACCGGACTCCCATCGATGGGCGTCGTGCCACACTTCGCCGAAGCCGGGCGTCTCCCGGCCGAGGATGCGGTGGCGGTCGAACGGCCGTGGCGCGCCGAAGCGGCGCAAGATGGCCGGCCTATTCGCATCGCGGTTCCGGTCCTGTCGCGGATTGCAAATTTCGATGATTTCGATCCGCTTGCCGCCGAACCCGACGTCGCCCTGGACATGGTGACGGCGGGGCGTGCCTTGCCCGGCGATGCCGATCTCATCGTCCTGCCGGGCAGCAAGTCGACGCTAGGCGATCTTGCCTTTCTGCGCGCCCAGGGCTGGGATGTCGATATCCTGGCCCATCACCGGCGCGGCGGCCAGGTGCTCGGCATCTGTGGCGGTTACCAGATGCTGGGCCGCGAGGTCCGCGACCCCGACGGTATCGAAGGCCGGGCCGGCGCCGGCCCGGGCCTTGGCCTGCTCGACGTCGAAACCGAGCTTGAGGGGCGCAAGACCCTTTCCGAGGCCAAGGGCGTGGAGGCCGCGACGGGTGAAACGGTCACCGGGTTCGAGATGCACATGGGCCGCACCACCGGCCCCGACACCGAACGCCCTTTGTTCCGCCTCGACGGCGAGCGCCCGGACGGCGCGGTTTCCCCCGACGGACGGGTGCAGGGCGCCTATCTGCATGGCATGTTCTCGGCCGACGGCTTCCGCCACGCCTTTCTCGACCGCATCAGGACGCGAACGCCGAGCGGCCTCCATTACGAAGCCGAGGTCGACGGCGTGCTCGACCGCCTGGCCGGGCATCTCGAAGATCATCTCGACCTAGAGCGTATCTTGGAGGTGGCCCGTGTCCGTTGAGCGGCTAAATCAGCAATCCGACGCCCGTCAGGCCGGCGCCAATGGCGCCGGCGCCGAGATAGACGACAAGGGCGCGGCGGATGTCGGGACTGTCGGCGTCGAGGCGCCCGCTTCCCATCCACGCGTCGTCCACCGTTTCGTCCGTGTACTGCCTTGGGCCGGCCAGCGCCAGGCCGAGGGCGCCGGCCATCGCCGCCTCCGGCCAGCCGGCATTGGGCGAGCGATGGCGGGGCGCGTCGCGTACCATGGCGCGCCACGCTTCGGTCCCGCTGGCGCCGGGGATCACGGTGGCGGCAAGCGCGATGAGGACACCCGCGATGCGCGCCGGCACAAGGTTTGCCGCGTCGTCGAGGCGCGCGGCGGCGCGACCGAAATCCGCGTGCCTGGGCGAGGGATAACCGATCATGGAGTCAAGTGTATTGATCGCCTTGTAGGCGGCCATGCCAGGCAGGCCGGCGACGAGAAACCAGAAAGCCGGCGCGATCACCCCGTCGGCAAAGTTCTCGGCCGCCGATTCGATGGCGGCGCGGGCGACCCCGGGCCCGTCAAGGCTGGCCGGATCGCGGCCGACAATTTCGGCCACGGCACGCCGCCCGGCCTCGGTTCCCTCATCAAGGGCCGATGCGACGCCGCGAACGTGGTCATGGAGCCCGCGAAAGGCAAGCAGGGTGCTCGCCGCAAGGGCCTCGACACCCCAGCCCCAGGAAAATTGGCGCAATCCATATACGAGCGTCCAGGCCAGACCAGCGGCGCCGGCGGCGATCAGCAAGACGCTCAACGCACCCAGTCGCCGGCGCCGGGCCGAACTGGCTTGGCCGTCGTTCCAGCGCACCTCGAGGAAAGACACGGCACGGCCCAACAGGGCCACCGGATGGGGCACGGCGCGATAGAGCCAAGCCGGGTCGCCGGCGACGATATCGATCATCAGGGCGATAATGAGAACGACCAGCAGGCTCGCGCCGTCTGGATAGGCTGGCAACCAAGGAATCACCATGGCGCAAGGATGGAACGGGCGCTGCATCGGGTCAACGCGTCATTGTCATGGCTCTAACGGAAGTGAGAACAGGCATGTCGAAATTGGGAGTCATGGTGTGCGGCCACGGTAGCCGCGATACCGACGCGGTGAGGGAATTCGAGGCAGTCGCGCGGGGGATCACGGAACGCTTACCTCAATACGTCGTTGAAAGCGGATTCTTGGAGTTCGCGACACCGATCATCCGCGACGGACTCGACGCGCTCATCGCCAAGGGAGTGACCGATATCCTGGCCATCCCCGGCATGTTGTTCGCCGCCGGCCACGTCAAGAACGACATTCCGTCGGTGCTCAATGCCTATGCGGCCAGCCACCCCGGAATCTCGATCCGCTGCGGCCGCGATCTCGCCATCGATTTGAAGCTGATCCGCGCCGCCGGTGATAGGGTGCAGGAAGCCCTGGATCAGGCCGATGACAAGGTGGCGATCACGGAAACCATGCTGATGGTGATCGGGCGCGGCACTTCGGACCCCGACGCCAATTCCAACATCTCGAAAATCACCCGCCTGTTGTGGGAGGGTAAGGGCTTCGGCTGGGGCGAGATCGGTTATTCGGGGGTCACCTTCCCGCTCACCGAACCGGCCCTCGAACATGCCGCCCGGCTGGGCTACAAGCGGATCGTCGTCTTTCCCTATTTCCTGTTCACCGGCATCCTGGTCAAGCGCATCTATCACTACGTCGACGTCGTCGCGGCCCGCCACCCGGAGATCGAGTTCATCAAGGCCCCTTACCTCAACGACCATCCCTTGGTGCTCGATGCCTTCGCCGAAAGGGTTGGCGAGATCCTGGACGGCACCAACGCCATGAACTGCGCGCTTTGCAAGTACCGCGAACAGGCGCTGGGATTCGAAGACGAGGTCGGATTGATCCAGGAAAGCCATCACCATCATGTCGAGGGCATCGGCACCGGCGGGGCCCATGATCACAGTCACGGGCACGGGCACAGCCACGGCCACCACCCTTACGCCCAAGCCGACCACCCCCTCGGCCCGAAAAGCATGAAAGCGGACCATCACAACGAACCAGGCGATGAGTCGGCATGATCGACTACCTGCGCACACCGGAAGAGATCTATCGCCGCTCCTTCGCCACGGCGCGGGCGGAGACCGACCTCGGCGGCTTGCCACCGGACCTGGCCCGGGTCGCGTTGCGCCTGGTCCACGCCTGCGCCATGCCCGACATCGTCGGCGACCTTGCCTGGCGTGGTGACGTGGTGACGCGTGCCGGCGCCGCGCTGGATAACGGCGCGGCGGTGATCGTCGATGCCAAGATGGTCGGCGAGGGGGTGATAAGGGCCCGCCTGCCGGCCGATAACAAAGTCGTCTGTACCCTTGGTGAGCCGTCGGTCGAAAGACGCGCCGCCGATGCCGGCACCACGCGTTCGGCGGTGGCGGTCGAACTGTGGCCGCCGTACCTGGCCGGCGCCGTTGTCGCCATCGGTAACGCGCCGACGGCACTGTTTCGTCTGTTGGAACTGCTTGCCGATGGTGCGCCAAGGCCGGCGGCGATCCTTGCCTTTCCGGTCGGCTTCGTCGGTGCCGCCGAATCGAAGGACGCGCTGATCGCCGACACCTCGGGACTGTCGTATCTGACGCTCCGTGGCCGGCGCGGCGGCAGCGCCTTGGCGGCCGCCGCCGTCAACGCAATCGGAGGAGAATCACCATGACGGCGCGCTGGCTGAGCGTCGTCGGAATCGGCGAAGGGGGTCTTGACGATCTGTCGCCCGGCGCGCGGGCCTTGATCGACGGGGCCGAGGTGCTGGTCGGTGGGGCGCGGCACTTCGCCATGATCGACGATGATGGACGACAGCGCATAGCGTGGCGCGCTCCGCTGCGCGACGTCGTTGCCGATATAAAGGCCCTCAAGGGACGGCCGGTATGCGTGCTGGCGACGGGCGATCCCATGTTCTTCGGCATCGGCGCTACCTTGATCCGCCAAATCCCCATCTCCCAGATGACGATCATTCCGGCGTCTTCGGCTTTCAGCCTGGCCTGCGCCCGGCTGGGCTGGCCCATGGCCGAGGTCGAGGCGATATCGCTGCACGCCAGGCCGCTCGGCCTGTTGAACGCCCATCTTCATCCGGGCGCCCGGCTTTTGTTGCTGAGCCGGGACGCAAAGACCCCGGGCAAGGTTGCCAAGGCCCTGGTTGCGGGGGGTTTCGGGGCTAGCCGAATGTGGGTGTTCGAGCATATGGGCGGGCCCCGCGAACGCCTGATCGAGGGCACGGCGGCGGCATGGCGTGCACGCAAGATCGCCGATTTGAACACCATCGCGGTGGCCTGCGTGGCCGACGTGGGGACCACGCCGTTAGCAAGCGTTCCAGGCCTGCCCGACGATGCCTTCGACCACGACGGCCAGATCACCAAGCGCGAGGTGCGCGCCGCGACATTGGCCATGCTCGCGCCCCAGCCCGGGCAACTCCTGTGGGACGTCGGCGCGGGCAGTGGCGCCATTGCCATCGAGTGGATGCGCGCCGCCCCCGCCGCCCGCGCGGTAGCCATCGAGCACGACAAGAAGCGTCTTGCGAACATTGAAACCAACGCGGCCCGGCTGGGCGTTCCGGGACTCGATATCGTGGCCGGAAAGGCCCCGGCGGCGCTCGATGGACTGGCGACCCCGGATGCCGTCTTCATCGGCGGCGGTGCCGGCGACGGAGACGCGCTCTTTCGCCACTGCTGGCGGGCGCTCGCCTGCGGCGGTCGCTTGGTTGTCAACGTCGTTACCTTGGAGGGCGAGGCGGCGGTCCTGCGTTGGCGCAACAAGGTCGGCGGCGACTTGACGCGCCTCGGCGTTTCCCGCGCCGCGCCAGTCGGCAAGCGCGCCGGCTGGCAGCCGCTGCGCGTCGTGACCCAGTTCACGGCCATGAAATCATGACCGCCACGGGAACCTTCTACGGCCTTGGCGTCGGGCCGGGCGATCCCGATCTGATCACCGTCAAGGCGCTCAAGACCCTGCGCGCGGTTCCCGTCGTCGCTTACCCCGCGCCCAGCGACGGCGACTCCCTGGCCCGTTCCATCGTCGCGCCGCACATGACCGAGGGCCAGATTGAGATCGCCATCCGCATTCCAATCATGGCCCAGAGCTTCCCGGACCGCGACGTCTATGATCGGGCGGCGGCCGAGATCGCCGGGCACTTGGCGGCCGGACGCGACGTCGCGGCGATTTGCGAGGGCGATCCATTTTTCTACGGCTCGTTCATGTATCTGTTCGAGCGCGTGGTGGCGGATTACCCGGTCGAGGTGGTGCCGGGCGTGTCTTCGATAATGGCCTGTTCGGCGGCGCTCGGCGCGCCCCTTGCCGCGCGTAATGACGTGCTGTGCATCATCCCGGCACCCCTCGAAGAAGCCGAGCTTAAGTCCCGCCTTGAACGCACCGACGCGGCGGCGATCATCAAGATCGGTCGTCACTTCGCCAAGGTTCGGCGCGTGCTTGGCCGGCTCGGCATGACGGGGCGGGCGCGCTATGTCGAGCACGCGACGATGACGAGCCAGCGCATCATGGCCCTCGACGAAGTGGACGAGGCCAGCGCGCCTTATTTCTCCATGGTCTTGGTGCACCAGCGCGGCGAGGCCTGGCGATGAGCATCGGGCCGGCAATTCTTGTCCTTGGTCCGAGCGGGCTTGCCACCGCCCGGCGTATCCGCCATGAGCTCGAAGGCGCCCTGATCCACGGCCGCGCCGGGCGGGTGGGCGGGGGCGAGGTGACGTTCGCAACGTTCGCCGCCCATGCGCGCGGGCTGTTCGCCGGCGGCACGCCGATCATCGGGGTCTGCGCGGCGGGCGCCCTGATCCGCGTGCTGGCGCCCGTTCTCGGCGATAAAGGGGCCGAACCGCCGGTCGTTGCCGTGGCCGAGGACGCAAGCGCCGTGGTGCCGCTTCTCGGCGGTCATCGGGGAGGCAACGACCTGGCGTCGGCGATTGGCGCTGCCCTTGGCGTTGCGCCGGCCCTCACCACGGCGGGCGATCTTCGCTTCGGTGTCGCGCTCGACGCGCCGCCCGCCGGGTGGCGCCTGGCCAACCCCCAAGACGCCAGGCCCTTCATGGCCGAGCTTCTGGCCGGCGCCGGGGTGCGGATCGAGGGCAACGCCGCGTGGCTCGACGAAAGCGGTATTCCGTTCGCCGAAGCGGGCGACTTGACCATCGCGGTCACCGATCGGGTGCGCGACGGCGGCCCGACCTGCCTGGTTTATCACCCGGCGACCCTGGCCCTGGGGGTGGGCTGCGAACGCGATGCCGAGCCCGGGGAAGTGCGGGAACTGGTAGGACAGACCCTGACCGACGCGGGACTGGCCGCCGGCGCGGTGTCGGGGGTTTTCTCCCTCGACCTCAAGTCCGACGAAGCGGCGATCCACGCCCTGGCGGGTGAACTGGATGTCCCGGCCCGGTTTTTCAACGCGCCGAGGTTGGAGGCCGAGACGCCGCGTCTCGCCAACCCGTCGGAGACGGTGTTCCGCGCCGTCGGCGCCCATGGCGTGGCCGAGGCCGCCGCCCTTGCCGCCGCCGGGCCCGAGGCCGAGTTGATCGTCGCCAAACGCAAGAGCCGGCGTGCCACCTGCGCCGTTGCTCGGGCGGCGGCACCCATCGACGGCGCCGCCGCCGGTCGGCCGCGGGGCACGCTTACCGTCGTCGGCATCGGACCGGGGGCGGCGCAATGGCGCACGCCGGAGGCCGACGCCGCCATCGCCGGCGCCGACGATTTGGTGGGATATCGCCTCTATCTTGATCTCCTCGGTCCTCTTAGCCAGGGCAAGACGCGCCACGATTTCGGTTTGGGCGAGGAACAAGAGCGGGTTCGCCACGCCATCGAGTGTGCCGCCCAGGGCCGGCGGGTGGCAGTGGTTTCATCGGGTGACGCCGGCATCTACGCCATGGCGACCCTGGTATTCGAGGAACTGGAACGCGGCGACCACGCCCAATGGAATCGCGTCGCGGTCAGCGTGGCGCCCGGCGTTTCGGCGATGCAGGCCGCCGCGGCCCGCGCCGGTGCGCCGCTCGGCCACGATTTCTGCGCCATTTCGCTTTCCGATCTGTTGACGCCGTGGAAGGTGATCGACGGAAGGATTCGCGCCGCCGCCGAGGCCGACTTCGTGATTGCGCTATACAATCCGGTTTCGGGCCGGCGCCAAAGCCAACTCGCCCGGGCGCGCGACATAATACTGGCCCACCGGCGGTCCGAGACGCCGGTGGTGTTGGCCCGCAATCTTGGCCGCGACGGCGAACACCTCGATTTCGTCACCCTGGGCGAACTGAGCCCCGAAAGGGTCGACATGCTGACCATGGTGATCGTCGGCTCTTCGGCGACGCGGCGCCTTGATCGCGGCGCGGCTGCCTGGGTCTATACGCCGCGCGGCTACGCTGGGAAGGCGGGTCCGGCATGACGGTTTATTTCATCGGCGCCGGACCCGGCGCGGCCGATCTCATTACGCTGCGCGGACACGATCTGATCGCCCGCTGTCCGGTCTGCCTCTATGCCGGCTCCTTGGTGCCGAGCCAGGTCATCGCCGCCGCGCCCGAGGGCGCAAGGGTGATCGACACGGCGCCCCTGACCCTCGACGAGATCGTTGCCGAAATGAAAAGCGCCGATGCCGCCGGAAAAGACGTGGCGCGGGTGCATTCGGGCGATCCGTCGCTCTATGGGGCCATCGGCGAGCAGATGCGCCGCCTCGACGCACTTGGCATCGCTTACGAAATCACGCCCGGCGTGCCGGCCTTTGCCGCCGCCGCCGCGGCGCTCGGGGTCGAATTGACGCTCCCCGAAATAAGCCAAAGCCTGATCCTGACCCGGACCGCGATGAAAAGCTCGCCCATGCCCGAAGGCGAAAGCCTGGCCCGGTTGGGGGCGTCCGGGGCGACGCTGGCTATACACCTTTCGGTGCGTAACCTGAAACGGGTTACGGCCGACCTCATACCCCGTTACGGCGAAGATTGCCCGGTCTGCGTGGTCTATCGCGCCAGTTGGCCGGACCAGCGCATCATCCGGGGCAGGCTTGGCGATATTCGCGCCAAGGTGCGCCAGGCCAAAATCACGCGCACGGCGATCGTCCTCGTCGGCCGCGTGCTCGACGCCGGGGATGCCGCCGAGAGCCGTCTCTACGCACCGACCCACGCCCATCTCCTGCGGCCGCGCCGCAAGCCTTCCTAGGCTTGATGTTTTTCGAGCCAGGCCAGGGTTTCCTCGACGCTGGCGACAATCGGGCCGGTGGGCGGTGGCGGGCGGCGCACCATGACGACGGGAAGTGTTAGCGCCCGGGCGGCGGCGATCTTGGCGTAGGTGGCGCCGCCGCCGCTGTTCTTGCTCACCACCACGTCGATCTCGTGCTCGGACATGAGCGCCTTTTCGCCGTCGATGGTGAAGGGAGGACGGCCTTCGATGACGTGGTGGTTGGCGAGCGGCGGCGGTTGCGCCGGGGCATCGATGACGCGGACCAGAAACCAGGCGTCCTCCATCCCGGCGAAGCACTCAAGCTCGCTCCGTCCGATGGTCAGGAAGACGCGCCGTCCGGCGACCGCCGACGCGGCCTGGGCAAGGTCGGCGACATCAATCCAAGCATCGCCGTCGCGCCGCACCCACGGCGGGCGCACCAGATGGACGTGGTCCACACCGACGGCGGCGCAAGCCGTGGCCACGTTCTCGGAGATGACGGCGGCGAAGGGGTGGGTGGCATCGATCACCAGATCGATGCCGGCCTGGCGCAGGTAATCGGCCATCCCGTCGGCGCCGCCGAAACCGCCGCTCAGGACCGCGCCCTCAAGGGGCATCGGATCGCGGGTTTTGCCGGCCAGCGAGGTGGTGACCTTGAGACCGGGCCAGGTTGCCGTTTGGCGCGCCACATCGGCCGCCTCGCCGGTGCCGCCAATGATGAGAAGATTAACCATGCGCGCGGCCGACGAGGACGCCGTCGCGGTCGAAGACGAGCACTTCGACCTCTATGCCGCCGGCCAGCACGTCTAGCGCGGACACACGCGCGTCATTGGCGATGCGTTCGGCCAGGGTAAGGTTGGCGGCGCGCGCCTTGCCGAGAACCTCGCTCGCGGTGTTGGCGTGACGGGCGGCTTCAATCAGCCCGGGATCGGCGCCCAAATCGGATAATATTTCCGCCAGGCGGTCGAAGTCGATCTGGCTGCGTCCCGAATGGAGGTCCATGTTTCCCGCCGCCAGCTTGGCGATCTTGGCGAAACCGCCGGCGATGGTGAGGCGTGGGATCGGGTTGTCGCGCAGATATTTGAGGAGCCCGCCGACGAAATCGCCCATGTCGATAAGGGCGCTTTCGGGGGCGTCGTAAATTTTTTGCGCCGCCGCTTCCGACACCGAGCCGGTGGCGGCGATGGCGTGGGTGATGCCTTCGGCGCGGGCGACATCGATGCCCTGGCGGATCGAGGCGATCCACGACGAACACGAATAAGGCACGACGATGCCGGTAGTGCCCAAGATCGAAAGCCCCCCCAGGATGCCGAGGCGGCCGTTCATCGTGTGCCTGGCGAGGTCCTCGCCGCCGGGGACCGATATCTCGATTTCGACGTCGCCGTCACGGCCATGGGCGGCGGCGATTTCGGCCACGGTCTCGGTCATCATGCGGCGCGGAACGGGATTGATGGCGGGCTCGCCGACCGCCAGGGGCAGGCCGGGCTTGGTCACCGTGCCGACGCCCGCGCCGGCCTTGAAGGTCACGCCGCGTCCAATGGTGCGCACCGTCGCCACGATCAGGGCGCAGTGGGTGACGTCGGGGTCGTCGCCCGCGTCCTTGACGATGGCGGCCATGGCCTCGTTCCCATCAAGGTTTTCGCGCGCCAGGGCGAAACTCGGTTGTTCGCCCCGGGGCAGGGTGATGGTCACCGGGTCCGGAAACGTACCCGTCACCAACGCCGTGTAGGCGGCTCGCGTCGCCGCCGTGGCGCAGGCCCCGGTGGTCCAGCCCCGGCGCAATTCTCCACTTGGTTTTCGAGCCATGACAAACGCTACCTTAGAGAAGCCGGCCAAGCTAATATAGCGCCAACGAAAGGGGAGGACTCAGTGGATCGCTCGGGCTTGGAATTGCCGACCTTCGAGGCGGGTTGGGTGTGGTTGGCGGGCGCCGGGCCGGGCGATCCCGGTTTGCTCACGCTCCATGCGCTTCATGGTCTGGAGCATGCCGACGTGGTGATCTATGACGCGCTGGTCGGCGAAGGCGTCCTCAATCTCGCCAAATCCCGTGCCGGGCTGGAATTCGCCGGCAAGCGGGGCGGCAAGCCGTCGCCCCGCCAGCCCGATATCTCGCGCCGGCTGATACATCTGGCGCGCCGGGGAAAGCGCGTCCTGCGCCTGAAGGGCGGCGATCCTTTTGTTTTCGGCCGCGGCGGCGAAGAGGCCTTGGCCCTGGTCGCGGCGCGGGTGCCTTTCCGCGTCATCCCGGGCATTTCGGCCGGCATCGGCGGCCTGGCCTATGCCGGGATTCCGGTCACCCATCGCGCGATCAATTCGGTGGTCACCTTCATCACCGGACACGATGCCTCTGGCGACGTGCCGGGCAGCGTCGATTGGAGCGCCATCGCCGCCGGCTCGCCGGTTCTCGTCATTTACATGGCGATGAAGCACTTGGGGCGGATAGCGGCGCGGCTCGTCGATGGGGGACGCCGGGCCGACGAGCCGGTGGCCATCGTCAGCCGGGCCTCGACCGCGGACCAAAGGGTCTTGGAGAGTACGCTGGGCGACTGCGCGGCGGCGGCCGTGGCGGCGGGCATCGTGGCGCCGGCGCTGGTCGTCGTCGGCCAAGTGGTGCGGCTGCGCGGCGGGCTCGACTGGCTTGGCGCGCTGACCGGGCGCACCCTCGTCGCCGATCCCCTGGGCCTCAGGTCCCGGGTCGAGGCCGGCTGATCGCGTTCAGGCAATGACCCAAGCGCCCGCCCTGATGATCGCGGCGCCCGCCTCGGGCAGCGGCAAGACCGTCCTCACCCTCGCCCTTCTGCGCCATTTCCGCAACCAGGGCTCGGCGGTCTCGTCGTTCAAGGCCGGCCCCGATTTCATCGACCCGGCCTTTCATCTGGCGGCGTCCGGGCGGACGTGCCGCAACCTCGATTGCTGGGCCATGCGCCCAGCGACGCTGGCCCGGCTCGCCGCCGCCGCGGGCGAAGGGGCGGACCTGATCATCGGCGAAGGCGTGATGGGGCTGTTCGACGGCGCCACCGACGGCACCGGTTCGACCGCCGATCTGGCGGCGCTCAGCGGCTGGCCGGTGGTATTGGTGGTTGACGTTCGCGGACAAGGGACCTCGGCCGCCGCGACGGTAAGCGGCTTTGCCCGCTATCGCGGCGACGTCGGTGTCGCCGGCGTCATCTTCAATCGTGTCGGCGGCGAGGGGCACGCGAGAATCCTGCGCGATGCCATGGTGCCTCTCGGCATGCCGGTTCTGGGTTGCGTGCCGCGCCATCCCCGGCTTGATCTGCCCGACCGCCACCTTGGCCTGGTACAGGCCGGGGAACTGGACGAGCTTGACGCCTTTCTCGATGCCGCCGCAGCTACCGTCGCGGCGCAGGTCGATACCGATGCCTTGAGGGCGCTGGCCAGGCCGGGGACGATGCCCGGTGGCGCGGGGCCGGCGGCGGGTATTCCACCGCTCGGCCAGCGCATCGCCGTGGCCCGCGACACCGCCTTCGCCTTCGCCTATCCCTTCGTGCTCGACGGCTGGCGCGCGGCGGGGGCGGAAATCGTGCCGTTCTCGGCCTTGGCCGACGAGGCGCCGGACGGCGCGGCGGACGCGGTCTACCTTCCGGGCGGCTATCCCGAGCTGCACGCCGGACGCCTAGCCGGCAACGCGGCATTTTTGGACGGTCTGCGCGCCGCGGCGGCACGCGGCAGCGTGATCCATGGCGAATGCGGCGGCTACATGGTGCTGGGCGAGGGACTTGTCGATGGCGACGGACGACACCACGAAATGGCCGGGCTGGTGGCGCTTGAAACCTCCTTCGCCACCCGCCGCCTGCATCTTGGTTACCGCCAGGCGCGGTTGGTGGCGGACGGCCCCCTCGGCGCCGGCGGCACCGAATATCGCGGCCACGAGTTTCACTACGCCACTATCCTGCGCGAGGCGGCGGCGGAAGCGCTTTTCCACTGCCGCGACGCCCGCGACGACGATCTTGGCCCGGCCGGGTGCCGGCGCGGCAACGTAATGGGTTCCTTCGTGCATCTGGTCGACGCGGTATAAGTCAGGCGACGGCGACGATGACGGAGAGGCAAAGGACCTCGGCCGCCTGTTGACTGGCGCCCAGCACATCGCCGGTGTGGCCGCCGATCTGGCGCCATGCAATCGATGCAATGGCGGCGGCACCGGCGGCGGCACCCGCCAACCCGGCCGTGCCGGTGAGAGGACCAAGCGCCAATAAGCTCAAGACGGCGGCGATGATCAGGGCGGTTGCGACGGTGCCTGGCCGGGGGCGGCCGGCCCGGAAGCCGAGGCCGTCGCCGCGGGCCGGCGGCATCATTCCCATGACCGCCGCCATGGATGCACGCGACGCGGCGCCGGCGGCGACCAGGGCGGCAATGACCAATTCGGGCTTGGCCAGGGCCGAGACGGCGGCGAGGCGCGCGGCGAAAACCGACATCAGCGCCAAGGCGCCAAAGGTGCCGATACGGCTGTCGCGCATGAGGTCGAGCTTGCGTTCCGGGGTGGCGCCGCCGCCGAGGCCGTCGGCGACGTCGGCGATGGCGTCCTCGTGCAGCGCGCCCGTCAGCACGATTTGCGCGGCGACGGCGAAAACGGCGGCCAAGAGGGGCGGCAGGCCGAGCCAATGCACGGCGCCGTAGACCGTCCCGCCGGCCAACCCGGCGATCAGCCCGACAATCGGAAAGGCCCACGACGCCCTTGCCAGGCGGCCGGGGCCCGGCGGGGAGGCAAGGACCAGGGGCAGGCGCGTCAAAAAAGCCGTCGCGATCCTTGCGTCGTCGATACGGGATTCGGTCTCCGCCATGCTACACTTTCGGTTGGTATTAAGGCATCGGTTATAGGATAGTTGTAGCCTCGTGTCGTCCTCGCCAAAGCCATCCGAAGACGATGGAAAGGCCGATGAAAACGCCGCAAACGATCGACGCATTGCGTGACCTGATCAGCGATTTGCCGCGCGCCGACGCCGCCGCCGAGGCCGCCGCGCGCGACCGCGACGCCCAGTTGACAAAACCAGCCGGTTCGCTGGGACGTCTCGAAGGCATCGCCGCCTTCATGGCCGCCTGGCAGAGGCGCAATCCGCCCCGCTGCGAGAGCGTCAAAACCCTTGTCTTCGCCGGCAATCATGGGGTGACGGCGCAAGGAGTCTCGGCCTTCCCGGCCGAGGTCACGGTGCAGATGGTGGCGAATTTCGCCGCCGGCACCGCCGCCATCAACCAGATCTGCAAGGCCGTGGGTGCCGAGCTCGAGGTCTGCGCGCTCGATCTCGATAAACCGACCGCCGATTTCACCGAGGCGCCGGCGATGAGCGCGCCCGAGTTCCTGGCGGCCTTCGCGCTGGGCATGGAAAAGGTGCCCGACGATATCGACCTGTTGTGTGTCGGCGAGATGGGAATTGGCAATACCACGGCGGCGGCGGCGATCTGTCGTGGCCTTTATGGCGGCGCCGGCGCCGACTGGGCGGGTCCCGGGACCGGTGTCGACCGGGCCGGCGTCGATCGCAAGGCGCAGGCGATCGAGTCGGCGATGGCGAGGCACGGCGGCGCCCTCGACGATCCCCTGGAGGCCATGCGCCGGGTCGGCGGGCGCGAGCTTTCGGCCATCGCCGGCGCGGTATTGGCGGCGCGCTTCAAACGCATTCCGGTGCTGCTCGACGGCTTCGTCGCCGGCGCCGCGGCGGCGCCGCTGGCCCGACTGAACGCCGGCGCGCTCAACCACTGCCTGGCTGGTCATTGCTCGGCCGAGCCCGGCCACCGGCGGCTCTTGGAACGGCTCGACAAGGTGCCGCTTCTCGATCTCGGCATGCGTCTTGGCGAGGCATCGGGCGCCGCCCTGGCCGTCGCCATCGTCAAGACGGCCCTCGCCGTCCATGCCGGCATGGCGACTTTCGCCGAGGCCGGCGTCAGTACCAAGGGCGAATAAGCCCCTATAGGCTCGACAGGGCATCGGACAGTCGTTGGAAGGCGGCCGCGTCGCCGGGCAGGCCGATGCGGGCCAGGGTCGGCCGGTCGGCGAAGACGCGCACCAAGATACCGCACCGCGCCAGCCCGTCGTGAAGGCGTGCCGCGTCATCCGCCTTGATGAGGCGGAACAGCGCCGTGCCGCCGACGACGCTGAAACCGGCGCCGGCAAGGAGGGTGTCGAGCCGGCGCGCCTCGTCGGCCAGCCGGGCGCGCATGGTCTTGCACCAGGCGCCGTCGGCGAGGGCCGCCCGGCCGATCGCAAGGGCCGGTCCCGATACGGCCCAGGGGCCGAACGAGGCCTGGAATTCATCCCCGATCACATCGTCGGTGAGCACGAAACCAAGGCGCAGTCCGGCGAGACCGAAGAACTTACCGAAAGACCGCAAGATCACGAGCCCGGGCCGGCCGGCCAGCGCGGCGATACTGATCTTCGGATCGGCGTCGGCGAAGGATTCGTCGACCACCAGCCAGCCGCCGCGTTTGGCAATCGATGCGTGGAGCCTGCGCAGCGTTTCGCCGCCGATCACCCGGCCATCGGGATTGTTAGGATTGACGACAACGGTGACATCGGCCTGATCGGCCTCGTCCAAGGACATGATTTCACGCACGTCGTGACCGGCGGCGCGCCACACCTGGGCATGTTCGCCATAGGTCGGGCTCAGCACCGCGACCCCAAGCGCGCCTCGACCGACCCGACCGAGGCGCGGCAGGGCCTGGATCGCGGCCTGGGTCCCCGGTGTGGCGACGATGGAGGCGTCGGCCGGTGCGCCATAGGCGTCTCGCGCGGCTTCGATGAGCGCCGCCTCGGCGTTTTGTTGCGGGAGCTTGCGCCAGGTCTCAACGGTCAGGGGCGGCACGGAGTAGGGGTGCGGGCTGACACCGGTCGAGAGATCGAGCCAGCCGCTTTCGGGCGCGCCGAAACGGCGACCGGCCGCGTCGAGGTCGCCGCCATGGCACAGCGGGCGCGGCGTCGATGGAATTGCCATGTCGGCCGTTAAAGCGGCCCGGGGCGGGCGCGCGCCAGATGGCCGCTCATGGCGCCGAGGATAAGCCAGAACACGGCGCTACCGATCAGTGACGCGGCGATGAATTCGTTGATCAGTTCGGGCGGAACGGGACCTGCGTGAATATCGATCGTCGGCGCGCCGATGACGTGCGGCGCCACCAGGGCCAGGACACCGAGCGCCTTCAACGCTTGGCCCTTAGTTAAGGCGAGAAGCCACAAACCCAAAGCCGTCGCCGCCGCCGTGCCGAGCCACCAGGCCTGTCGCGGAACCAGTTCGCCGGCGTCGACGCCGGGCGGGTCGGGGGGCAAACCAAGGGCCGGCGCCAGCCCAAAGACGGCGTACCCGGCAAGCCCCCACACCAGGCCAAGGCGCCAATTGACCTGGCGTCCGGAGAGGGCAATCGCGGCGCCCAGGAGAAGGGCAAAGCCGAAACCGTTCAGGACATCGGCGAGCAGGGTATAGAGCGTCCGCTCGACGCCATCTTGCGGCGCCCAGGGTTGGCCGTGTCCGTGCCCGTGACCGGCGGCGCCGGCCGTCTCGAATGTCTCCGCTTCGAGAATGAGCGGCGTGACCCATAATTGCTGAACGGCGAAGAGAACGAGTCCGGCGGCGAGACCGGCAAGCAGCGCCGTCGCCACGATACGCCAGAACACGGCGTCTTCTCAATGGCAGGGGAAGGCGAGCGAATGTCGGGAATCGTGAGCCGCGTTGTGCGCCGCGCTGATCTGGACGAACCCGGTGCCGAACAAAATAAAGGCGCCCAGCAGGGCGGCCAACAGGGTCTGCGCCAAGGCGCTGGTCTGGACGAGGGATTCGGTGGTCGAGGAGTAAACGTGGCCGGTCATTGTGCAATCCTCCGTTGCCGGTTTAAGCAATCGCGTCTCGTGTCACCGCTTTCCCTCGCCCCGGCCACGCAACGCCCGGGCGGTGGCGGCGACGGTATGGTGGCAGGTCTCCTGGCTTGCGGTTTTTCGTTTCCGACCTGGCCTTCCCAGTTGCCCAGTGGCACGCACCGGTCGGAAACTAGCCGCTTACAGTTGCGGGGACAGCCGCGGAATTGTGCCCTTATGCGTGGCGCGCACCGCGTTCCCTGTTGTCTCCCCCGTCAAGGGGAACCACCAATGCCCATGGTACGGATCGCGCCCGGCCGGGTCAACCGACGAGTGCCTTCGCCCGCCGTCCGGCCGGGCCCGTTCAGCCGCCGGTTACGCTCATGTGGCGGGCGACCGCCGGGGCGGCCCGTTCGATGACGAAATCGTGGCCCTTGGGCTTGCGCGCGATGGCGTCGTCGATGGCCGCCTCGAGGGGCGCGTCGGAGGAACCGGCGCGCAGGTGGGCACGCAGGTCGGCGGAATCGTCGCGGCCCAGGCACATGTAAAGGGTGCCGGTGCAGGTCAGGCGTACCCGGTTGCAGCTTTCGCAAAAGTTATGACTGTGCGGCGTGATGAAGCCGATGCGCCGGCCGGTCTCGGCGACAGTGACATAGCGCGCCGGCCCGCCGCTGCGGTAATCGGTGTCGGTCAGGGTCCAGCGCTCCTCGATCTTGTCGCGCACGGCGGTCAGGGGCATATATTGCTCGGAACGGTAGCCGTCGATCTCGCCCATGGGCATGACCTCGATAAAGGTCAGATCGCAGTCCCGATCCCCGCACCAGGCGACCATGTCGCCGATCTCGTCGTCGTTGACGCCCTTGAGCGCCACCGTATTGATCTTGACCGCCAGTCCCGCCTCGCGCACCGCCTCGACGCCGGCGACGACCTGGTCAAGTCGGCCGATGCGGGTGATGGCGCGGAATTTCTCGGCATTGAGCGAATCGATGGAAACGTTGACCCGGCGCACCCCGCAATCGGCCAGCTCGGCGGCGTAACGGGCCAGCTGGCTGGCGTTGGTGGTCAGGGCCAATTCGTCGAGGGCGCCCCTGTCCAGGTGGCGGCCTAGCGCCCGGAACAGCCACATGATACCGCGCCGGACCAACGGCTCGCCGCCGGTAATCCTCAGTTTGCGGACTCCCTTGCGGATGAAGGCGGAGCACAGCCGGTCCAATTCTTCCAGGGTCAGAAGCTCGGCCTTGGGCAGGAAGGTCATGTGCTCCGACATGCAATAGATGCAGCGGAAGTCGCAACGGTCGGTCACCGATACCCGAAGATAGGTGACCCGGCGTCCGAAGGGATCGATGAGGGAAGGGCCGGTCGTCGACGGCATGGGGAACATCCCTGAAATGCGTTATCCTAATCCGTATATAACGGTTGATCAGGATAACCGGTAACGGCCGAAAATTCATCCCTAAAGTTGGCGTCGGTCGAAACCCGTTGATGGCGCATAGATTTCACAAAAGGATCGTGGCCCAGCATAGTCCCGTTTCGGTTTGACAGGATAATTCGGAAGTGAGATAATAGTACATAATAAATATAAAATAAAGTATTGGTGTAATAAATAAAATCTATGGGAATACTGAAATTGTTTGTTCATAAATTTTGCTACCTCCATGTGAGGGTATCAGTAAAATTTATTTGTTAGTTCTACAGGCACTTTATGTCTTGCCAATCAACGAACGGTACAGGGAGAGTTTCCATGTCAGACAAGTCAAAGACAAAAATTCATCCGGCGGTGCCCGAGCTGGCCAATCAACTGGCCAAGGGCGACATCGACCGCCGCGAATTCCTGCGCACGGCAACCCTGCTCGGCGTGTCGGCCAGCGCCGCCTATGCCATGGCCGGCGGGGTGACCGGTTCGCAGTTCGTGCCCAGCGCCCAGGCGGCGACGCCCAAGAAAGGCGGTAACCTGCGCTGCTCCATGCAGGTGCAGAGGATGGACGATCCGGCGACCTACGACTGGACCCAGATGTCCAACCAGAGCCGCCCCATCCTTGAGTACCTGACCATCACCGGACCCGACAACATCACCCGGCCCTACCTTTGCGAGCGCTGGGAGGCCTCCGACGACCTCAAGACCTGGACCATGCACATGCGCAAGGGCGTCAAATGGTCGAACGGCGACGAGTTCACCGCCGAGGACGCGGCGTTCAATTTCAAGCGCTGGCTCGACCCCAAGACCGGATCCTCGAACATCGGGCTGTTCAGCTCCATGGTGACGGAGACCGATACGGGCAAGAAGGACAAGGACGGCAAGCCGATCATTTCGAAGAGCATGACGTCCGGTGCCGTCGAGGTGGTGGATAAGCACACGATTCGCCTCAACCTCAACCGCGCCGAACTGGCGGTGCCCGAGAACCTTTACAACTATCCGACCGCCATCGTTCACCGCCGCTTCGAGGACGAAGGCGGCGACCTGTCGAAGAACCCGGTCGGCACCGGCCCCTATGCGCTCAAGGAGTTCAAGGTCGGCGAGAAGGTGGTGCTTGCCAAGCGCAACCCCAAGGATTACTGGGGCGACGAGGTGTATCTGGACCAGATTACCTATATTGACCACGGCGACGATCCATCGGCCGGCCTGGCGGCGCTGGCGTCGGATCAGGTCGACTTGATTTACGAGGGCTTCGTCGAGCAGTTGGAGGTGATCGGCTCTCTCCCTAACGTGCAACTTTACGAGGCGGTGACGGCCCAGACCGGCGTCGCCCGCATGCAGATGGACAAAAAGCCCTTCGACGACGTCCGGGTGCGAACGGCGGTGCGCATTTGCCAGGACCATCAGCGCCTCCTCGACATCGCCTACCGGGGCAAGGGAGCACCGGCGGAGGACCACCACGTGGCGCCGGTCCATCCCGAATACGCCAAGCTGCCGGCGCAGAAGCAGGACTACGCGCGGGCCAAGAAGCTGCTTGCCGATGCCGGCCATCCGAACGGCATCGACCTCAAGATCGACTGCAAGAAGACGCCGTCGTGGGAACCGGCCCTGGCCCAGGCCATGGCCGAGATGTGCAAGCCGGCCGGCATCCGCATCAAGATCAACGTCATGCCGGATGCCCAGTACTGGAAGATCTGGGACAAGACTCCCTTCGGCTTCACCGCCTGGACCCACCGTCCGCTTGGCGTCATGGTGCTCAACCTGGGTTACCGCTCGGGCGTGCCGTGGAACGAGAGCCACTACAACAACCCCGCCTTCGACAGCGCCCTCGACGTGGCCGGCGCCACCTTGGATGTCGAGGAGCGGCGCAAGCACATGGCCAAGGTGGAGAAGATTCTCCAGGACGATGGCGTCATCGCGCAGCCCCTGTGGCGTTCGGTCTTCGCGGCGGGGACCAAACGGGTGCAGGGCTACGAACTGCACCCGACCATCTACCATCAGCTTGGAAAAGTGTGGCTCGCTTGAAGCTGACTGAAGCCCGTGGGGACGCCCGGCGCGTCCCCACGGTTGCCATCGCGCCGGCTCCTCGCGACGGGGTCTGACGGCCGATGATCGTGTTCCTCGCCAAGCGCCTTGGTTTCATGGTCGTGACCATGATCGTGGTGTCGATTCTCTTGTTCTTGCTCTTGGAGATCGACGCCGAGAACGTCGCGGTCAGTGTGCTGGGTCCCTACTCGAACGACGAGCAGCGCCACCTATGGCTTGAGGCGCACGGCTATTTCGAGCCCTTGTGGTGGCGCTACGGCACGTGGCTTATGAACTTCGCCAGCGGCGAATTCGGTCAGTCCATCCGCTTCAACGTGCCGGTCGCCGAAGTGTTGTGGCCCAGGCTCTGGAATACCGCGATCCTGGGTTTCTGGACCTTCGCCGTGATGATTCCGCTGTCCCTGATGCTCGGCATTCTCGCCGGCATGCGCGAGGGTTCCAAGCTCGACCGGTCAATTTCCGTGACCTCGATCACCACGACCTCGATCCCCGAGTTCGCCAGCGCCGTTTTTCTCTCGGCCATTTTCGTCTTCTGGCTCAAGCTGCTGCCCGGCACCAGCGGCATGTCGTCGGGCTTCGAGTTCAAGCAGTTGATCCTGCCGGTCATGGTGCTGGTGCTCTACGATTTCGGCTACGTCACCCGCATGACCCGCGCCTCGATGGCCGAGGTGATGACCCAGCCCTACATCCGCACCGCCGTCCTCAAGGGCCTGCCCTACAAGCACGTGATCCTCCGCCATGCCCTGCGCAATGCCCTCATCACCCCCTTCACGGTGATCATGTTGCAAATCAACTGGCTGCTGTCGGGCGTCATCGTGGTCGAGTTCTTCTTCGCCTATAAGGGCTTCGGTGCGCTGCTTTTGGAGGCGTCGTTGAACGGCGATATCTTCCTTATCGAAGCCTGCGCCATGGTCGCCGTTTTCGTTGCCGTCACCACCCAGACCATCGCCGATGTCGGCTACACCTACCTTAACCCACGCATCCGGTTCGCCTGAGGGAGCGCCGAGATGACCGAAATCGCCCGCACCATCACCCCCGCGCCAACCTTCGGCGCGGCGCTGATGCGCGCCCTCAAGTCCTTCGCCCTGATCAGGGAAAGCTGGGTCGGGATGATCGGCGCCGGCATCGTCATCTTCTGGGTCCTGACGGCCCTGGCCGCCCCCTGGATCGCGCCCTTCGAACCGAATGCCACCTTGCAGCCCTTTGCCAAGCCGGGCGTTGCGTTTGCCAAGGGGGGCGTTTTCTGGATGGGTACCGACCACATCGGCCGCGATAACCTGTCACGCATCATCTGGGGTTCGCAAACGGTACTCATCTATGCGCCGCTGGCTACCTTGTGCGCCTATACGGTGGGTATCATCATGGGCCTCGCCGCCGGCTATTTCCGCGGCTGGGCCGATGATCTGCTGTCGCGCCTCGCCGACATTATCCTCTCCTTCCCGGTGTTGGTTCTCTACATCGTCATCATCGCCACCATTGGCGCCTCGGCCCTCAACATCATCGTCGCCATCACGTTTGCCAGCGCGCCGGGCATCTTCCGCATCGTCCGCGGCCTGGTGCTGGATCTGCGCAACCGCGACTACGTGGCCGCCGCCCAGACGCGCGGCGAAAGCTCGTGGCAAATCATGCTGGTCGAGATATTACCCAACGCCCGCGGACCGCTGATCGTCGATGCCTGTTTGAGATTGGGCTACGTCATCATCACCATCGGGGTTCTGGGTTTTCTTGGGCTCGGCCTGCCGCCGCCCGATCCCGACTGGGGCGGCATGATCAACGAGACGCGGCAGATGGCGCTCGCCTTTCCCCACATGTCCGTATTCCCCTGCGTCGCCATCTCGTCGCTGATTCTGGGTTTCAACCTGCTGGCTGACGGGCTGCGCGAAATCTCATTGAGAGATTAGGAAGGAAACCATGTCCGGCAACGATACCGCACTGCTCGAAATCAAGGGACTCTGCGTTTCCTATTTCACCCGCGCCGGAGAGATCCCCGCGGTCGAGGATTTCTCGCTTTCCCTGAAGGCGGGGGAAAGCGTCGGCTTGGTTGGCGAATCGGGTTGCGGCAAGTCGACCGTGGCCCTGGCCATCATGCGCTATATGGGCACCAACGGCGATATCGTCGGCGGCAGTGTTTGGTTCAAGGGCCGCGACCTCGCCACCATGAGCCCGGACGAGCTGCGTCGGCTCAGGGGTTCGGAAATCGCCATGATCTATCAAGAGCCCATGGCGGCGCTCAATCCCAGCCTGACCATCGGCAGCCAGCTCATGGAAGTGCCCATGGTGCACGAGAATGTAAGCGCGGCCGAGGCGCGGTCGCGGGCGCGTAAGATGCTCGACGACGTCCACCTGCCGGACCCGGACCGAATCCTCAATTCCTACCCCCATCAGCTTTCCGGCGGCCAGCAGCAACGCGTTGTCATCGCCATGGCGTTGTTGTCCAAGCCGGCGCTCCTTTTGCTCGACGAACCGACGACGGCGCTCGATGTCACGGTCGAGGCCGGCATCGTCACCCTGATCGCCGAACTGAGCCGCAAGTTCGGCAGCGCGCTCTTGTATATCTCCCACAACCTGGGCCTCATGTTAGAGGTCTGCGACCGCATTGGCGTCATGTATTCGGGCGAGGTGATCGAGGAGGGGACCATCGATTCCATCTTCACCTGGCCCAAGCATCCTTACACCCACGGCCTGTTCGGCTGTATTCCCTTGCCCCACGCCGACAAGAACGCGCGCCCCCTGGTCGCTATCCAAGGACAGCTGCCCCTGCCCCACGAACGGCCGCCGGGGTGCAACTTCGGACCCCGCTGCGGCTTTTTCGAATCGGGGCTGTGCGACGGCGGCGATATCGGTGTCGAATTCGTGGACACCGACAACGATCCTCACCATCGGGTGCGCTGTGTCCGCTGGCGGGATATCGATCCCGACCAGTTGATCGCCAAGGCGGACGGCAAAGAGGCGGTCGAATTCGGCGAACGGGTGCTCGAAGTCGTCGGCATGCAGAAGTACTACGAGGTCCACGACCGTTCGATCGGGGCCCTGATCTCGGGCGAGGGCATCCGCTATGTCAAGGCCAACGAAACCCTGAGCTTTTCCGCCCGGCGCGGCGAAACGGTGGGTATTGTCGGTGAATCCGGCTGCGGCAAGTCGACCTTCGCCAAGGTGCTGATGGGCCTCGAGTGCTGCACCGAAGGCGAGGTCCGTCTGAACGGCAAGGACATCGGCGACATGCCGGTGCGCGAGCGTTCGGCCAAGCAGCTGGGCTCGGTTCAGATGGTCTTTCAGAACCCCAACGACACCCTCAACCCGAGTCACACCATCGGCGGCCAGATTTCCCGCGTCATCAAGAAGTTCGGCGTCGAGACCGAAAAGCACAAGATCCAGGACCGGATGCTGCGCCTCCTCGACCTCGTCAAGCTGCCGCGCGACTTCGCCTTGCGCCGCCCGCGCCAGCTCTCGGGCGGCCAGAAGCAGCGCGTCGGCATCGCCCGCGCCTTCGCCGGCAACCCGTCCATGGTCATCGCCGACGAACCCATCTCGGCCCTTGATGTGTCGGTGGCGGCGGCGGTGACGGAGCTGTTGGTGGACATCCAGCGCGAGCACAAGACGACGCTTTTGTTCATTTCTCACGATCTGAGCGCGGTGCGCTATCTCGCCGACCGCGTCGTCGTCATGTACTTGGGCCGGATCATGGAGAGAGGCACCACCGAAGAAGTCTTCAGCCCGCCCTATCACCCCTATACCGAAGCCCTGCTGTCGGCCGTGCCGATCGCCGACCCGGCGGTCGAGAAACGGCGCATCGTGCTGGAAGGCAATATCCCCAGCGCCTTCGAGACGCCCCGGGGCTGCCCCTTCGCCACCCGCTGTCAGCGCCGGCTGGGGGATATTTGTGATAACGAGCCACCGCCCCAGCGCGAAAACCGCGAACGTCACGTCATCGCCTGCCACATACCCTTGGACGAGCTGCGCGGGGTGGGGCCGGTGATCAGCGTCGCCTCGGACGCTTCGGACCAAGTCGGGGTCTAACCAAAGCCGCATATTGCCGCTGTCGCCCATCGGGCGGCATTGGACCTGGTCATGCGTTAGACGCAGGGCTGACTTGCTGTAAAATATATAGGCTCGATATATATCGAGCCTATATACTTTACTTTGCCATATATCATTCCGACATATGCTCCTTCATTCGCCAAAGGGACAGCCGTCATGGACGTGAAGACCTTGTGCCTAGGGGTGCTGACACTCGGTGAAGCCAGTGGTTACGAGATCAAGAAAGCCTTTGAAGAGGGGCCGTTCGCCCACTTCCACGCCGCCGGCTTCGGCTCCATCTATCCGGCCCTCAACAAGCTGAGCGCCGAGCGTCTCGTGACCTGTAGCGAGGAAACCCAGGCCGGACGGCCGCCCAAAAAGGTCTACCGCATTGCCCCGGCGGGGATGGCGGCTTTCCGCGAAGCCCTGGGCAAGGAGCCGTCCGGCGACACGCTGCGCTCGGAATGTTTGTTCATGCTTTTCTTCGGCCATCTTCTCGACGGTGCGCAGCGGCGCCGGGTCTTCGAACGGTACCTCGGCACCTTCGCCGAGCGGGTGAGCCGCATGTCCGAGATCGACCTATCGGAACTGCCCGGCGATCGACGATTCGTCTGCGGATTCGGCCTGGCCGTCTACCGGGCGGCCATCGAGTACATGGAAAACAACCGCGATCTCTTGTTCGACGAAGTGGCGGACCCGGCGCCCAAGACGGGGGGCGGTCAATGAGACGCTCTTACCTCATCGCCGCCGCCCTTGGCCTCGGCGTTGCCGGCTGGGTCCTGTCGGGCCAGTTGGACGGCGCCGATTCGCCGCGCCAGCCGTTATCGGCGGCGATGGAAACGCAAACCGCCGCCGCCCTGCCGCGCGTCAGGGTCCGCGCCTTCAGCGCCCGCGAGACGGTCAATGAACTGGTGCTCTTCGGTCGCACCGAGGCGGAACGCCAGGTCGACATAAAGGCGCAGACAACGGGCCGGGTGGTCGCCGTCGGCGCCGCCAAGGGGCAAACCTTGCGCCGCGGCAGCGTCATCGTCCGCCTGGCCCTGGACGACCGTCAGGCCCGCCTTGAAGAGGCCCGGGCGCGGTTCGATCACGAACGCATCGCTTTCGACGCGGCGCGCCGCCTGTCGCTCAAGGAGTTCCGGTCCAAGGTCCAACTGGCCGAGGCCAAGGCCAAGCTGGAGGCCGCCAAGGCCGCCCTGGCGCGCATCCAGACGGACATCGCCCACACCGTCATCGGCGCTCCTTTCGCCGGCGTTCTCGACAACCGGCCGGCCGAAATCGGCGATTATGTCGCCGTCGGCGCCGTGGTTGCCCGCATAGTCGACCTCGATCCCATCTTGGTCGTCGGCTCGGTTTCGGAACGCGACGTGGCGCGCATCGACGTCGGCGCCAAGGCGTGGGCGCGGCTGGTCACCGGCCAGCGGCTTGAAGGGCGGGTCCGTTACGTCTCGCGCATGGGCGACGACGCCACCCGCACCTTCAGAGTCGAGGTCGCGGTCGCCAATCCGGGTGCCGCCGTCGCCGAGGGATTGACGGCCGAACTGCGTCTGCCGACGGCGCGGGTGCGCGCTCATCGCGTCTCGCCGGCGGTCCTCACGCTCTCCGACCAGGGCGTGGTCGGCGTCAAGGCGGTGGACGCCGGCGGCCGGGTTGTATTTCACCCGGTGCGCTTGATCGCCGACGGCCCCGAGGGCGCATGGCTGGTGGGCCTGCCCGAAAATGTCACTTTGATTACCGTGGGGCACGAGTTCGTGCGCCCCGGCCAAAGGGTGCGGCCGGAGCCCGATGACGGCGACGCCGCCTCGCCGGTCCGGACGGTGGGGGAAGAGACGTCGTGAAGGGGATCATCGATGCCGCCTTTGACCGCTCGCGCATGGTTGTCGCGACTCTGGCGCTCGTCCTCATTTCGGGCTCCGTCGCCTACAAGGAGGTCCCCAAGGAATCCGAACCCGATATCAACATCCCCATCCTCTACGTGAAGATGGCCTTCGAGGGCATCTCGCCCGAGGATGCGGAGCGCCTCCTGATCCGGCCCATGGAAAAGGAGCTCAAGGCGATCGAGGGCATCAAGGAAATGCGCGCCTCGGGCTACGAGGGGGGCGCCAGCGTGGTGCTCGAATTCGAGGCCGGCTTCGACGCCGACACGGCCCTGCGGGACGTGCGCGAGAAAGTTGATCTGGTCAAGCCCGACCTGCCCGAAGGCAGCGAGGAGCCGACAGTGCACGAGGTCAATTTCAGTCTCTTTCCGATCATCGTCGTGATCCTGTCGGGCGAGGTTCCGGAGCGGACCTTGTTTCGCCTGGCGCGCGACTTGCGCGACGACATCGAGGGGCTTTCCAACGTGCTCAAGGCGGAACTGGTCGGAAGCCGGGACGACCTGGCCGAAATCATCATCGACCCGGTCAAGGTCGAAAGTTACGGTCTTTCCAGCGAGGCTGCGATCGCCGCCGCCGGACGCAACAACCTCTTGGTTCCGGCCGGCACCCAGGATACCGGACGCGGGCGCTTCGCCGTCAAGGTTCCCGGCCTGTTCGAAGACGTGCGCGACATCATGGCCATGCCGTTGGTGGTCAAGGGCGACGCCGTGGTGCGCGTCGGCGACATCGCCGACATCCGACGGACCTTCAAGGATGCAAAGGGCTTCGCCCGGGTCAATGGCAAAACGGCCGTTTCGCTTGAGGTGTCGAAGCGTACGGGGACCAACATCATTGAAACGATTGAGAGCGTACGCGACCTGGTCGAAGCCGAAAGGGCTGCCTGGCCCGAGACGCTCAGGGACGCGGTGCGGGTGACGTATGCCCAAGACAAGTCGAAGGACGTCCGGACCATGCTAAGGGACCTGCAGAACAACGTCATCAGCGCCATCGTGCTGGTCATGATCGTGGTCGTGGCGGCCTTGGGCTGGCGTTCGGCGGGCCTGATCGGCGTTGCAATACCGGGCTCTTTTCTCACCGGCATCCTGGTCCTGGCGGCCCTCGGCCTGACCATCAACATCGTCGTTCTGTTCAGCCTCATCCTGGCGGTTGGCATGCTGGTCGACGGTGCCATCGTGGTAACCGAGCTTGCCGACCGTAAGATGGCCGAGGGCTTGCATCGTGACGAGGCCTACGCGGTGGCCGCCAAGCGCATGGCCTGGCCGATCATTGCCTCGACGGCGACAACCCTGGCCGCCTTCACGCCGCTCCTGTTCTGGCCCGGCGTGGTCGGCGAGTTCATGAAATTCCTGCCCATTACTCTGATGGCGACCCTTGCGGCATCGTTGCTTATGGCCTTGGTCTTCGTTCCTACCCTTGGCGCCTACGTCGGCCGTCCGGGGTCGGACGATTGGGTCAGCGCCAAGTCGCTGGCCGCCAGCTCCACGGGTCGGCTTTCCGACATCGGCGGCCTGACGGGAAAATACGTCCGCCTTCTGAGCGTCGCGCTTAGCCATCCCGCCAAGGTTCTCCTTGCCGCGCTGACCGTCCTTGTGGGCGTGCAGTGGTACTATGCCGTTCATGGCAACGGCATCGAGTTTTTTCCCGAGGTGGAACCCGAACATGCCATGTTGCAGGTGCGCGCGCGGGGCAACCTCTCGGTCGACGAAAAGGACGCCTTGGTGCGCCAGGTCGAAGACCGCATTCTCGACATGACCGAGTTCGACAGCGTCTACGCGCGCACCGGCAAGCAGGAAGACAGCCGGGAGGCCGAAGACATCATCGGCACCATTGCCCTGGAACTGGCCGATTGGCAGTATCGCCGGCCGGCCCGCGCCATTCTCGCCGAGATCGAACAGCGAACCGCGGACCTTGCCGGCATCATCATCGACGAACGCGAACAAGAGCAAGGGCCGCCGGTCGGCAAGCCGGTCCAGCTACAGCTCAGCGCTCCGGATCCGCGGTTGCTGGCCCCCGCGGTCGCGACCGTGCGGACCGGGTTCGTCGGTATTCCGGGCCTCGTCAACATCGAAGATTCCAGGCCGCTGCCCGGCATCGACTGGGAAATCCGCGTCGACCGTGCCCAGGCGGCCAAGTTCGGCGCCGACGTCAACTTGATCGGCCTCGCCGTGCGCCTGGCGACGACCGGCTTCAAGCTGGGCGAGTACCGGCCCGACGATAGCGACGACGAAGTCGACATCCGTGTGCGTTATCCGAGCGCCCTCAGGACCATCGACCGCCTGGACGGACTGCGCATCAACACCGAGAAAGGCCGCGTGCCGATCGGAAATTTCGTTAGCCGGGCGGCCAAGCCCAGGGTCGGCACCATCACACGCGTCGACGGCAAGCGGGTCATGACCGTCAAGGCCGACGTCGCCGACGGCGTGTTGGCCGATGACATGGTGGGCGAGCTTCAGACCTGGCTCGGCGGCGCCGGCCTCGATTCCGGCGTCAAGGTCGTCTTCAAGGGCGAGGACGAGGAACAGAAGAAGGCCGAGGCGTTCCTGGTCAAGGCCTTCGCGGTGGCCCTGTTCATCATGGCCATCATCCTGGTCACCCAGTTCAACAGTTTTTATTCAGCTTTCCTCATCCTCACCGCGGTGATCATGTCCACCATCGGCGTCCTGATCGGCCTTCTCGTCACCGGCCAGCCCTTCGGCATCGTCATGAGCGGCGTCGGCGTCATCGCCCTGGCCGGCATCGTGGTCAACAATAACATCGTCCTCATCGACACCTTCGATCGCCTGATGGAAGCGGGCCGGGAGCCCCTCGACGCCATCCTGCGCGCCGGCGCCCAGCGCATGCGCCCGGTGTTGCTGACCACGGTGACCACGATGCTTGGTTTGATGCCCATGGTGCTGGGCGTGAACATCGATTTCGTTACCCGCCAGGTGAGCGTCGGCGCGCCGTCGTCGCAGTGGTGGACACAGCTCTCGACGGCGGTCGTCTTCGGTCTCGGCTTCGCCACCTTGCTGACCTTGATCGTGACGCCCTCGGCCCTCATGCTGCGCGCCAATCTGGCCGCCTGGCGCCGGCGTGCGCCCGACACCGCCAGTTATTGAACGGATATCAAGGGTTCGGCGGCGGCGCGCCCCCGGCGGCGTCCAGCGGCGTCGCGTCCGGGGTATCGCCTTGCGCTTGTTCCAACTTTCGGTAGGACCTCAGGCTGAACGGGATGCTGGCCATGTACACGATGAGGGTTGCCGCCATGGTCAGCCATGGGGCGCTGACCAACGAGGCGGCGAACAGACCGACCAGCAGCATGGTGGGCAGGATCCAGCGCGGGGCGACGCGGAACTTCTTGAAGGCGAAGGTCGGGATGCGGCTTATCATGAGCGCAGACACGACGACGACGAACACCGCCACCATTGCCGGTTGCTTGAACAGACCATCGCCAAACTGGAAGGACAGGAACATGGGCAGCATGACCAGGCCGCCTCCCGCCGGCGCCGGAACGCCGGCAAAGAAGTTCGATGTCCAGGCGGGCCGGTCGGTCTCGTCCATGTTGGTGTTGAACCGCGCCAGTCTGAGAACGCAGCAAACGCTGAAAAGAAGCGCCAGCACCCAGCCGATCCGCCCGGCGCCGCTCAGCGTCCACATGTAGAGCAACAGCGCCGGCGCGACGCCAAAACAAATGAAATCGGAGAGCGAATCGAGCTCGGCGCCGAACTTGCTCGCGCCCTTGAGGACGCGCGCGATGCGGCCGTCGAGGCCGTCCAGAATGGCCGCCACCAGAAGCGCCAGGCCGGCGTGCTCCCATCGTTCCTGAAGGCCGTAGCGGATGGCGGTCATTCCGGCGCAAAGGGCCAACAGCGTCAAGATGTTGGGGATCATCCGGTTAAAGGGAAGACCCTTGAGGCGGTCCCGTCGGCTTAGCCGTTCAACGCGTGGTTGGTTCATGGCCTCCCATCCTAGCGGATTTCTCCGTCGCGTGCCGGTTCCTGGGAGCGCAGATCGGCAAGCACCGTTTCCCCGGCAACCGAACGCTGGCCGACGCCGACCAGGGGCGCCACGCCGGGCGGCAGGTAAATGTCGACCCGGCTGCCAAAGCGGATAATGCCCATGCGTTGGCCGCTCAGCACGTTCTCGCCTGGCGTGACGTCGCACACGGTACGGCGCGCGATGAGGCCGGCGATCTGGACGCAGGCCAGTTCCATGCCGTCGGTCGTGACGACGCGCAGGCTGTTACGCTCGTTGTGCTCGCTGGCCTTGTCCAACGATGCGTTGAAGAAGCGGCCCGGGCGGTAGGCTACGGCGGCAATGGTGCCGGAACACGGGATACGGTTCACATGGACGTTGAAGACGTTCATGAAGACACAGACGCGCGAACGTGCCTCGGGACTCATGTCCAGCTCGGCCGGCGGCACCGCCGTATCAACGGTCTGAACCACGCCGTCGGCGGCGGCCACAATCAGTCCCTCGCGGGTCGGCGTGACCCGGTCGGGATCGCGAAAGAAATAGATACACCACGCCGTCAGCACGACGCCAATCCAGACCGCGGGCGTGGCGAGCCAGGCGATCACAAGCGTGGCGCCGGCGAACAGAGCGATGAACGGCCATCCGGCGCGATTGATGGGTACCAAGATCGTCCTCAGCAAGGGCCGTCCTTTCGCGAAGTTATCGAGGACACTAATTGGTGGCGGGGAGGGCGAAGACCTGTCCGGGGAAGATCAAGTCAGGGTCCTTGATCTGTTCGCGGTTGGCCTCGTAGATCACCGTGTATCCGAAGCCGTCGCCATAGGTGCGCCGCGCCAGACGCCACAGGCTGTTGCCCGGCTGGACGACAACGAAGGTTCCGGGCCCCATGGCGGTGAGGAAGGCGGCGCGCGAGAAAGGTAGGGATACGCGTGCCAGGACCTTGCCGTCGGCGTCGACCTGATCGGCGCGCAGGGTGTAGAGACCGGGCGCCACGGGGGCCTTGGGTTTGAGCAGCCAGGCGCCGTCGCCGTCAGCGCGGGCGCGGCCGATGAAGCGGCTGTCGAGATAAAGTTGCACCACGGCCTTGGCCGGCGCTTGGCCACTGACAACCAGCTGACCGGCGTCATCGTAGTCCACCGAATCCACGGTCAGCACGAAGGTCCGGCGTGCCGGCGTCGGTTTCTGAAGGATCTTGGTCGGGCCGGTCCCCTTGCGCGGCACCTTGATCGCCAAGGGCTGGGTGGGCTTGCTGGCCGGCCTTCCGGCAATGTCCTTGTCCGGTTCCGGCACGACCAGGACGACGACGTCATCAGAGCGTGTCGGCGCCTTGACCTCGACCGGCGCCTTGACCTCGGTTGGCGACTTGGCCTTCGCCGAAGCCTTGACATCGGCCGGGGTCTCCAGGCTGAGGCGGCGGCTTCCCGGGGGCAGGGGCTTCTCGGGGACGAACACCCAATCGCCGCGCTGATCGGCGGTAACGCGGCCGATCTCCTTGTCGGCGTCCTTGATGATGACGGTCTTGTTGGGCTCGGCGCGACCCGCCATTACCGTATCGCCCTTTGGGTTGATGCGAACCACGTCGAAGCTGGGCGCCTTGGGTTTCGCCGCCGGTTTGACGGGCACGGCGGGGCTTCGGCTTGCTACGGCCGAGGGGCTATCGGCCGGGGGCGGGGCGCTCTTCTCGGCATCGGGAGACGTCAGTGGCGGTTTTGGCGCGGCGGCATTCGGAGCCTCGCCCCGGGCCACTTTGTCGGGAGGAGCGCCCTTCGCGATCTCCTCCTCCCACAACATGTAATTCAGGCCGATGGCCGACGCGACGATGACGACGCCGATGGCTGTAATCGTGAGTGGACGGATCACCTGCACCCCCGCTTGTCCAAACCCTGCCCGGACCGACCCAGCATATCACGAAAGGTTCCGCCGGTGCAGCGCAATTCCCGGCCATGCGACCGGGGAACAGCCGGGAAGGGCGGAATCCAGGGCCTCAGGACCCCTTCTTCTTGCTCTCGACCTTGTGGCGTATGGGGGGGAGGGCGCGCAGATAGGCCATCATCGCCCGCAGGTCCGATTCGCCGAGGCGGCCCGTGGCGTTCTCCACCACCTCGGTCATGCTGCCGCCGACGAAGTCGCCGTCCGGGGTCATGCCCATGCGAAATAGCGAGTCCAGATCGCCTTCCGACCAACGCCCGATGCCGGTTTCCCGATCGGGGGTGATATTGGGGACGATTTCACCCTCCGGCCCGTCCGGATTGCCCGACAGCCGGCGTTCCCGTTGCAGGCCGCCGACCGCGTTGCGCGGCGTGTGGCATTCTCCGCAATGACCGATTGCATCGACCAGATAGGCACCCCTGTTGACCTGTTGGCTCAGGTTTGGATCAGGCTTGAAGGGGCCGACCTCAAAGTTAAGCGCCTTCCAGGCGACCATGAAAATTCGGACGTCGAAGGGCGGTTTGGTGTCGTGGGGGCGGTTGGCCTGGGCAATCGCCGGTATGGTCTTGAGATAGGCCCAAAGGTCGGCGATGTCGGTATCGGTGATGCCGGTATAGGACGGGTAGGGAAAAACCGGGAAATAGTGGCTGCCGTCGGGGGCTATTCCTTGGCGCAGGGCGCGCTTGAGATCAGGTTCGGTCCACGCGCCGATGCCGAGTTCGGGATGGGACGTGATGTTGGGGCTGTAGTAATCGCCGAAAGGGGTGGTCAGGCGCCGGCCGCCGGCCAATGGCTTGCCGCCCTTCTTGGTGTGACAGCCGAGACAGCCGGCGGCATCGAAGAGGTATTTGCCGCGCTTCTGGGCGTCCTGGCCGGCGGTGGCCGGAACAACGATGCCGGCCCACAAGAGCCCCGCCGCGAGAAGAATTCGCCCCGGCAACCCGGACCGTGATGGCGGGCCGCCGGGGGTCAGGAAATATATCCGGCCGTTATTTCTTCTTGGCACGAAACGCCTTGTGGCAACTGCCGCAGGTCTTGCCGAGACCCCCCAAGGCGGCCCCGAGGGCAGCGGCGTCGCCGTCCTTGGCCGCCAGTTCCAATTTCCATGCCGCCACCTTGAAGATACGCAACTCTTTCTTGAAGGCGTCGGGCTGGGACCAGATTTCAGGCTTGGCGCGGGTCTCGCCGGCGCCGGAACCGTCGGGGAACAATTCGCCGGCGACGCGCGACATCCAGCCGATGGCGTAGGCGTGGGTGCGTATTTCCAGCGGCGAACCGGGACGCGCACCCTTTACCATGGCGGCCAGGGCGCCCATATGGCTGCCGAGTGCCTTCATGTTGTTCTGGCGGAACTTAATCTCGGCCGCCGGGTCGGCCGCCGCGATTCCAGCAAGGCTCAGTCCAAGAACACCGGCGAGCAGGCCGACAACGGCTAATTTACGTATGAATATCGTCATGTTCGTCCCCCAACAAGGTTAAGCCTATTTCATCAT
>JASLLZ010000129.1 GCA_030746775.1 Rhodospirillales bacterium | reverse complement strand
CCGTTTGGCGACCTGGAGCACGTCGAGGGCGAAGAGGTGGAAAGCGTGATCCCGCCCCGCCTGACCCTTGCCGCCGCCGCCTTGCGCGAGCTTGAAGCGGTGCGCGAACCGGGCATTCGCGGCGACATGGAGATCACGCCGGCCCTGACCGACGGGGTCGAGGCCGCCTATCTGAGGGTGCTGGGGATTACCCGTTTCATTCTGGACGGCGAAGCGGAGGCCGGCCCATGAACGCCCAGCGCCATCGCGCCAAGGCGCAACGCATCGAGCGGTCGCTCGCCAAATGCCGGGCCGACGACTACGAGATCGTCATCGACGGCGCCATGCTGGCGGCCACCCATTGGATCAACGCCGCGTTCCATATCGCGGACTTGACCGACGACGACAGCGACGTCGTGCATGCCTATTTCGAAACCGCCTTCGACCGCCAGCATTTCGGCCTGGTGGCGGGGGCGGAATTCCTCGACGGGCTGGAGGAGATCGAGACCCTGCGCCCTCTCCACGCCAGGGGCAACGTGGCGGGCGGCGAGGCGGCGGCAAAGCGATGTCTCGATATTCTGCAAGCCATCCGCGAAAAGGCCCTGGCTCTAAGTCCGGAGCCCGCGGCGGAAAACTAAATCGGTTGACAATCTTACGGGTGAGTGCTCGATTGTCTCACTTCAGGGAGGCTCCCATAGAGAGTCGACATTAGTTCGGGCGTTGCCTTGGGCGGCGCATTAAGCAGTTCGGCGTTCGATGGGCAGCAAACGTTTACAGGAGAGGACTATGTTGAAAACGATACTGAAATCCGCGGCCTTCGCCGCGGCGGCGATGATGCTTATGGTGCCGACGGGGAGCGACGCCCGCACCCTCGACGAGATCATCAAATCCGGTACCGTCAAGGTTGGAACCACGCCCAACCTTCCGCCCCTCAGCTCGCGCAACACCAAGGGCGAATGGGAAGGTTTCGACATCGACATCGCCAAGCTGTTGGCGGCCAAGATGGGCGTCAAGATCGAGTTCGTGCCGACCGACGTTCCGGCGCGCGTTCCCGCCGTGGTCGGCGGTCTGACCGACTTCGGGATGGGCGCGATCACGCGCAATTCGCGGCGCATGAAGGTGGTCGACTTTACCGTGCCTCTCCATACGGAAAACCT
The DNA here is from genome assembly GCA_030746775.1 of Rhodospirillales bacterium. GTDB lineage: Bacteria > Pseudomonadota > Alphaproteobacteria > Rhodospirillales > JASLLZ01 > JASLLZ01. The sequence continues at coordinate 6,763 of JASLLZ010000129.1, read as the reverse complement.
GGCCGTCCTCATTACCGACAAGGTCAAGGGCGTGACCAAGTGGCAGGACCTCAACGACGCCAAGTACACCTTGACCGGATGCCGCGGTTGCGGACCGGTCAAGTTCATGCAGGCCAACACGCCCAAGGCCAAGCTTCTCTTGGTCGACAACCCGGCCGACATGGTGCGTTCGGTCGCCCAGGGAAGGGCCAACGGCCTGATCGCCAACCTCGACTTCTATCCGGCGCTGTTGCGCGCCCATCCGAGCGTCAATTGGGTCATTCTGCCCAACGTCATCAAGACGTCTTATTGCTCGATCGCGGTGGCCAAGGGCAACCACTCCTTGCTGTCGTTCCTCAACTCCGCCATGTGGGAGATTCAAGATCCCGGTATCCACAACGAACTGTGGGAAAAGCACTACGGGGTTCCCCCCATCGTGGCGGTCAAGGCGCAGCCTTACTGGTAAGCCGCCCGAAGTTCTAGAAGGTCGCCGCCCGGGCTTTTAGCAAGCCTTGGCGGCGGCCTTTTTCTTTCCCCGAACCGCCCCGTCCATGGCCCGGCCGCGCAGATGAATTATACATTTCAATGGGGCGAAGCGATGCTCGAGGTGCCCTACCTGCTGGGCGGCGCGTGGATCACGCTTCACCTGTCGTTCATCGGCTTCTGGTCGGGGGCGACCATCGGGCTGTTCGGTGCCTTGGGCAAGACCTATGGCGGACCGATCACGATAAGAATTATCAATTGGTACGTCATTTTCTTTACCAACACGCCGGGCCTTGTGACGGCGTTTTTCATATTTTTCGGTCTGCCCGAATTCGGCATTCTTCTGTCGCCCTATCATACGATCTTGCTGAACATCGCCCTCAATTCCGGCGCCTACATGACCGAGATCATGCGCGGCGGCTTCGTGTCGGTCCATAAAACCGAGCTCGAGGCGGCCGAAACCATGGGTTTCACGCTTTTGCAGCAGCTTCGCTATGTGATCGTGCCGCACATCGCCAAGGTACTGTTTGCGCCGCTTTCGAATTGGTATATCTGGATGATCCTGGGCACCGCCATGGCCGCCATCTTCGGTGTCGAGGAACTGACCGGGCGGGTCTTCAACCGCGCCGCCGAGACGTTCCGCTCGATCGAGCTCTATACCATCGCCGCCGGAATGTACGTCGCCATCACCATCGTCGCCAGTTCCATCCTGGTGGTCATCGGCCGCTGGGCCTTCAGGGTCAAGGTAAAGGTCTTCTGATGTTCGAAGTCTTTCTCGAGCAGGCGGACGAGTTCTTCATCCTCGACAACGCCTTCTATCTGTTCCGCGCCATGATGACGACGCTGTTCATGACCATCGTCGGCTGCGGCTCGGGCTTTGTCCTGGCCATGGTCCTGGTCTATCTGCGCAAGTCACCGGGATTGATTTTCTGGCCCATCCGCATGGCCATGATTGTCTACGTCGAGGTCTTCCGCCGCGTGCCCTTCCTGGTGCTGCTGTTCTTGGTGATGTTCACGGTCAAGGGCTTCGGAATAGACTTCTCGCTGTTTACGATTGCCTGCATTTCGATCGTCATTCTCTCCACCGCCTTCATCGGCGAGATCATCCGCGCCGGCCTCGATTCCGTCCACCAGACCCAGTGGGATACCGCCGACGCGATGAACTTCTCGCGCCTGCAAACGCTGCGCTACGTCATCTTGCCCCAGGCCTGGAAGGTCGTCTTGCCGCCCGCCTTCGCGTTTTTCGTGATGTTCATCAAGGACACCGCCCTGACATCCCAGGTCGGCGTCCTGGAACTGACCCAGGCCGGCAAGTATTACAACAACCTCGGCTATTCGGCCATTCTCTCGTTCGGCACGGTACTTTTGCTCTATTTCGTGCTTTCCTATCCGATGACCCGGTTCGGATGGTGGATGGAGGCGCGCCTCAAGACCCGCCGTCAGGAAGCCGATGCCGAGTTCGAGATCGGGGCGACGGCTTACGAATTGCGGGGGACTTGACGGGGCGGGAAACGCCCCCATCGCCGCCCGCGGACCCGTCGGCGACGCGGCCATTTAAGGGAGACGCACTTTGCATCACTTGGAAGTCGAAGGCCTGACCGCCACCTACGACGGCAAGATCCTGGTTCTGGACGACGTCACCATTCAGGTCGGCAAGGGCGAAATCGTCAGCGTGATCGGCCCCTCGGGCTCGGGCAAGAGCACCTTGTTGCGGGTCATCATGGGGCTCTTGAAGCCCAAGTCGGGCCAGGTCAAGCTGGACGGGGACGCGGTCGATTATGGAAACAAGAGAAGCGTCAAGGCGCTGCGCGACCGTTTTTCCATCGTGTTCCAACAGTTCAATCTGTTCCAGAACATGGATGCGCTGCGCAACGTCACCATCGCGCCGGTGAAGATCCGCAAGCGCGATGCCCAAGTGGTGGAGGAAGAAGCCGTCGAGTTGCTCGGCAAGGTCGGCCTCGGCGACAAGCTGCGCTCCTACCCCGACGAGCTGTCCGGCGGCCAGCAGCAACGCGTGGCGATCGCCCGCGCCTTGGCGCTGAAGCCGGAAATCCTGCTCCTCGACGAGGTCACGTCGGCCCTCGATCCGGAATTGGTCAATGAGGTGCTCGACTCCATCCGCATCCTGGCCAAGGACGGCATGACCATGATGATCGTTTCCCACGAAATGGGGTTCGTTCACGAGATCTCGACCGAGGTCATCATGATGGACGAAGGCAGGGTGATCGAAACGGGCCCGGCGACACAGATCTTCGACAATCCGCAGACACCCCGCTGCCAGGACTTCGTCGGCAAAATCTTGCGCCACTGACCGGCGCCTCCGGCCCTCCGTTCAGTAGACAAAGGGGCGGGTCCTTGGAAGCGGTCGTCACCATCGTATTGCCGGTCTTCGGCATTATCGGGGCGGGCTATCTGGCCGGCCGCCGGGGGCTCTTGGGCGAGGCCAGCAGCGAGGCGCTGAACGGCTTCGTCTATTGGATCGCCATGCCGGTGCTGCTGTTCCGCGCCATCGCCACCATCGATCCGGCGATCAGCTTCAATGGCCGCTATATCGCCGCCTACCTGCTTGCCGCCGCCGCCACGGCGGCCCTTGCCGTCGCCGTCGCCAGATACGGTTTTGGCCGCGACCGGGCTCAGGCGACACTGTTCGGAATGGCGTCGATTTTCGCCAACACCGGCTATATGGGCATTGCGCTGTTCGTCGTTGCTTTTGGGCCGGACGGGACGCTGCCGGCCGTGGTGACGACGGTGGCGATGGCGGCGATTGTCATCGGCGGCGTGGACGCCCTGCTGACCGCATTTGCCGGCACCGGGAATAGGGACGCCAGCGTAGCGGACGCCGTCCGCGCCCTCCTCACCAACCCGTTCCTCATCTCCGCTGTTCTTGGCTTCGCCTGGGCGTTCACGGGATGGGCGCTTCCGGTGCCGCTCGATACCTTCTGTCTTCTACTCGGTCAGGCCGCTGGTCCCGGCGCGCTGTTCGCCATCGGACTGTTCCTGGTCGGCCGTTCGCCGCGCCGCGATTTTGGCGAGGTCATGGCGCTTAGCGTCCTCAAACTGGTTGTCCATCCCCTGATCGCCTGGGCGATGCTTTTCCACGTGTTCGCCGTCGAGCCGGCCTGGGCCATTGGCGGGGTCGTGCTGGCGGCCCTGCCGACCGGCATCAATCCCTTCGTCCTGGCCCAGAGGCACGGCGTCTATGAGGAACGGTCGTCGGTCACGGTCGTCGTCACCACCGTGGGTTCGGTGTTCACGCTGTCGGTGTTGTTGCCGGCGATCGGGGTGGGCGGCTAGCGTATCAACTCTTCGCTTGTCTTCTTGCGCGTCAATTTCACGTAGGTTTTCACGATGAACGAGACCAGCCAAAAAGTGATGGCGGAGCCAAAGATCGAGACCGCGCCAACCTTAAAGTAATTATAGCCCCCACCGATAAACGAGCCGTAGCCCTTGAACGATTGATCTGCCTCCGCGTCGGATGCGATGGAGCTCAACTCGTACTGATGTACGCTAAAGAGCACGATGATCGAGCCCACCACCCATAAACCAAGCGTGACCCACTTAAGCTTCTTACTCATGTCCAGTTCCCTGCGTGTTTACAGCGCAATTTCCATCAACGTTTTTGATCGGGGTGGAGTTCCACCGACAACTGCTGTCCTCCTGACCCGACGGCGCAAATGGTAACACACCTTTTTCGCCTTGTCATGCGGTGGTGGATGGCTTTCGCCGCCGCCAGATTTGGCCTATCCTGGCCCCCTGTCGGGGGGAATTTTGAGACGCCAAACAGACGTTCTGGTGATCGGCGGCGGCATTATCGGCTGCTCTTTGCTCTACCATCTGAGCCGGCTTGGCGCCGGCGATTGCCTGTTGGTCGAGAAAAACGAACTGACGGCGGGCACGACCTGGCATTCGGCCGCCTGCTGTACCCATTTCAGCTCCAGCCCCTTCCTTAGCGCGCTGCACCTCAGGACGACCAGAATGTACGAGGGCCTGGAAGCGAAGACCGGCCAGCCGTCGGGCTTTCACAAGGTCGGCAGCATCCGCCTGGCGCACGATGCCGAGCAGATGAGGGAATGCCGGCGCTACACAGGCATGGCCAAGGCGCTTGGCATCGCCCACGAACTCCTTACCCCCATTGAGGTCAAGCGGCTTTATCCCCTGATCTCGCTGGACGGCGTGATCGGCGCCCTTTACACCCCCGACGACGGCCATGTGGACCCCAACATGGCGACCCAATCGTTTGCCATCGGGGCGCGCCGGGGCGGCGCCGAGATCAATCGCCACACAAAAGTCGTCGGCCTTGCGCAGAGGCCCGGCGGCGACTGGGACGTGGAGACCGACAAGGGCACCATCACCGCCGGCGTCGTCGTCAACGCCACCGGCCTGTGGGGAGCCGAGATCGCCGCCCTGGCCGGGACGTCGCTGCCCCTCGTCGCCATCGAGCTTCAATATCTGGTGACCGAAGCAATTCCCGAGATCGCGTCGCTGGGGGCCGAGCTTCCCGTTCTGCGCGGCGTCGACGGGCCCTTCTACCTGCGCCAGGAACGTGACGGGATGCTCATCGGCGTCTATGAGGAGGCACCCGTATTCTGGGCCACGGGCGGCATCCCGCCGGACTTCGGCCAGGACACCTTGGCCGAGGACGTGGAGCGGGTCGAGAAAAGCGTTGGCGCCGCCCTGGCCCGTGTCCCGGTCCTCGCCCGGACCGGGATCAAGAACATGCTGTGCGGTCCCACCGGACGCAGCCCCGACACCGACGGCCTGATGGGACCGGTGCCGGGACTGACCAACTTCTTTTCCCATACCGGCATCACGGGGGGCTTCACCCACGGCCCCGCGGCGAGTGAGTTGATGGCGCAATGGATCGTCAACGGCCAGCCCGACACGGACCCGTGGATGTTCGATCTGCGCCGCTTCGGCGCCTTCGCCGACCGGCCCTATACTTACGCCAGGGTGAAGGAATCCTTTATGTTCGGCTACGCCGTCCATGGCCCGGACCACGAACACAAGGCCGGGCGGCCGGCGAAAACCAGTCCCGTCCACGAACGGCTCGCCGCCCGCGGCGCCGTCTTCGCCGCGCGCAACGGCTGGGAGTGTCCCCTCATGGCGGCCGCGGCGCCACCGGCCGCGGCGGGTGCGTCGCCCTACGCGCGGCCGCCCTGGTTCGACCAGGTGGGCGCCGGGTGCCGCGCCGTCCATCAGGGCGCCGGCATCCTCGACCTGACCGCCACGGCCAAGTTCGACGTCTCGGGTCCGGGCGCCGAGGCCTTCCTGGACACCCTACTCGCCACGCCGCTGCCGGCGGACGAAGGCGCCGTCGCCGACAGCCTCATGCTCAACCCCGAAGGCGGGATAGAGGGCCGCCTTACCGTGACGCGGCTCGCCCGCGACCGCTTTGCTTTGTGCGCCCCGGCGGTGGCCGAGGTTCATCACCTGGATTGGTTGAGACGCCATTGTCCGGATGACGGGGTCGCCATCGACTGCATTAGCGAAGATTGCGGCGTGTTCCTGATAGCCGGTCCACGGGCGCCGGCGGTGCTCGCCGGGCTGACCGGCGCCGAGGCGCCCGGCGAGGCCTTTCCAATGATGACGGCGCGACCGGCCGAACTCGAATTTGCCACGATCCGCCTGATCGGCGTTGATGCCTGGGGCGAGACGGGGTGGGAACTGCACCACCCCATCGAACACCAAGCCGCCCTTTACGACGCCCTCGTGGCGGGCACCGAGCCGATCGCCGATTTCGGCCTCAGGGCCGCGGAATCCCTGCGCCTTGAGGTCGGCCAGGCGGGTTGGAAAAGCGAACTTGCCCTAACCACGACGCCCGCCGAAGCCGGTCTTGACGGTCTGATCGATTTCGACAAGGGCGATTTCATCGGCCGCGCCGCGCTCGGCAAGGGCGCCGGCTCGGGCGCGCGGCGCCGCCTGGCGGGGCTTGTCGTCGAGATCGGGGAAAGCGGCGCCTGGATATGGGGCAACGAAGCGGTCCTGTCCGACGATCGCGCCGTCGCCCTGACGCTGAGCGCGGGCTACGGCCACCGGGTCGGGAAAAGCATCGCGCTCGCTTTCCTCCCCGTCGAACTTAGCGAGCCCGGCACGGCGCTTGAAGTCGAGGTCCTGGGCCAGCGCCTGGCGGCAAGGGTGGTCCGGATGCCGCTCTACGTTCGCGCCTAAAGCAAATGCCGAGCAAACGGAATCGTTTGCGACAACGAAATATCGTAAAATCAATACCTTAGGCTCTGTACTCAATTAGGGGATTCACAAATTGGTTTTGATGTGATTCAAAGTCTCTAACGAGAAGGAGGCC
>JASLLZ010000128.1 GCA_030746775.1 Rhodospirillales bacterium | reverse complement strand
GTTATCTGGGACAGCCCCAATGATTATTATCCCGCCGTCCGCCTTTCGAACGATCTTATCGTGGGGGAGATGCCGTCATGGCGCAAAAAGTCATCATAACCTGCGCCGTTACCGGCGCCGACGATTCGGTGGGGAAAAATCCGGCGGTGCCGGTGACGCCCGAACAGATCGCCACCTCTTCGATCGACGCCGCCAAGGCCGGCGCCGCCGCCGTCCACATTCATGTGCGCGATCCCGAAACCGGCCAGCCGAGCATGGAACCGGCCCTTTACCGAGAAACGGTCGAGCGTATTCGCGCCTCGGGCGTCGATGTGCTGATCAACCTGACCACCGGCGCCGGCGCGCGCTGGATGCCAAGCCCCGACGATGCCTCCCAGCCCGGGCCCGGGACGACCCTGGTCTCGCCCGAAAGAAGGGTCGAGCACGTCATCGAACTCAGGCCCGACATCTGCAGCCTCGACATGGGCAGCATCAATTTCGGCCACCACGTCTTCGTCAATTCTCCGCAGAGCCTGACCGAGATGGCGCGCGCCATCAAAGAGGCCTGCATCAAGCCCGAGTTGGAGGTTTTCGAGGCCGGCCACATCCGCTTCACCCGCCACTTGCTCGACGCGGGCGAGATCGCCGAACCGACACTGTTCCAAATCGTCCTTGGCGTTCCCTGGGGCGCGCCGGCGACCGCCGAAGCCATGATCTACATGCGCGATCTTCTGCCGCCCGGCGCCCAGTGGGCCGCCTTCGGCATCTCGGCGATGGAGTTTCCGATGGCGGCGCAAGCCGTCATCCTGGGCGGCCATGTGCGCGTCGGTCTGGAAGATAATCTCTATATGGCGCGCGGCGTCCTGGCGCCAAGCAACGCCGCCCTGGTCGAGCGCGCCGTCGACATCGTCCGCGCCGTCGGCGCCGAGGTGGCGACCCCCGACGAGGCGCGCCGGATTCTCAGCCTGCCCGAGCGGTAAGCGGCTTTCAGGCCCGAGAACGCCTAGACAATACAGACCGCCATGTTCAAACCCTGCCCGCCGCTTGATCCCGATCTGCGACCGCCATTGCTGAGGGTGCCGGAGGGGGCCTGCGATTGCCATTTCCATATCTTCGGGCCGGCAATGCGCTACCCCTACGCTGACCAGCGCGGCTATACGCCGCCCGACGCCCCTGTCGAGGCCTATCGACGCGTCATGGCGGCGCTTGGGCTGCAACGCTGCGTCATCGTTCAGCCCAGTGTCTATGGCACCGACAACGCTTGTACCCTGGACGCCATGGCGCGTCTCGGTCCCGGTTGCCGGGGTATTGCCGTGATCGACGAGACGGTTGGCGAAGAGGCGCTGGCCGACATGAACCGGGCCGGCATCCGGGGCGTCCGTTTCAACGTCCTCCACACGGGCGGCGTCGGGCTGGGCGCCATGCGCGCCGTGGCCGAGCGTATCGCGCCGCTTGGCTGGCACATTCAGTTTCTGCTCGACGGGCGCGGCCTGGCGGAACTGGCGGAAGAGATCAGCCGGCTGCCGGTGCCGGTCGTTATCGACCATATGGGCCACGCCCCAGCCGAGGTCGGCATTAGCCATCCGGGCAATCAAGCGCTCCTCGCCCTGCTCGGCGAGGGCCGGTGCTGGGTCAAGCTCTCCGCCGCCTACCGCCTTTCCCGCCGGGCGCCCGGCTATGAAGACGCCGCCCCCTTGGCCCGGGCCATGATCGAAGCGGCGCCGGAGCGCGTGGTGTGGGGATCCGATTGGCCCCATCCGGCAATCGAAGGCCCGATGCCCAACGACGGCGATCTCCTCGACTTATTGGGCGCGTGGACCGACGATGCGACGGCGCGGCATAGGATTCTGGTCGACAATCCGGCCGCCCTCTACGGCTTTCCCTAGTCCCGGTCCTGGATCGGAAGTCCGCCGAGCGAGTCGCTTATTCCGTCCGGTTGATCGCCCTGATCGTGCTCTCTATGCTGCCGCCACCGTTCGGGAAAGGGCCGCGGAAAGGCTGGGGGGCAACGGGTGCGGAACTTTGACACGCTGGTCGTCGGCGGCGGGCTGGTCGGCTCGGCGATCGCTTACGGCATCGCGCGCCGCGGCGGTTCGGTGGCCCTGATCGACGAAGGCGACGTGGCGGTGCGCGCCTCGCGCGGCAACTTCGCCCTGGTGTGGGTGCAGGGCAAGGGCGACGGCATGCCGCGCTATGGCGCCTGGACCCGGCGCTCGGCGGATCTTTGGCCGGATTTCGCCGGCGCACTCATGGATCGCACCGGCATCGACGTTTTATATGAAAGACCGGGCGGTATCTGGTTGTGCTTCGACGAAGACGAGATGGCGGAGCGCCAGGGATTGATGGCGCGCCTCAAAGCCAAGGCCGAGCCGTCGGGTTACGATTACGAGATGCTGGACCAGGGCGCCATGTCCCGGATGTTGCCCGGCCTTGGTCCCGACCTGCCAGGCGGGTCGTATTGTCCCCACGACGGACATTGCGGCTCGCTTCATCTCTTTCGTGCGCTCCATGCCGCCCTACTTGGCCTTGGCGGTCGTTACCTGCCCGATCGGCGGGTCACCGATATCCGCGCCCGGGCCGATAGTTTCACCGTGATTACCAGCCGCGGCGAGATACAAGGCGGGCGTTTGGTGCTTGCCGCCGGCCATGCCAACGCCTGGCTGGCGCCCAAGATCGGCCTTCGGGCGCCGGTCAAGCCCGAGCGCGGGCAGGTCCTGGTCACCGAGCGTTTCGAACCCCTGATTCCGTTACCGACGTCGCATGTGCGCCAGAGCCATGAGGGCACCATCATGATCGGCGATTCCCACGAAGACGTGGAATTCGACGACCGCTCGACCGTCCAGGCCATGGCCCACATGGCGGACCGGGCGCGGCGCATCTTTCCCTTCCTGGCGCGGGCCCGCATCGTTCGCGCCTGGGGCTGCCTGCGCATCATGCCGCCCGACGGCTTCGCCATCTATGACCGCTCGCCCGACCACCCCAATGCCTATACCGTGAGCTGCCACAGCGGCGTGACCCTGGCCGCCGTTCACGCCGAAAAACTGGCCGGTTGGATCTGCGACGGCGCCCTGCCCGACGAAATCGCCTGCTTCTCGGCCAAGCGCTTCGCGCCCGCCGAAGCGGCCCGACAACGGAGAACCGACGCCCATGTTCTATGAAATCAAAAAAGGCCACGGCTTGCCCCACAACCCGTTTCAAAGCTACATCGTTCCGCGGCCCATCGGCTGGATTTCGACGTTGAGCGCCGACGGCGTTCCGAACCTGGCGCCCTTCAGCTTTTTCAACGGCGCCCTGTCGCATCCGCCGATGGTGGTGTTCACCAGCTCGGCGCCGGCGGAAGGCGGGCGCAAGACCAAGGATACCTTGGTTAACATCGAAGAAACCGGCGAGTTCGTCACCAACATGGCGACCGAGGCCCTGGCCGAGGAAATGAATCTGACGTCGGCCTACGTCGGACCGGAGGTCGACGAGTTCGATCTGGCAAATCTCGACACCTTGCCCTCAATCCTCGTCAAACCGCCCCGCGTCGCCGCCTCGCCGATCCATATGGAGTGTGAATACTTCAAGACGGTGGAACTGCCCGGCTCGCCGGACGGCGGCCGCGCGGCGCTGGTTGTCGGCACGGTGCTGGGCATCCACATCGCCGATGAGGTTCTAACCGACGGCCGCATAGACCTGGGCAAGGTCCGCCCCATCGGGCGCCTCGGCTACATGGACTACACGGTCGTCGACACCATCTTCCCCATGCCCAGGCCAAAGCCCGTGGGTGGCGATTGAGGCTTGCTTCCTAGACCGGCGTGAAGACTGGCACGACAGTGATTGTGTCCTCCAAACCGTAGCCGCGCTGACGCCCGGTGGCGAGGGTGGATTTCCTTACTACGACGGTCCGGTGGTTGGGCATTGGCGTTTCGTTGAAGCCGGCGATCTCGCCGATGGTCTCGCCGTTGATCTCGACCCGGTCGCCCTCGATGAGCATGCCGCCCGAGGTGAACTCGACAAAGGCGAGAAAAGCGGCGCGCTCGACCGTTCCGCCCGGTGCCGCGTTCTCGCCGGTGACGGCCAACTCGTTGATTTCGTTTTCCTGGACGGCGCGTGACTTGTTGGGGATCAGTTTCAGCCCCAGGCCGTCGCCGCTTTCGTCGAGGACGGCGACCAAGCGCGCCTCGGGCGTGCCGTGGGGGCGGTCCCAAGGACCCGCCGAGGCCCCGGTGAGGAAGGGATCGTTCTTGCTTCGCGCCATGGGCCGTTACTGGGTGGCGCCGTGGCCGGTAATCGGCCATACGGATTCGACGTGCCCGCCTCGCAAGCCGACAAACCATTCGTAGAGCGCCACCGTGGTGTCGCAGTGGCTGGGAACGACCTGGATCTTGTCGCCCACCGAAAGGTCCGCGTTGGTGCGGTCAAGCTCGAGGCGGCCGTGCTCGTCGCCGGCCATCTTGTAGTTGATGCCGGCCAGGTCATGGGCCGTCGGCATGCCGCTGTCGACCGACAATGCCTTGGTTCCCGCATCGGTGATCATGCGGTCCGCGGCCGGGTGGCTGATCACCGTCGCCAGGACGAAGAGGCTTTGGCGGAAGTCCTTGAACGGGCTCCCGTCCTCGGCCTTGTTGAGGCCGTAGTCGGCGTCCATGAAGATATAGGATCCGGCCTGCAATTCGGTATAGAGACCGCTTGCCACTTCGAACGGGTACGTGCCGGTGCCGCCGCCGCTTACCTCGGCGCAGTCCAGCCCCGCCTTTTTCAGCGCCCCGATGGTCTTCTCGACGGCTTCGCAGGCGCCCTTGATGGCGGCCCTGCGTTCCTCGTGGGTGCGGAAATGCTGTGACGTGCCGTGGTAGGCCTGGAGCCCGCCGAACGACAGCCCCTTGGCCTTGTCGATGGCCTGGGCCAGGGGCACAGCCGCGTCGCCCGGCTCGACGCCGCAGCGGTTCTGGCCGACGTTGACGTCGACCAGGACCCTGATCTCGACTCCGGCCGCCTGGGCCGCCTCGCTCAGGGGAGCGATGGAAATCGGGTTGTCGACACAGGTCGCGATCCGCGCCTGGTGGGCCAGGGGAGCCAGGCGGGCCAGCTTGCGGGCGCCGATGATCTCGTTGGTGATATAGATGTCGGGCAGACCGCCGAAGACCATGGCCTCGGCCTCGCTGACCTTCTGGCAGCACAGGCCGACGGCGCCCAGCGCCATCTGCTTGTGGCCGATGATCGGGCATTTGTGGGCCTTGCCGTGGGGTCGCAGCTTCACCGACGTGCCGGCCAGGGTGTCGGCCAGGGCCTTGAGGTTGCCCTCGAAGGCATCGAGATCGATGAGCAGGGCCGGCGTATCGACCTCGTCAAGGGTCATCCCCACTTCGGCGGGAGGTCGCGTGGTCATGGTCGTCTCTCCCAAATCCGTTGATTGCCGGCGCAGCCCATATTCGTCGAAGGCCCCGGGCAAGACAAGACCCTGACTTGGCACCTAACCGAGGGCGGGAAAGCGGTCCGGGCTCAACGCCGAAACGTCGATGCGCGGCCTTCGTCCGGTGGCCATATCGGCGATCACGTCGCCGGTAACGACGGAGAGAGAAATGCCGTCGCCGTCGTGGCCGGTGGCGACCAACAGGTTGCTGACGCGCCCTGAGCGTCCGATGATCGGCTTGCCGTCGGGGACGTGGGGGCGCAAGCCGACAAAGGTGCGCAGGATGGGCACCCGGGCCAGTCCGGGCAGGCGCTTGAGGGCCGAGGCGACGATCGCACGCACCCCGTCGGGGTCGGTCGTGCGGTCATGGCCGGCGAAGGCGCGGGTGGTGCCCAGCAGGCACTGGCCGAGGGCGTTGACGTGGGTGCCGAAACCGCCGCCCCGGCGCATCAGGGGGTCGTCGGTGGTCTCGGCCAGCTCGGGCCTGTTCTTGACCACCATACTTGATGCCGCCATCAGGTAGTGGCTGACGATAGGTGCCGCGCGCGCCGTCACCACCACATCGCCGCGCCTGGGGATTACAGGCAGATCGAGGCCGACCATGGCGCCGAGGTCCGGGCTCCACACCCCGGCGGCGAAGACATACTGCTCGGCCTCTATGCGGCCGGCCGGCGTGTCGATGGCGGCGATCGAGTCGCCGACGACGTCGATGGCGCGTGGCTTGATCCCCCAATGGGTGGTGGCGCCGCGGGCGACGGCGCCGGCGACCATCCCCAGGGTCATCCGATAGGGGTTGACCGTCGCCTCGTCGGGACAGAGCAGGGCGCCTTCGAAGTCGGGGCTCAGGTTGGGTTCGAGGGCGAGAACGGCGGCCCGGTCCAGATGATCCAGGCGCCAGCCGTGGTCGCGCACGGTATCTTGGTAGATTTCAAGCTCGGTGAGGATGTCCGCGTCCTCGATCAGCATGAGCAAGGGTGCCGGCCGGTATTCGACATCGCTGTCCAGTTCGGCCACGACCTTGGGGTAGAGACGCTTGGTCTCCGCCGCCAGGTCGGCGGCCAGGCCCGGTTTTTTGGTCGAAATGGCGATCAGTCCCGAGCATGCCCCGGAAGTTCCCGCCGTCGGCATGCGGGCATCGAAAAGCGCTACCTTCAGGCCGCGTTTCGCGGCGTGATAGGCACAGGACGCGCCGACGGCCCCGGCGCCAATCACGGCAAGGTCGGCCTTGAAGGTCGGCATGATGGGCAATTCCTTTCCATCGCATCGCGACGCTGCCCGATGGCGCACCAAGAACGCCCCGATTGTCAAGATGGGGATGACGCGGCGCCCGGCTCCTGGTACTTATCACCCCATGAGTTCATCCCAACCATTCGACGCCGCCATAATCGGCGGCGGAGTCATCGGCTGTGCCACGGCGCTCAACTTGGCGTGCGGCGGCATGCGCGTGGCGCTGTTCGAGAGCGACGGCCTGTGCCGCGCCGCCTCGGGGCGCAACGCCGGCACGCTGACCATGCTTTATACCCGCGCATCGCTGATCCCTTATGCGATACGGGGGCGAGAGATGTGGCGCGATGCCGCCGAGTGGCTGAGCCGCGACGCCGGATTCCATCATCGCCACGGTATGGAGCTGGCCTTCTCCGAAGAGGTGACCGAGGAACTGGCCGTCCAGCACCGGCTGCGCTCCGAGGCCGGCGCGCCGATCGAAATGATCGGCGGCAACCGGGCGCGCGAGATCGAGCCGGCGTTGTCCGGCGATATCGTCGGCGCCGCCTATAGCGAGGTCGACGGTTACGCCAAGTCTTACGGCATTGGCATCCTGTTCCACGCCGCGTTGAAGGAGGCCGGGGTGACGGTGCATGACGGGACGCCGGTCCTTGGGGTCGAGCCGGGCCCCGGCGGTCATGTCGTGCGCTGGGCCGTGGGCCAGGCGTCGGCGCGTCTCGTCGTGATGACGTCCAACGTGTGGATCGGCAAGATGGCGGCCTGGTTCGGCGTTAACTTCCCGATCACCATCCGGGTCAACCAGGGCACGATATCGGAGCGCATCCGGCCCCTTTTCAATTCCATCCTGCGGGTTCCCAACGAACTGTCGTTGAAGCAGTTCGAGGACGGTACCGTGCTCATGGGCGGCGGCCGGGGCGAGCACTGGGTCGAGGACGCGGATAAAGGCGATGCCCAGCAAGATATCAGCATCGTCAAATCGAAGATGGCCGGCGCCGCCGAATGTGCCCGGCGGGTTATCCCGGCGCTCAGGGAGGGGCGGGTCGTTAGGACCTGGACGGGCTATGAGGGGTTCACCCCCGACAACCAACCCCTGATCGGCCCCATGCCTGGCGTCGAAGGTGTCTTCGTCGCCGCTTGCATTCGTTCGGGCTTTACCATCGGTCCCTTCGCCGGCCGGTTGCTGGCCGATCAATTCTTGGGCCGCGAACCCGAGATGCCCATCTTTTCGCCCGCCTTCGATCCCGCCCGGGTGGTCGGCATGGAGCCCTACGACAGGGAGGCGTCGGCGCAGATCGCGTGAACCAGAACACTAGGCTGAATCGACATTCATCGCATCCATAGCATAACGCACGCGAGGAGGATGAAGGCTTTGAAGTGGACGGCAAG
>JASLLZ010000127.1 GCA_030746775.1 Rhodospirillales bacterium | reverse complement strand
CGTCAGGTCGTAACGTCCACCCATGTGAAAGCTCCCACTGTTTGGAAGCTTGAATCACATCGCGAGCGGTTTGTGAACCCCTTTTATGAGTACATGGCCTAGAGAATTATTTGTTAGCCGGCACCAGCCCGCACCTATGAACAATTAACCTCAATCGCGCCAGACGGGGTTTTGCAACTTTTCTTCGACGAAGCGGTCATGAGCCGCCGCCTCGGCGGCGTCCAGGGCATGGGGGCGGGGCGGGCGCCGGGCCGCCGCGGCGTTGGCGGAATCCTGGCGGCGGGCCGGACCGGCAAGGGCCAAATCGGCTTGGCGGCCGCCGGTCAGCTCAAGATAGACCTGGGCCAGGAGGTGGGAATCCTTTAGCGCGCCATGCAGGGCGCGATCCGTGTTGTCGATTTCAAATCGGCGGCACAAGGCGTCCAGGTTGGATGGCGCGCCGGGGAATTTCTGGCGCGCCAGGCGCACCGTATCGACGGTCCGCGTCATGGGCAGGGGCGGACGGCCGAGTTTTATCAACTCATAGTTGATAAACCCCATGTCGAATTCAGCGTTGTGGATGACCAGCGTGCTGTCGCCGAGGAACGCCAGGAAATCGTCAACGATTTCGGCGAAGGGCGGATGGTCGGAGAGAAATTCCTCGCTCAGCCCGTGTACGGCCACGACCTCCTCGGGGACGTCGCGCTGCGGGTTGACGTATTGTTGGTAGGTGTTGCCCGACGGCACCCCGTGGACCAGTTCGACACAGCCGATCTCGACGATGCGGTCGCCGCCCTCGGGGCTGAGGCCGGTGGTTTCGGTGTCGAGCACGACTTGGCGCATGACGGCTCCTAATGATATCGGCGCGGCGCGCGGGGCGGCCAGTGATCGCCCCGCCACTGGCTGGTCACTTTGACGATTGCGCGCAGTTGACACAAGCTGTGGCGCCGACCCAATCCGGTATCGACCAGGAAATCGGCGCGCCGGCGCTTTTGGGCATCGGACTGTTGACGTTCGAGGATAGCGTCCAGGCGCCGGCGCGTCATGGTGGGCCGGCGCAGGACCCGTTGCGCCTGCACGAAGGCCGGCGCCGAGACGACGACGACGGCATCGCATTGCCTCTCGCCGCCGGTTTCGAACAAGAGTGGCACGTCGAGGACGACGACCGGGCGGCGGGCGCGCGCCGCCAGGCGCAGGAACTGATCTTGGCGGCGCCGTACCAGGGGGTGAAGGATGGCTTCCAGGCGGGCCAGGGCCGCCTCGTCGTCGAAGACCTTGCGCGCCAGGGCCTGACGGTCGATGGCGGCGTCCCGGCGGACTTCCGGAAAGGCCGCGGCGACGGCCCCGATCGCGCCCTGGTCGGTGGCCAGCAGGTCATGCACCGCCCGGTCGGCGTCGTGCACCGCCAGCCCCATGCGACGGAAGACCCGGGCCGCCGTCGACTTGCCCATGCCGATAGAACCGGTCAGGCCGAGGATCACCATGGTAATTCTCTGCGGTTCCGGCCGGTGCCGTCCACGTAAGCGGATAAATTACTATTTTCCATCATCGAGCCCCGCAAGAATGTAGCGGCGCAATTCCTCGGTGACCTCGGGCTCGGCGCCGAACCACGCGGCAAAGCCCGGCCGGCCTTGGTGGAGGATCATGCCCAGCCCGTCGATGACCCGGTTGCCGCGCGCCCGGGCGTCGGCCAGAAGCGGCGTTTCAAGCGGCGCGTAAACAATATCCATCACCGCCGCCGCCGTCGGCAGGGCAGCCAGGTCGAGGTCCAGGGGCGACTCGCCGGTCATGCCCTGGGTCGTGGTGTTGACCACCAGCGCGGCGCCTTCGAGGGCGGCACCGCGGCGCCGCCACGGGACGCATGTCACGGAGTCGCCGATATCGCGGGCCACGCCCTCGGCCCGGGCCTCGGTACGGTTGACCAGACGCAATTCCGAGACCCCGGCGCCGACGAGGGCGGCGCAAACGGCCCGGGACGCCCCACCGGCGCCGATGACCACGACCGGACCGTGCCCCGGATCCCAGTCGGGAAACCCGGACCGCAGGCCTTGCAGGAAGCCGAAGGCGTCGGTGTTCTTGCCCCTGAGGCGGCCGTTGGTCTCGACGATCACCGTGTTGACGGCGCCGATGGCACGCGCTTCGGGATCGGCCTCGTCGACCAGGGCCAGGACGGCCTGCTTGTGGGGAACGGTAACGTTGAAGCCGACGAAACCGATGCGCGGTAAAAGGCGCAGCGTCTCGGCCAGATCGCCGGGCCGCACCGCCAGGGGCACATAGGCGCCGTCGACGCCGTGGTGGCTAAGCCAGTAGCCATGCAGCCTGGGCGAGATCGAATGGCCGACCGGCCAGCCGATCACGGCGGCAAGCTTTGTCCTACCGGTTTGGGCCATATGCCAACTTTCCTCGTTCTCCCTTGAGCCTATAGTCGAGGCCAACGGCCGACGCAACCACATCCGATCAACCCGCCAGAGCGCCTTGGTGGCGCAGGAAGGCGAGCAGGGGCAAAACCGGCAGGCCGAGAATGGTGAAATAATCGCCGTCGATGCACGAGAACAGATGCACGCCCAGTCCCTCCACGTGGTAGGACCCGACGGCGTCGAAGACCGCCGGCCCGGCCCGGCTCAGGTAATCGGCGATAAAACGGTTGCTCAGGGGGCGCATGGTCAGATGGGCGTCCTGGACGTCGTGCCACAGGGCGGCGCCGTCGCGCCCCACGCAGACGGCGCTGACCAGGCGGTGACGGCGCCCGGCGAGGCTTTGCAGCTGGCGCCGCGCCGCGGTCACCGAACCCGGCTTGTCATAAAGCACGCCGCCGCATTCCAAGGTCTGATCGGCGCCGATAACCAGGGCCCCGGGGACATCAGTGGACACCGCCAGCGCCTTGGCCTCGGCCAGGTCCCGGGCGACCCGTTCGGCGTCGGCTCCGTGTTCGACAAGGGCTTGTTTGATGGTTGTCTCGTCGACGTCAGCCGGGCGGCGGGTAAACGCCAATCCGGCCCCTTCGAGGAGGCGGGCGCGGGCGCGGCTGTTCGAGGCCAGGACAAGGGCCGGACGGCTTTGGATCAGGCGGCTTTGGGTCAGGCCGGCGGCTCCCTGTGACGTTTGAGCAATTGCATGATGTTGGTCGCGGTTTCCTCGACCGAGCGCCGGCTGACGTCAATCACCGGCCAGGCGCGTTCGGCGAACAGGCGCCGGGCCGCCGTCACCTCGTCGGTGACGGAGTCGAGGTCGGTGTAGTCGGTCTCGGCGTCCTCCTTGATGGAACGCATGCGGTTGCGGCGCAAATAAACCAGACTCTTGGCATCGGTGGTCAGGCCGACGAACAAGGGCTTGGTGGCGTCATCGACCTCCGGGGGAAGGGGACCGCCGGGGACGACCGGAATATTGGCCGCCTTGATACCGCGATTGGCGAGATAGACGCATGTCGGCGTCTTGGATGAGCGCGAGACGCCGACCACCACCACGTCGGCCTGGTCGAGGTCCTTCGTCATCTGGCCATCGTCGTGGCCAAGAACGAACTGCATGGCGTCGATGCGCCCGAAGTATCCGGCGTCCATGATGTGCTGGCGGCCGGGCCGGTGCCGGGCCTCGCTGCCAAATAAGTGACCCATCGCCGCGATGACCGGATTGAGAAGGCCGATATACGGGACCTTGAGGCGTCGGCACGCTTTTTCCAGCGCCTCCACACTGGCGTCGCTGACCAAGGTGTAAAGAACCAGGCCGGGCTCCGCCTCGATGCCGGCGACGACCTCCGCCACCTGCTTGGCGTTTCGCACCATGGGCCAGATATGTTCCTCGACGTCGAAATCGGTGAACTGAACAAGACAGGCGCGGGCCACGGTGCCGACCGTTTCTCCCGTCGAGTCGGAAACCAGATGAATATGATATGGTTGCGTCGTCATGATGGCTTTCTTCGCGGGTGGACAAGATGGGGACAACCGGTTTGCAATCGTCGCCCCTCACTTGTCCCCTTGTTGCTGGCGGTCTTTGACCCCCTGTATGACATTTTATGAAACTTGGTGAAACAGGGAACGGAACGCCGCCGCCTCGCCTTATCCTTTCAATCCCCACAATTCGATTTGGCGCCGCGCCGCACTGCCATGCCTGGGCCAGCGACTTGCCGCGCATAGGATACACAGACCCACGACTCGTTTCGTCCCGCGCCCCCAACCACGTCCATAACCGGTGGATAAGTTTTAATCCTCATGTTTCATGGCCCCTACTACCACTACTACCTTTCTTTCTTAGGAATCATTCTTTAGTAGAAGTGGAAGAAAGGCGTCTAAGTATTTGGTCGCGCAATCATGGCGAAACCGATATCCGGGAAAAAACTTCTTTGCGCCTTGCGCGGTGAATCCATGGCCTGTCCGCCGTTTTGGCTGATGCGCCAAGCAGGACGGTATCTTCCCGAATATCGCGAAGCGCGCCGCAAGGCAGGGGATTTTCTCACCCTTTGCTATACACCTGAATTTGCCGTCGAGGTGACCCTGCAGCCCCTGAGGCGCTATGGCATGGACGCCGCGATCTTATTCAGCGATATCCTGGTCATTCCCGATGGCTTGGGCCAAAAGGTGGAATTCCGCGCCGGCGAGGGACCGGTCCTGGAGCCGGTACGCCGGCCCAGGGATCTGAATGGCTTGGCGCTCGGACGTCTCGGCCGCCACCTGTCGCCGGTTTACGAGGCGGTATCGATGTTGAGCCAAACCATTCCCGAGCAAACCGCCCTGATCGGTTTTGCCGGCGCGCCGTGGACCGTCGCGACCTACATGGTCGAGGGCCGGGGCGGCACCGGATTCAAGATCGCCCTCGATTGGGCCGGGCGGCAAGGAGGGGGATTCGAACACTTGATCGATCTTCTGGTGGAGGCCACGGAACAACATCTTTTGGCCCAGATCGACGCCGGCGCTGAGGTTGTCCAGCTTTTCGATACCTGGGCCGGTCTGCTTGACGAAAGAGGCTTTCAGCGCTGGGTAATCGAGCCGACGGCGCGCATCACGGCCGTGGTCAAGGCGCGCCACGCCGATGTTCCGGTCATCGGATTTCCGCGCGGCTGCGGCGCGCGCTACATCGACTACGTCAAGGAAACCGGCGTCGACGGCATCGGCCTCGACAGCGACGTCTCCCCCGACTGGGCGCGTGATGAATTGCAGCCGCTTTGTACCGTGCAGGGAAACCTTGACAATCAGGTCCTGGTCGCCGGCGGCGAGGCCCTGGATCGGCAAGCGAGGCGCATCCTGGCGGCGCTGTCGGGGGGGCCGTTCATCTTCAACTTGGGCCACGGCGTGGTGCCCGAAACGCCGCCCGAAAACGTCGCCCGCCTGGCGGCATTGATTCGTCAATGGCCGGCCTGAGATGTCGAGGCTTGCCGTTGTTCTATTCAACCTTGGCGGACCCGACGGCCCGGACGCGGTCAGGCCGTTTTTGTTCAATCTTTTCAACGACTCGGCGATAATCAGCGCGCCGCGGCCGCTGCGCTGGTTGTTGGCGCGCCTGATCTCGGCCCGCCGGGCGCCGGTGGCGCGGCGCATCTACGAGCAAATCGGCGGGCGCTCGCCGCTTCTTGGGCTGACCCGCGATCAGGCGGACGCCCTGCGGACCCGTCTCGCGGCCGATGGCGAGGTCCGGGTTTTCGTCGCCATGCGCTACTGGCACCCGATGGCCGACGAGACGGCGGCCGAGGTCAAGGCGTTCGACCCGGCGCGGATCGTGCTGTTGCCCCTCTATCCCCAGTTTTCGACCACCACCACGGGCTCGTCCCTGGCCGACTGGCGGCGCGCCGCGACAGGCGCCGGCCTCGACGCGCCGACCAAGACGGTATGCTGTTATCCGGTCCAGGGCGGCCTTATCGCGGCGCAAGCCAAGTTGGTGCGGGCGGGGCTCGAGGAGGCGCGCCCGGCCGGCGCGCCGAGGGTCCTGTTCTCGGCCCACGGGCTGCCCGAACGGATTATCGAAAAAGGCGATCCTTATCGCTGGCAGATCGAACGGACGGCCCAGGCGGCGGCCCGGGCCGTGGGGATCGCGGACCTTGACTGGCGGGTCTGTTATCAAAGCCGGGTTGGCCCGCTGACGTGGATCGGACCATCGACGGTCGATGAGCTGAGGCGCGCCGGCACCGACCGGGTGCCGGTGGTGGTGGTACCCATCGCCTTTGTCTCCGAACACTCCGAAACCCTGGTCGAGCTCGATATCGAATACAAGGCCCTGGCCGAGGTGCATGGGGTGCCGGCCTATGTCCGGGTGCCGGCCGTCGGCACCGACGAAGATTTCATCAAGGGCCTGGCGCAGGCGGTGCGGACGGCCGGCGAGTCCGTACAGCCCGCCGACGGCGAAGGTTGCCCGCCGACCTTCGCCGGCTGTCCGCACTGCAATCCGTGAACGGAGGAGAGACCATGTTGGACCTGTCCGGCGATGCCTTCCTGTGGCTCAAGGCGCTTCATATCATCGCCGTCATGGCGTGGATGGCGGGGCTTTTGTATTTGCCCCGGCTGTTCGTCTATCACAGCGCGGCCGAGCCCGGCTCGGACAAGTCGGAGACCTTCAAGGTGATGGAGCGGCGCCTGCTGCGTGCCATCATGAACCCGGCGATGATCGCCGCCTTCGTCTTCGGCGCCGTTTTGTTGGTTGACATGGGCGGCGACGGCTGGTCCGAGGTCTGGGTCCTGGCCAAGCTGGCCTGCGTCGCCGGCCTGGCGGTGATGCACGGCCAAATGGCGCGCTGGCGCAAGGACTTCGAGGCCGATCGCAACGCCCGTTCGGAAAAGTTCTATCGCGTCGCCAACGAGGTGCCGACGGTCCTCATGATCGCCATCGTTATCCTGGCGGTGATCAAACCGAGTTAGTATTAAATTCCGTATTTGACTTGCGCTGGCAATTTGTTCATCTTATTTAGTGAGCATACGCGAAGGATATCGCGGACGTCGGTTTTCCAAGAAATTCTAGTTTTCCGCGGGCACGAAGCCTGATTTTCTATTCCTGTTAACACAGACTTGGCCGGTCTTGGCCGTCTTTCGACCATTCCCATAGCGCCCATCCGAGACAAGTATCAGCCATGAATCTAACAGAATTGAAAACCAAATCGCCGGCCGACCTCCTGGCTTATGCCGAGAATCTGGAGATCGAAAACGCCTCGACCCTGCGCAAGCAAGACATGATGTTCGCCATCCTCAAGCGGCTGGCCGACAACGATGTCGCCATCTTCGGCACCGGCGTGCTGGAAATCCTGCAAGACGGCTTCGGCTTCCTGCGCTCGCCCGAATCGAATTACCTGGCCGGCCCCGACGATATTTACGTTTCTCCGAGCCAGGTGCGCCGCTTTTCCCTGCGCAGCGGCGACACGGTGGAAGGGCAAATCCGTTCGCCCAAGGACGGGGAGCGGTATTTTGCCTTGCTCAAGATCAACCTCATCAACTTTGAGGAACCGGATGCCGTCCGCCACCGCATCAACTTCGACAACCTGACGCCGCTCTATCCCGACGAGCGGCTCAACCTTGAGATCGACGACCCGCAGGAAAAGGACTTGACGCTGCGCGTCATCGACTTGATCTGTCCCATCGGCAAAGGTCAGCGGGCCTTGATCGTGGCGCCGCCGCGCACCGGCAAGACGGTGATGCTGCAAAACATCGCCCACGGCATCGCCGCCAACCATCCCGAGTGCTACCTGATCGTACTGCTCATCGACGAACGCCCCGAAGAGGTCACCGACATGGCGCGTTCGGTCAAGGGCGAGGTCGTCAGTTCAACCTTTGACGAACCCGCCGCGCGCCACGTCCAGGTCGCCGAGATGGTCCTGGAAAAGGCCAAGCGCCTGGTCGAACACAAGCGCGACGTGGTTATCTTGCTCGATTCGATCACGCGACTGGCGCGCGCCTACAACACGGTCGTGCCGTCGTCGGGCAAGGTGCTGACCGGCGGCGTCGACGCCAACGCCCTGCAGCGCCCCAAGCGCTTTTTCGGCGCCGCGCGCAATATCGAGGAGGGCGGGTCGATGACCATCATCTCGACCGCCCTGGTCGATACCGGCTCGCGCATGGACGAGGTCATCTTCGAGGAATTCAAGGGCACCGGCAACTCGGAGATCATCCTCGACCGCAAGCTGACCGACAAACGGACCTTCCCGACCATGGACATCACCAAGTCGGGAACGCGCAAGGAAGAACTGCTGGTCGACAAGGCGACGCTTTCCAAGATGTGGGTGCTGCGCCGCATCCTGATGCCCATGGGGGTCGTCGACGCGCTCGAGTTCCTGCTCGAGAAACTAAAACATTCCAAGAACAACGACGACTTCTTCGA
>JASLLZ010000126.1 GCA_030746775.1 Rhodospirillales bacterium | reverse complement strand
ACCCATCAATCCAATTAGCGCAATTGAGGCAATGGGTTAGGAAGCATTTGGGCTAGTTATCTGGGACAGCCCCAAACGTAAATAAGGGCACTCGTCAGAACACCGCTGAGGATAATGACTCCGGCGGTGATCCAAATCGAAACGCGTGTTTGAAGTCCAAGCTTCATTGATTGAGTTTTTCTCTGATGACCGACATCAATCGGCGGACCTCGGCCAGACTGGCCGCCGCCTCGGGTCCGATGGCGTTGAACTTCTTGATCGCATTGTACGCCTGGAGAACCTCCTTGCCATCCGGGTCCGCATGCATGGAAAAGAGAATACGCTTCAATTTCACCTTCAAATCCGGCCGCAGGCCGCTGCGGACCAACAGGACCGATCGCATGACCGGGTTACCCTGATGAAAAACCCGCAATGCGTCCTTGGGGTTTTCCGGCGTACGGGCAGAATCCTCCCAGTCCAGATTGCTGAACGCGCCCGCGTCGGCGATGCCTCGAGAGACCCACGAGACCATGTTCAACTCGCCCCTGGTGAAGGCATAGCCCACCTTGCCCATGGGAACATCTTGGCGCACATTGGACAGCTCAACGGTCTCCAGACCTTGCAGCCTGAGCATCGCCAGTGGGATCAGGAAGGCGCTGGTCGAGCCCGGGTCCTCGAAGGCGATTTTCTTTCACCTGAGGTCCGCCAGAGACGTGACACCGCCCTCCCTTCGGGTGTAGAAAACCGTCCGGTAGAACGCCACGCCCTTCTTCCATTCGTGGGCCAGCAATTCGGCCCCCACCCGATCGGCAAACTGAATCGCGGAAAAGGGCGTTTCGGAGAGGATATCCACTTTCCCGTCCTCCAGCAGGCGGGTCATGCGATCCACGTCCTTGGCAATAACAACGCGGCCGGCGACGATCCCCGCATCGCCAAGCCGTTTGGTCAAATAGTCGGCTATCTTCTCCAGGGCGGGATAGTGCCTCTTGGGGTCATCGGTTACCCGGCCGACGATGATCGTGCGGTGCCGCTCAACCGCCGACGATGACTTTTGATCGGCCCGCGCCGAAAGCGGTCGAGCGAGAGCGGCCAATGTCAAGGCAAGAAAAAGCAACAAACCGACACGCCCGAGGCGGCGAAATCGTATCACGCCTGGCGGTCGGACACTGCGCCACGGTACGGCCCAGTCATTTGGCGTCGTCATTGCGGGCCTCGCTAATATTGCGACCAAAGAGGAAGACTAATTAAAGAGCGCGCATCCCGAAGATAGAAAAATTTGCAATCGTTCGGCAACGGACACGCGAATTCTATCCGCCGAATGAGGGGCAGGCAACATCGGCGACATCTTTACAGCGTCGCTGCGCGGCGCCGGTGCGCACAATTCACGATCAAGGTTCCCCCGGCGGTCATCGTTGTGGTGGCATTCGATCATCACCGTGGTAGTGTATGGCTGGGTTGTCGGTTCGGTATTTGTTTGGAGACGTCGGGGATATGGGTTGGCCGACTTTTGAAGACGGGACCGTTGACTGGGACAAGGTGTTCAATGATCCCGAAACGGGGCTCATCGCCATGGTCAACAACGCCGACACGCCGAAAAAGCTGCGGGCCTGCTACCACGCGACGATCAACGGACTTTTCTTCAGGGAATCGGACGACAAGATCCGCAAGAAGTACCTCTACGATTTGGACAAATTCTTTACCATCGAACAGGACGAAAGACACATGGCCGGCCTGCAACGGCAGATCACCATGCTTTTCACGCGCATCATGCAAAACCGCATCGAAAGGGCCAGAACCTTCGTCAGAATGAAGGAAAAGGGCAACGAACGCCGCATGCCCGAAGACAAGCCCCTCGAGGCCCTGGAAGGGCTTGGCGACGAATGAGGGGTGGCGGAAACTCTTTTCAGCCCCCAAGATCAAGGCGGACCAGGACCAGGGCGGAGAGCCACATGGCGTTGATCAGACAGGCGACGGCATAGAGGTAAAGCGCCCGCCTGACGTCGCGTTCCGTCGCCGTCGCCCGGCCGTCGCCCAACCACGGCGCTTGCACCCCCGACCCGGGACCGGCCAGGGCCAGGCCGAGTCCACCGGCGGTCGCGGCCAAGGGCCATCCCGCCTTGGCCTGGCGGTGTCCGGACCCGCCGCGCACCATCGTCTTGAAGGCCCTTACCGGCGAGGTGGTGGGAACGAAGGCCGCCGCCAACACCACGAACAGCCCGGCCAGGCAGGCCGGAATCAAATCCAGAACCCGGGCCAGACGCGCCGCCGTGAAACCGAAAGCCCTATGCACCGCCGCGTCGCCGCCGACGACGCGTTCCAGGGCGCCGACGACGACATAGGCAATGATGCCGGGCAGCCCCAACAGCACGTACCAAAAGACCGGCGCCACGACGCCGGCGCAAAATCCAAGCGCCATCTGTTCGATGGCGGCGCGGGCGACGCCGTGGGTGTCGAGTCCATCCGCCAAGTCCGCCCTTGCCGCCGTCCCCGTCATCATAGCGGCGACGCGCTGACGCGCCGGTGACAGTTGGTCGCGCCGCAAAAATCCCTGCACGGCGCGCGCCCCGTCGAAGGGTCCACGCTGAGACACCAAAACGACGAGCACCACGAGTTCGGGGATCGACCCCCAGGGGTGAGCCCGGCTCAGTCCGGCCAGGCCCCATCCCACAACCCCGCCCAGGGCGATCAGGAACACGCTCACCAGGGCCCCCCTGAGGGCGCGGTCGGCCGGCGAACGATGGTGGCGGTTGAGCTTGCGCTCGAGGGTCGCGATCAGGGCCTCGAGGCCGGCGACCGGGTGGGGGACGACGCGGAACAGAACCCTGGCCTCGCCGACGATCGCTTCGACGGCGAGGGCTACCAACAACAGCGCCAGGGGGTCGAATCCCGGTCGGGCGCCGGCAAGGCCCATGGTGAACATGGCGCGAGCATGGGACCCGTTGGCGTTCCCGTCAATGGACGGATCGGTTGCCCGGGGATGCGGGTCGTGCGATCGTGGTTGTGATTTCCCGGCTGCGGGGCAGGGTTAATATTGGGCGTCGCCATGGAAGATGTGATCGGTCGCGTCGCGGCATTCGCCGACGAACTTTTGAACGAATTCCTGAGCCAGCCTTGGGCGGAGGCGGCGGTGGCGTTTCTGGCCACCGACGACGGCATGAGGCTGTCCGCCATCGTTGCCGTGGCGCTTGGGCTGGGTGTTTTCGCCGGCGCCCTGACAGGTGGTGGCGGAGACGCCGGGGCGGACAAAACGGCGCGCCCGAAACCGGCCGACGCGGGACCAAAGGTAGATCCGAAGACGGCGGCCCTGGAAGCCTTCGCCCTGGTCCTGGTGGACAAGGGTCAGCCTGCCCTGGCCCACGCCGAGCTGTCGCGGGAATTCCTTGAGCGCCTTACCGACTTCAAGGACAAGGCGTTGACCCTGAACTGCACCGACCCGATGGCGGCGGGAATGGTGACGGATGCCCGCGCCGCCCTTGAGCGGGGCGAACTGCGGCGCGCCGTCAACCTTATTTACGGCGCCGGCGAACGCGACATCGCCGTCGCCGCCGAAAAGACGGAGGATGTCAAGAAGCACCGGGACACGGCGGCCCTGGCCCTGGCCCTGACCGGCGATCTGGAATCAGCGCAGTTTGAGTTTTCCAGCGCCGCCGAGTGCTATCGGCGCGCCCTTGACACCGGCGACGGGGCAGAGCCCGGCTTCATCGCCGAGTATACGGAAAAGCTGGGCGGCGCCGCCTTTCGGGCCGGCGACCACGCGGCGGCGGAAGCGGCCTTTGCCGAGGCCCTGGCGGCAATGGAAGAAACCCTCGGCCCGAACCACGCCGATCTTGCCCTGGCCCTCAATAACCTGGCCCTTGTCCACTACACCCAGGGCCGCTATGACGATGCCGAGCCGCTTTACCGGCGCGCCCTGGCCATCGACGAAAAGGCGCTCGGCAAGGATCACGCCAGCGTCACCACCGATCTCAACAACCTCGGACTGCTGTACAAGAAGCAAGAACGGTTCAAGGAGGCCGAGCCCCTGTTCAAACGCGCCCTGGCGATCAAGGAGAAGACCTTGGACCCTGGCCATCCAAGCCTCGTCAACGGCTTTCGCAATTACGCTTCGCTGCTGAGATCCATGGACCGGATCAAGGAGGCGAACGCCATGGAAGGCCGCGCCCAGGCCATGGAGACGCCGCCCGGCGAAGAAAATGAGGCCGCCCAGGCCGCCCAGTAGATCGCCTATTTCCCCTATTGGGTAAGAATTCCGGAGGACGCGTCGATGCCGCAAGACAAGGAATCGATGATCGATCGCCGTGTCGATCCGACGCTTTTCGACGCCTATACGCCGGCCCAGATCGCCAAACGCTTCGAGACCGTCGGCGTCGCCAAGGCGACCATGCCCATTATCCCGCTTCTTGCCCCCTCTCTCCTGGCCGGCGCCTTCATATCCTTCGGCGCAACGTTCTATACCCTGGTCATGACCGACAACGGGCTTGGCCTGGGGACCGGCCGGTTGCTCGGCGTGGTTTCGTTCTGCCTGGGCCTGATTTTGGTCGTCGTCGGCGGCGCCGAACTGTTCACCGGCAACATTCTGATCGTCATCGGCTGGGCCAACCGGCGGGTCAGCACGTCGTCGCTGTTGCGCAACTGGGGCCTGGTCTACATCGGCAACCTGGTCGGCGCCCTGGGCATGGTCGTCATGATCTATCTCTCCGGTGTCGCGCATCTGGGCGACGACGCGTTTGCCGTCACCGCCGTCAAGATCGCCGCCGCCAAGACCGCCCTGCCCTTCTGGGTGGCCCTGATGCGCGGCGTGCTGTGCAACATCTTGGTCTGTCTGGCCATGTGGCTGTGTTTCGCCGGGCGCAGCGTGGTCGACAAATTGTTCGCCATCATTTTCCCCATCACCGCCTTCGTGGCATTGGGTTTCGAACATTCCATCGCCAACATGTTTTTCATTCCCCTGGGCATCGCCATCGCCCACGACCCGGCCTTTGCCCAGGCGGCGGCCGGTGTCGCGATCGATACCATGAATTTCGGCGGCCTGATCGCCAATCTGGTGCCGGTGACCATCGGCAACGTGCTTGGCGGCGGGGTTTTCGTCGCCCTGACCTACTACGTGATCTATCTGCACGGCAAGGACTGAGTCGTCACGTCCAGACCCTTGATGATTAATGCCGGCGTACTATCATGCCTCGTTCGATGTCCGACCACCCGATAATTCAGGAACCCCGCATTTCATGAAACGCCCCGTCAAGCGCATTGTCTTTTGTCTGGGCGTCGCCCTTCTCGTCGTCGCCGGCTTTATGGCCGGACGCGACATGATGGCGCCGAAGGGCTGGCTGGTCGACACCCCGTCGAGCCAGAGCCGGGGCGCCGCCCTCATCGGCGGGCCGTTCACCTTGGTCGATCATACCGGCAAAACGGTGACCGAGGCTGATTTTCGCGGCCGCTTCCTGTTCATCTATTTCGGTTTTACCTATTGCCCCGACGCCTGCCCGACGGCCTTGACCGCCATGGCCGAAGCCCTTGATATCATTGGTCCGGCGGCGGACAGGATCGTGCCGGTATTCATTTCCGTCGATCCCGAGCGCGACACGCCCGAGCAGATGGCCATGTACGTCCGCCATTTCCATCCTGCCCTCGTCGGTCTGACCGGCAGCGCCGATCAGGTGGCGGCGGCGGCCAAGGCCTATCGGGTCTATTACGCCAAGGCCACGGAAGAGGGATCGGACGAGGGCGAATACACCATGGATCACACCTCGATCGTTTATCTGATGGGACCGGACGGAAAGTTCCGCACCCATTTCTCGGGCCATGCCACGAGCCCGGAGACCATGGCCAAGGGGATCTTGGATGTCCTTTGAGCGGGCCCTCCCCACGCCGCCTGGCGCCGAGCCGAACCAGGCAAGCGGTGACAAGCCCTTCTGGCGGCGCAAGAGCCTGGCCGAGATGACGCCCGGCGAATGGGAATCGCTGTGCGACGGCTGCGCCAAATGCTGTCTGCACAAGTTGGAAGACGCCCGTTCGGGCGAGATAAGCTGCACCAACGTCGCCTGCCGCCTGCTCGATATCGATACCTGCCGCTGCACCGACTACTCCGGGCGCTCGCGTCTCGTCGACGACTGCGTCCGTCTCGATCCCGGAAACGTCAGCGAACTGACGTGGATGCCGTCGAGTTGCGCCTACCGCCTGGTCGCCGAGGGAAAGGACCTGCCCGGCTGGCACCCTCTGGTCTCGGGCGATCCTGGGTCCGTGCATCGGGCCGGGCGCTCGGTCAAGGGCCGCGTGGTCTTCGAAGAGCAAGCCGGCGATTTGTGGGACCACGTGGTAAAGTGGCCCGAGTAGAAATATGAATTACGGCACCGGGCCGGTGCCGAGCGATTATTAACCCTCTCCCGTTCGAACAAGGAGCCACCCCGTGATCAACCAAACGAAGCCCAACCTGAGCGGCGTCTTCGCCGCCGCCCTGACCCGCCAGACCGCCGACGGTTCGCCCGACCTCGACGGCATGGCGCGCCATTGCCGCTGGCTGCTGGCGAACGGTTGCGACGGCCTTGCCATTCTCGGCACCACCGGCGAGGCCAACTCGTTTTCCGTCGACGAGCGCATGGCCATCATGGAATCCCTGGTCGAGGCGGGCATTCCGGCCTCGGTCATGATGCCGGGGACCGGCTGCTGCGCCATTCCCGATACCGTTAAGTTAACCAAGTGCGCCGTCAACCTGGGCGCCGCCGGCGTCCTGGCCCTGCCGCCGTTCTATTACAAGGGCGTCAGCGACGACGGCCTGATTGCCGCATTCTGCGACGTCATCGAACAGGTCGGCGACGATCGCCTGCGCCTCTATCTCTATCACTTCCCCCAGATGGCCGGGGTGCCCATCCCTTATGGCGTGATCGAAGGGTTGTTGAAGCACTATCCCAAGACGGTCGCCGGCATGAAGGACTCGTCGGGCGATCTGGACAACATGGCGGGCGCCGCCAAGGCCTTCCCCGGCTTCGAGGTGTTCAGCGGCGCCGACGACCTTTTCCATCCCCTGCTCAAGGCCGGCGGCGTCGGCTGCATCACGGCGTGCTGCAACATCGCCAGCGCGCTGCTGGGCAAGCTTTACGCCATCTGGCGCGAGCCCGCCGCCCAGGCCCTGCACGAACAGGCCACCAATGTGCGCAAGGTCTGCGCGTCCTACCCCCTGGTTCCGGTGTTGAAGGAAACCATGGCGCGTCACACCGGCGACGACGGATGGCGGGCCATGCGCGCGCCGGTGATGGCGCTGTCGGACGCCGATGCGCAAGAATCCGCCGCCAAGCTGGCGGCGACCGGGCTCGTCGTGTCGCCGGTGCCGTGAAGGGCCAATATAAGGACAATCTGGTCCTCGACATCGAGGGCCGCGCCATTCCTCTTAGGGTGCGGCGCAATGCGCGGGCCCGGCGCCTCATCTTGCGCATCGACGGCGAACGCGATGGCGTCGTCGTCACCCTGCCCCACCGCGTGCCTGTCGAGGAGGGCCTCGACCTGGCACATTCAAAGGCGGCCTGGATCGTCCGCCAATTGGACCGCTTGGCGCCCCGCATCCCGTTCGCCGACGGCTCCGTCGTTCCCTTCCTCGGCGACGATCACCGCATCCGCTTTGATGCCGCCGGGCGCCGGCCGGTGCGCCGGGGCGCCGGCGAGATCGTCGTCACCGGGCGTCCCGAGCATCTGGCCCGGCGCCTGACCGACTGGCTGAAGGGCGAGGCGAAACGCCTGATCGCGCCCCTGGCCCACGCCAAGGCCGAAACCCTGGGCCGGTCGCCCGCAGCCATCACGCCGCGCGATACGCGCTCGCGCTGGGGCTCGTGTTCGGCCAACGGCAAGCTGTCGTTCTCGTGGCGCCTGATAATGGCGCCCGAACACATCTTGGACTACGTCGTCGCCCACGAGGTCGCCCATCTGGTGGAAAAAAACCACGGGCCGCGTTTCTGGGACCTTGTGGCAGACATGACCGGCGATGTGGAGACCGCCCGCGCATGGCTCAACGCCTACGGCGCGCGGCTGCATCGCTATGGGTGATTCTTGCATTATTTAAGCATCACACACACCAAGCACGTAGTGAGTTCGGAAAACGGGCCGGAGCATTATCAGCTATGGGATTTAGCGAAGAACAAATACACGCCCTACTTGACTCTTATGACTAGCTGTGAATCACTAGTAGTTGTGGTGTTGGTTCGTGGGAGGCACCATTTTGACGATTGCAGTGGCTGTTCAGGTGCATGACGGTGTTGTTCTCGCGTCGGACAGTGCCACAACGTTGACGGACCCTTCAAAGACCGGCTCCGAAAGCATTCTGAACGTCTACAATAACGCCAACAAGATATTTAATGGGGCTGTCCCAGATAACCCATTTGGGGGGTTATCATGGGAGCTATGCGGAAGAGCCGTCTCAGCAGGTACAAA
>JASLLZ010000125.1 GCA_030746775.1 Rhodospirillales bacterium | reverse complement strand
AAATCAAGACGATTACGATGGCCAGCGGCACCCAAGTGATGCCCAGTACCCCAAGGAACAGAAAGGCGATGAAGGCAACGAAGGCGCCGATCATGAAAATTTCGCCATGGGCGAAGTTGATCATGCCGATGATGCCGTACACCATCGTGTAGCCGATGGCGATGAGGCCGTAAATGGAGCCCAGCGTGAGACCGTTGACGAGCTGCTGCGTGAAATATTCCATCGAGCGTTCGATCTCTCCTCGGCCAGCCGCCGGCGCGCGGCGTCAGGGGACGGGGCGTTAGAACATTCAAGAATTCGGGGTGTTGGAGGATTGGGCGATGCTCGCCCTTAGCCTGCCCCAGTGAGATCGTTCTTTGCCTCCCACGTCCTTTTTTTTCGTGGGTCCCGGCCATGGCCAAGCCCTTTTGGACCCTACCCCAAGGTTCTTGAGTGTCAAGTTTAAAGCAGCCTGGAAAAGGGTCTAGCGCCGGCCCGCTCGGTCGGAGTTCCTGGCGGCGCGGAGACGCTTGGCGATGACGTAGACGAGTTTGCGGGTGGCGACGCGCTTAAGCATCTCTTGGCTGTAACGCGGGTTGCCGACCATGGAAACCTCGATGTTGGTGTCCGGGTCGATGGCCGTCACCTTGAGGAATTTCCCGATCCGGCGGAACTCGAACAGCACTTCCCGCAGTTGCACGCCCTTTTGTGCCACGATTTCAATTCCCGTCCGCGAAGCCCGGCGTTCGCCGTCCCCGGCGCCCGGCTAATTCTCGCCGCATCGGGGGGGCGGTGGCAAGCGGCGCGATGAGGGCTGGCCGAGGCTCAGGGAAGCACCAGGTCGCCGCCGTCAAGGGGCGCGAAGCAGGCCTCCACTTCGGCGTCGTTGATCTCGGCGAGGCTGGCAGGCCGCCACTTCGGCGTGTCCCCCTTGTCGACGAGGATGGTGCGAATGCCTTCCAGGAAGTCACTGCGGCCGAGCATGCGCGTGCTTAGCCGGTTTTCCATGATCAGGCTGTCCTCGACGCCCATGCCACGCCCGGCACGCAGCGCGCGGAAGGTCAATTCGAGGCTGAAAGGGGCCTTCCCGGAAAGGGTGTCGACGGTGTGGGCGGCCCAGTCGCTTTCCTCGTCCTCGAGGGCGCCCACGATCGATGCCACCGAACTCTTCGAGAAGCAGCGCTCGATGG
The DNA here is from genome assembly GCA_030746775.1 of Rhodospirillales bacterium. Taxonomy (GTDB): domain Bacteria; phylum Pseudomonadota; class Alphaproteobacteria; order Rhodospirillales; family JASLLZ01; genus JASLLZ01. Next base: position 7,237 of record JASLLZ010000125.1, on the reverse strand, counting down.
CCTCTTCATGAGAGGGTAGCGTCGGCGCTCCGGCATCCTCGGCGAACTTGGCGGCAACGTCGTCGGGAGCGTCACCGCCGGCCAAGTCCCCGATCAGGTCAGCGAGACGCTCACTCGGCACATAGGCGGTGGCAAGTCCCATGTACAGGGCGTCGGCGGCGGTGATGCGGGTTCCCGTGAGGGCCAGGTACATGCCGGTCTCGCCGGGGCAGCGGGGCAGGAAATAATGGGCGCCCCCGTCGGGATGGAACCCGATGCCCGCTTCCGGCATGGCGAAGCGCGTCCGTTCGGTGGCGATGCGGTGCGACGCGGAGATGGCGAGGGAGCAGCCGGAACCCATCACCACGCCATCCAACAAGGCGACACTCGGCGTGGCCAGGGTCCGCATGCGGTAATTCATGGCGCAGGCGGCGCCAACCATGGCAAGCGGAGTTTCGAAGTCGCCTTGCGTCAACGCACCATGCAGCGCGTGGAGATCACCTCCCGCCGAGAACGCCTTGTCGCCGGCCCCCTCGACGACGATCGAGGCGACCGCCGGGTCGTCGTCGAAATCGGAGATCGCGGCGTCCAGCGCCCGCCACATTGCCACGTTGATCGAATTGAAGGCGTCCGGGCGGTTTAGGGTAATGCGGCCGAGTTGCCCGCGTCGTTCCGCCAGGACTACCGGTTCATCGTCCACAGGATTCATGTGACATCTACATGTGCCGCCGGTATTGGCCGCCGGCCTCGAACAGGGCCTCGGTGATCTGCCCCATGGTGCAGCAGCGCACCGCGTCCATCAAGACGGCGAAGACGTTGTCGCCATCGGTGGCGGCCTTCTTCAGGCGCTCGATCATGGCCGGGGCTGGCGCCGCGTGGCGCGCCTGAAAGTCGCGCAGGCGCCGCAACTGCTTCTGCTTCTGCTCTTCCGTCGAGCGCGCCAGCTCGGGCGTCGGCGGCGGCCCTTCCGATTCGGCGTCGAGGAAGGTGTTGACACCGATGATGGGCAGCGTGCCGTCGTGCTTGCGGGTCTCGTAGTAGAGGGACTCGTCCTGGATCTTGCCGCGCTGGTATCCGGTTTCCATGGCGCCGAGCACGCCGCCGCGCTGGCTCAGGCGTTCGAACTCCAGAAGCACCGCTTCCTCGATCAGATCCGTGAGTTCCTCCATGATGAACGAGCCCTGGCTGATGTTCTCGTTCTTGGCGAGGCCCCATTCCCGGTTGATGATGAGCTGGATGGCCAGCGCCCGGCGCACGCTTTCGCCGGTCGGCGTCGTGAACGCCTCGTCGTAGGCGTTGGTGTGCATGCTGTTGCAGTTGTCGTAAATGCCGATCAATGCCTGCAGGGTGGTACGGATATCGTTGAAGGCTATCTCCTGGGTATGCAGCGAGCGGCCCGAGGTCTGGGTATGGTATTTCAGCTTTTGGCTGTGTTCATTGGCGCCGTAGAGAAAGCGCATGGCGACGGACCACACGCGGCGCGCCACCCGCCCCATGACCGAATATTCCGGGTCCATGCCCATGGAGAAGAAGAAAGACAGGTTGGGCGCGAAGTCGTCCACCTTCATGCCGCGCGCCAAGTATGATTCCACATAGGTAAAGCCGTTGGCCAGAGTCAGTGCGAGCTGCGTGATCGGGTTCGCCCCGGCCTCGGCGATGTGGTAGCCGGAAATGGAAACCGAATAGAAATTTCGCACCCGGTTGCGTATGAAATACTCCTGCACATCGGCCATGAGCCGCAGCGCGAACTCGGTCGAGAAGATGCACGTGTTCTGCCCCTGGTCCTCCTTGAGGATGTCGGCCTGCACAGTGCCGCGCACTGTCTCCAGGACCCATTCGCGGATCTTGCGCTCCTCGTCGTCGGTGGGGGGACGGGCGTTGTCGGCCTCGAACTTGTCGAGCTGCTGGTCGATGGCGGTGTTGAGGAACATGGCCAGTGCCATGGGCGCCGGGCCGTTGATGGTCATGGACACCGATGTCTTGGGGTGGGCGAGGTCGAAGCCGTCGTACAGCACCTTCATGTCGTCGAGGGTGGCGATGGAGACGCCTGCGTTGCCTACCTTGCCGTAGATATCGGGGCGCTCGTCGGGATCGCGGCCGTAGAGCGTCACCGAATCGAAGGCCGTGGACAGGCGCTTCGCCTCGGCGTGGGCGGAGAAGAACTTGAAGCGTTCGTTGGTACGGAAGGGATCGCCCTCGCCGGCGAACATGCGTGTCGGATCCTCGCCCTCGCGTTTGAAGGCGAAGACTCCGGCGGTGTAGGGAAAGCTTCCCGGCACGTTCTCCTTCAAAAGCCATTTGAGGATCTCGCCCTCGTCCACGTATCCCGGAAGGGCGACCTTGGGAATCTTGGTTCCCGCCAAGGTGGTGTGGGTGAGATCGGTGCGGATTTGTCTGTCGCGGATCTTCACCACGTATTCCTCGCCGGCGTAGCTCTCCTTGACCTTGGGCCACATGTCGAGAAGCTTGCGGCAGCGCGGGTCCAGCGCCGCCTCGCGCTCGGCGACAAGGGCGTCCAGGTGCCCCGCCGCCTGGCCGCTCTCGGCGAGCATGCGCATCGATTCCCTCAGCTGCTGGCCCTGGCGCGCGACGCGCACTTGCCCTTCCGCCGTCTTGTGATAATCGCGCACGGCGTCGGCGATTTCGGTGAGATATCGCTGGCGGTCCGGTGGCACGATAGCGGCATCCGGTTGCGAGTAACGCGCCTCGACGGATGGGATGGCGCATTCGAATCCCCCCAACCCCTTGGCGGCGAGACGGCTGAGGATCTCCTGGTACAATGCCGTCACCCCAAGATCGTGGAAACGCGCCGCCATGGTGCCGAAGACCGGCATTTCCTCGGGCGGCGTCGCAAAGGCTTCGCGGTTGCGCTGTACCTGCTTGCGCACGTCGCGTAACGCGTCCATGGCGCCCCGGCGGTCGAACTTGTTGATGGCGACGACGTCGGCGAAGTCCAGCATGTCGATCTTTTCGAGCTGGCTGGCGGCGCCGAACTCCGGGGTCATCACGTAGAGCGAAAGATCGGCGTAAGGCACGATTTCGGCATCGCCCTGCCCGATGCCCGGGGTCTCGACGATCACCAGGTCGAAGCCGGCGGCCTTGCAGGCGGCCACGAAATCGGGCAGCGCCGCCGGCACCTCGCGGCCCGCCCCGCGCGTCGCCAGCGAGCGCATGTAGACGTTGGGCGCCGAGATGGCGTTCATGCGGATGCGGTCCCCCAACAGGGCGCCGCCGGTCTTGCGCCGGGAGGGATCGATGGCGATGACGGCGATCCTGGGCTCATTGCTGTACAGCCGGAAGCGGCGGATCAACTCGTCGGTGAGGGACGACTTCCCGGCACCGCCGGTGCCGGTGATGCCAAGGACGGGGACGCCGGAACGGGCCTCGGCGGCGGCGGCAATCAGCCGTCGCCTGGCGTCGTCGAGGGTGCCTTGCTCAAGGGCGGTGATGACGCGCGCCAGGGTACCGTGGTCGCCGGCATCGAGGTCGCCAAGACCGTCCGGCAGATCGCCGGCGAGATCGGCGGCGGCGCGCTTCATCATGTCCCGGATCATGCCCTGCAGCCCCATGCGCTGGCCGTCATCCGGCGAATAGATGCGCTCGACCCCGGCCTCCTGGAGCTCACGGATTTCCTCGGGCACGATGACACCGCCGCCGCCGCCGAAAACCTTGATGGCGGGGCGGCCGCGCCGGCGCAGCTCATCGAGCAGGAACTTGAAGTATTCGATATGACCGCCCTGATAGGAACTGACGGCGATGCCGTGGACGTCCTCATCGATGGCCGCCGTCACCATTTCGTCCACCGAACGGTCGTGTCCCAGGTGAATGACCTCGGCGCCGGCCGCCTGCAGGATGCGGCGCATGACGTTGATGGACGCGTCGTGGCCGTCGAAAAGGCTGGTCGCCGTGACGAAGCGTAGCGGATGGCGGGTCTTGCGGGATTTGCCCTTGGCGGGCTTGCGGCCCGGCTTCTTGAGGGCTTCGGGAGCGACGTCGTCGGGCACGGTACCTCTCCCAGGCTTGGCGGTCGGCGGATGGCCATTGTCCCCCCACAATGCGTGGGGCGCAACAGACAGGCGCGCCAAGGGTAGTTGACGTTTACGTAAACGTCAACTACTTGTGTCGGTTATTTCCCTTCCCGGCCGACGGTAACCGCGACCAAGCCCCAAGAAGGCTATTGGCATTGCCGGCGTAAGCGATATTGTTGACCGGGAGCATTCACCTCGTAACTCGATCGGTGCACCATGGAACGGATCAATCTCATTCGCCGCGGCGCCTTTCCCCAGACGCGAATGCGCCGCAACCGGCGCGACGCCTGGACGCGCCGCATGGTGGCGGAACACACGCTCGTCGCCGATGATTTTATCTGGCCACTCTTTGTCGTCGACGGCGCCGACGAAAGCCAACCCGTGCCCTCCATGCCGGGGGTCGATCGGTTGTCGGTCGACCTGGTGGCCGACGCCGTGGGCGAGGCCAAGGAGCTGGGAATTCCGGCGGTCGCCGTCTTTCCCTTCACCGACGAGTCGCTCAAGACCCCGGACGCCCGTGAGGCCTTGAACCCGGACAACCTGGTGTGCAAGGCGGTGCGTGCCGTCAAGGCGGCCCACCCGGATATCGGCGTCATGTGCGATGTCGCCCTCGATCCCTACAACAGCGACGGCCATGACGGCCTGGTCCGGGGCGACTACGTCGTCAACGACGAGACGCTGGAGGTGCTGTGCAAGCAGGCGGTGGTACAGGCCGAGGCCGGGTGCGACGTGGCGGCGCCGTCGGACATGATGGACGGAAGGGTCGCCGCCATCCGCCGCGCTCTCGATGGGGCCGGTTTCGAGGACGTGCGGATCATGGCTTATTCCGCCAAGTACGCGTCGGCCTTCTATGGGCCGTTCCGCGACGCCGTTGGCTCGGCGGGCGCCCTGAAGGGTGACAAGAAGACCTATCAAATGGACCCGGCGAACAGCGACGAGGCATTGCGCGAGGTGGCCCTCGACATCGACGAGGGGGCCGACATGGTGATGGTCAAGCCCGGCCTCCCCTATCTGGATATCGTGCACCGGGTCAAGGAATCCTTCGGCGTGCCCACCTTCGTCTACAACGTGAGCGGCGAGTACGCCATGCTCAAGGCCGCCGCCGCCCAGGGCTGGCTGGACTATGATCGGGTTCTCATGGAAAGCCTGATGGCGTTCAAGCGCGCCGGTGCCGACGGTATCCTCACCTATGCCGCGGTGGAGGCGGCGAAGCTTCTCAAGAGCGGCTGAATGGGGGTGGCGCCAGGGCGCCCCCCCGACCCTTATTGTTCGGTCAGGTTCAGCAGATGCCCGACGTCGAGGACGACCATGAGGCGGTCGTCCAGCCGATAGACGCCGTTGGCGAAATCACGCCACAGGGGATCGAGCGTACCGGGGTTGTTCTCAAAATACTCGGATGACAGCCCGATCACGTCGCCCACGGTATCGACCAGGAGCGTGTAAAGCTCGTTTTGGTGTTCCACCGTGACGCCCATGTTGTTGAGATCGACCGGGCGCCCCCCCAGGCCGAGCCGTACGCGCACGTCGACCACCGTGACGATGCGTCCGCGCAGATTGATCGAGCCCTTGACTTCCGGCGGCGCCAGGGGGACGGAAGCGATGGCGTCGGGCGTGAGGATGTCCTGCACGCCGAGGACCGGAATGCCGAACATCTGGTCCTCGATGATGAACGTGACGAAGTTTTCGACGTCCTTACCTTCGTTGCCGGTGATGTAATCCAGCTCTTTGGATTCGGAGGTTGTGACGAGATCGGTCATGGCCTTGTTCCGAAGTTGTGATCTGTGCAGTCTTGAACGGCTTCGACGCCAACACCTGTTTGACGTATCCTTAATGGCATATGGGGTGATTTGCGCCGTTGACCAGGATTATTTTCTAATTGCCGTGGCCGCGAGGTGCGATCAGGGATGCCATGACCATAACCGTTGAAGACATTCGGGCCGCCGCCGTCCTCTTGGCCGGAGAACTCGTGCGTACGCCCTGCGTCGTATCGCCGGCGCTATCCGAACTGACCGGCGCCAGCGTCGTGCTCAAGCTCGAAAACCTGCAACAGACCGGCTCCTTCAAGCCACGCGGCGCGCTGGTCAAGATGAACAGCCTGGACGCCGCCCAGAAGAAGGCCGGTGTGGTTGCCGCCTCGGCGGGAAATCATGCCCAGGGCGTGGCTTTTCATGGCCGGCGCATGAACATCCCGGCGATCATCGTCATGCCGACGGCGACGCCGTTCAACAAAGTATCGCGGACCGAGGCCCTTGGCGCCCAGATCGTGCTGCACGGCGACACCCTGAGCGAGTGCCGCGAGCACGCGGTGCGGCTGGCCGACGACAAGGGATGCGAGTTCATCTCGCCCTACGACGACGAAAAAGTCGTTACCGGCCAGGGCACCATCGGACTGGAAATGCTGGAGGACCACCCGGATATCGACATCCTCGTCGTGCCCATCGGCGGCGGCGGCCTGATCGCCGGAATCGCCACCGTGGCCAAGGCGTTGCGGCCCGGAATCGAGGTCGTTGGCGTGCAGGCCGCACTGTTTCCCTCCATGTATCGGGCCTTGCGCGGCGAGGCATCGGCGGGCGGCGGCACCACGGTGGCCGACGGCATCGCTGTCAAGTCGCCTGGAATAATCACAAAACCCATCATCGAGGACTTGGTTTCGGATGTGCTGCTGGTCGACGAACCGGCCCTGGAACAGGCCGTGCAGACATATTTGGAGGTGTAGCGCATCGTCGTCGAGGGGGCGGGCTCGGCGTCCCTCGCGGCGCTTGTCGAGAATCGGCAAAGGTTCGCGGGCCAAAAAGTCGGTTTGGTCGTCTCCGGCGGCAACATCGACTCCAGGTTGCTCTCTTTCATCCTCATGAGAGGGCTGGTGCGCGAGGGGCGTCTGGTTAGCCTGCGCATAGAGATCACCGATACGCCAGGGGCGTTGGCCAAGGTGACCGGTCTTGTCGGAGAGAGCGGCGGCAACATCGTCGAGGTCTACCACCAGCGCTTGTCCCAAGACATTCCCGTCAAGATGACCGAGGTGGACGTGGTGGTGGAGACCCGCGATATGGGGCACGTGCGCGCACTCCTCGATATCCTCAACCGGAAGGGCTTTCCGGCTCGGCTGCTGAGTAGCACGGCGCTCGACGCCGCGGGCTAATCGGGCTGGCTTCTAGTGCAGGCGCCAGACGAACAACCGGGTGCGTCGGCGGTCCGGGACTTCGACGATCTCGTCGGCGGGCGCGCCCCGA
>JASLLZ010000124.1 GCA_030746775.1 Rhodospirillales bacterium | reverse complement strand
TTTGTACCTGCTGAGACGGCTCTTCCGCATAGCTCCCATGATAACCCCCCAAATGGGTTATCTGGGACAGCCCCTTATCCATTTCAAATGCTTCGGGGTAAGATCGATAAAGTTGCGCATAGTCATTCATTTGTTTGGCCAGCGCTTTGTGGGACGCCGCATGGGATTCCAATTCACCATATCCAATGACCGACAATAAGTTTTCCTCGCGCTCAAAATGGTATCTTACGTAAGCCAGCAATCTTGCGATTACCTCTTCTATCTCGCTTTGCGAAAAGAATTTTTTGGGACTGTCGTGGAGCCTGTTGATCAGTGAAAAAATCTCTTTGTGGTCCTTGTCGATATCAGGGATCCCGGTCTCGTAATCGTCGGACCATTCAAAAAGCGGCATCTGATGTTTCCCGACTGTTTGGGCGTTATTCCGGGCCGGCCCACGCCAGCCCGCTAGGAAAAGAACTTCTTAATGCGACCCAGTAGGTTGGCCGCCAAGGCATTGACCTTCGAAGCCAGGTCGTCTTTCGAAAGTTTCTGTTCCAGCGCTTCGTTACTCAGTTCTCTCTCGGTGATCATTCGCGCCATGGACTGCATAAACTCGGGGTTCCCGTCAAAGATGGGTTGAAATGCCTGCTTGTCGATTTCAAGAATATGGCAATCGGTATGCGCGACGACGGTGGCCCCCCGCGGATCTCCAACCAAAAGAGACATCTCGCCGAAATACTGGCCGGCCCCCAACTTGGCCACTTCCATCGTCCCCGTGGGCGTGTCGAGCATCACCCTTACCATGCCGGCGGCGATGACAAACAGCGAATCGCCGTCATCGCCCTGGCGCACGATGTCGTCGCCAATGGCGACGGCGTGCACCCTCATTCCACCGACAATCCTTTGACGGCTTTCCTTATCAAACTCGGAAAACAGCTCTATGTCGGCCAACAGTTGATCCGGCGAAGGTTCCTTGATTTCCTCCGCCACGCCCCGCCGCAAGATCATCTCGCTCGTCACGGCCGACGGCACGATGCCATGACGCGCACACTGCACCCAAACATGCATCAGGAGGCTATCCACCCCGGCGTAATGCCGGGGATAGCTCTCGAAGTGGACGAAAATCATGTACTTATAGGACCCTCCCGCCCCGCTCACGCGAATAACCGGCGCCGGTTCGTCCAGGACCATCTCCGATTCCACGGCGGCCTGAAGCAGAACCCGCCGGACCAGGGTAACCTGATCGACCCAATCGCGGCCGCCAGAGTCCAATGCCAAGTAAGTGAGGGCGACCGCCCTTAGTCCCAGCACGACGAACAAAAGAAAGGCGGACTGAATATACCAAAACCACTTTACCTGCCGAACAAAGGCTCGGGTTTTGTGGCCAGAACGACAAGTATGGCGAATATTGCGAGCGATACGGCCACGATGCCGAATAGGCCGGGTATGGCCTCACCGACCATCGCTTTCACGAATTCAATCAGCTCTGACATTTCCGGTGACTCGAACGAAACCCACTAGGAGCGCGCATCAAAGCCATCGTAACGAACTTTGTTCTTCCGTCAAACCGGCCCGCTTGGAACGACGATTTCCAAAACCTGGGGCCATGAACGGTTGTGGCTGGAAGCAGACCTATTCACCTTACCGGAACGACGGCCGCCTGCATGCGCGGAACCGGTATTCGAGGTCGCTTTGCGCTTTCAGCGCATCGAATTTCAAATCTAGACGCGAGCGGCCGCGAGGCCGACCGGCCTGTGAATTTCGGGGATAAAAGGGCAAATAACGGTTGGTGTCCGCCTTTTCCCGGGGCACCCAAATTGTGGGTAACATAGGGGATGGCTGGTGGACGAATGAGAATCCTAATGCATTGTATTAAAACGAATAATTTGGTACTTCTGGGTCATGGTACACTCGGCCGACTTGGAACTGCTGGGACAATTGGACATGGGTGAGCCGGCCAAGCCGACCTTGGCCGACGCGCCCGGCGATACCGCCCGGGCGCGCCACCCGACCGGCATCCTGCCGGCCCAGACCATCCGGGCGCTGATCCGCGACAAGCACATCCAGTCGATCCATGAGATCGGCGAGGACCAGATCCAGCCGGCCAGCATCGATTTGCGCCTCGGCGCCACGGCCTATCGAATGCGGGCCAGCTTCCTGCCCGGCGCCGACGTCAAGGTGGCCGACCGGGTCGAGGCGCTGGGCATGCACGAAATCGATCTCTCGGCTGGCGCGGTGCTGGAGAAGGGCTGCGTCTACATCGTGCCGCTGATGGAATCGGTGGCGCTCGGCAAGCGGGTTTCGGGAATGGCGAACCCGAAGAGTTCGAGCGGACGGCTCGATGTCTTCACCCGCCTGATCGCCGACGGGGCAATCGAATTCGACCGCTTGCGCCCGGCCTACAAAGGGCCGTTGTTTGCCGAGATTTCGCCGCGTGCCTTCTCCATCGTTGTGCGCCAGGGAACGTCGCTCAACCAGTTGCGCCTGCGCCGCGGCAACCCGCCGGCGTCGGACACCGCCATGCGCCGCCTGCACGGCGAGATCCCCCTGGTCGACGCGCCGCCGGGCGACGAGAACATTGCCCAAGGCATCGCCGTTACCGTCGATATCGCGGGTGCCGGGGCCGACGCCCTGATCGGCTACAAGGCCCGGCCCCACGCCTCATTGATCGACGTCGACAAGGTGGCGCACTACGAGGCGGCCGAATTTTGGGAGCCCCTGCACGCCGGGCGTCACGGCGCCCTCATCTTAAACCCGGGCGACTTTTATATCCTGGCGTCGAAGGAATCGGTCACCGTGCCCCCCGACCACGCCGCCGAGATGCGCGCCTACGATATCCTGGTCGGTGAGTTCCGCGTCCACTACGCCGGCTTTTTCGACCCCGGCTTCGGCTACGACGACAGCGGCGGCAAGGGGTCCAGGGCCGTCCTTGAGGTGCGCTCCCACGAGGTCCCCTTCGTCTTGGAGGACGGCCAGGTGGTTGGCCGTCTGGTCTATGAGCGTCTGACCGAGGTGCCCGACAAGATTTACGGCACCGCCATCGGTTCAAGCTACCAACGCCAAAGCCTGGCCCTGGCCAAGCAGTTCAAGCAACCGGCTTATACCAAGGATCAATGATAATGACCCATAGAGATCGCGTATGCGGCCCGTCGGGTAGGAGAAATGCCGCCGGCGATGCCCAACATCGACAAGGCTTTTCGACGCCCTCCGACGGACCGCATACGCGACCGGAACGGCGGCTTCCCATGGCTTTCGGACAGTGTCGCGCACGCCTTGCGATGTTGGGCATCGCCGCGCCGCACGCTCCTTGCCGAAAACCTTGGGAAGCCGTCTCTATGCGTCATTATCATTGATCCTTGGTATTAGATCGCGATGGCGGATTACCTGTATCTTGTCGCCCTGGGTGTCTTTGCCGTCGCACTGGTCGTTGTCAGTGTGACGATAAGAAAAGCACTTAAGAAGAATAAGGAGACTCTGCGCCGGTCGGCCTTGAAGGAAATAAAGAGAGGGCAAAAACGGGCCGCGGCATCGAAAACCGTAAAGGTCATTCAGTGGGGCGAACAGTTTGTCGTTGATGGGGGAGTTATCGATCAGGACCACAAGACCTTGTTCGGCTTGATCAACGAATTCAACCAGAACATTCCCCGGTTTGAATCGTTCGATCAGATGGTGCCCGTTTTGACGGCACTCAAGAAATACACCCAGACCCATTTTCAACGGGAAGAAAAGCTGCAACGTCTGGCCGGCTATCCGTTTCGGCAAGATCACAAGAATGAACACGATGCCATGATCGAAGAGTTCGACGATTTGGTACGCAAAGCGAAGCAGGCTGACGAAGACACCGTCACCGATGCCGCCGTGGAATTGGGATCGTTCTTGCGCCGATGGCTAACCGGGCACGTCATAGAAAACGACCTTCCTTTGAAGGCCTATGTGAAGCGGATGCGCGAACATGCCCGGGGCATGGGCGGGCTGGCCCAGGAATCCATAAACCCACCGCCTTGACGAGGTCTTTGTCACCGCTTTCGCAAATTCGTCGTCGCAAACGATTCCGTTTACCGGGCATTGGTTCTAGCTTGCCAGCGCATTCCTGACTGAAGACACCACCTCTTCCACCTTTATCGGCTTGGTCAGGTATTGTCTGAACCCGGCCTCCATGCCCTTTTCGATTTCCTTGGGCATGGCGTTGGCGCTCAGCGCGATGACGGGGATTTCCTTTGTCCCCTCGAGGCCTTGCAACTTTTCAAGGGCTTCGAAGCCGTCCATGCCGGGCAGGTTGATATCTAAGATGATCAGATCGGGGGACTCGTTCTTGGCCGGTTCGATGCCCGTTTCGGCATCGGTCGCCGAGATCAGGGAGAGCCCCTTTATTCGTTTGACGATTAACTGCATCAGTTCCAGATTCGCCGGATTGTCCTCTATGTAAAGAACGGTGCCGGCAATGTCGGGCAGCGTTTTGGCCGCGAAGGTAGCGAGCGGCCCGCCGAGGTCGGAAGTCAGGACGAGCGTCGCCAGGCGGTTTCCGCGAATGTTGAGGTCGTGAACCACTGTCAGGTATTCGTCGCTGGCCGGGACCGCGGGGGCGTTTAACGGATAAATCAGGCCGCCGGCCTCGTCGCGCAACTCTATCGCCACCCATTCCGGATTGGTCTCCAACAGAACATCCAGGCTTTCATGAATATCGGCGTACTGGTTCTGTATCAAAAGCGGGATCAGAACCTCGGCCGTGATGGCGACCCGAACCCCTTGCCCCGATGTTGCGCCCGAGCGTGAGAGTCTATGCCAGCCCGCCGGCAACGGACCGCCCAGGCGACGCGAAGAAGCCAGGGGCCATCGCGTTCGAACTGAACGGCCTGTCCCGAGCGACCATCTTTCGCTTGCATCGGGGCAAATTAACCCCAATTTGTTTGCGGGTAGCATTCGATTGGACCTGGATGCCGTGAATTCGGGCATCCAACGCCGTCCGTTGTCGGAAGCGCGAGGAATTGGTCTGAAGAGCCCAACGCCGATGGACACGTTTCGATTTGCCGTACCCGACGACCCCGTCGGGCACATGCGCCGAATCCTCTCTGTTTTGGGTTGGACGGCGGTCTTGGCGAAGGACTGATCAAGAAAGATTTGGAGAGATCGTCATGCGTGCCCGTCTTCTTTCGATCCTGGCGCTCATAGCGCCGCTTTTCATCAGCCCGGTATGGGCGGCGGAAACCGCTTACCGATTCGGTGTCGTTCCGCAGTTCGAGCCGCGTAAGCTGGCCGGCATCTGGGTTCCCATCATCAAGGAACTGGAGAAACGCACGCGGCTTGAATTCAAGATGGTCGGCTCGTCGAAGATTCCCGATTTCGAAGTCTCGTTCCTGGCCGGAGAATTCGATTTCGCCTACATGAATCCCTACCACGCCATGCTGGCGGCGGAAAAGCAGGGCTACGTCCCCCTGGTCCGCGACGGCGGGCGGGAACTCTTCGGCATCCTGGTTCTGCCCAAGGACAGCCCGATCCAGGACGTCAAGGAACTGGCAGGCAAGATTGTCGCCTTTCCCGCGCCCAATGCGCTCGGCGCCTCGCTTCTGATAAGGGCGGATCTCGAGACGATCCACGGCGTCAAGGTGAAGCCGCTCTATGTCCAGACCCATTCGTCGGTCTACTTGAACGTCATCTTGAACAAGACGGCGGCCGGCGGGGGCGTCCAGAGCACGCTGAACAGTCAAAAGAAGGAAATTCAAGACAGGCTGCGCGTCTTTTACAAGACGCGGGCCATGGCGCCCCACCCGCTGACCGCCCATCCCCGGGTGCCCCGGGGGCACAGAGAGGCCGTCAAGCAAGCGCTGTTGGAGATGGCGGCAAACGAGGAAGGGCGGGCGCTTCTCGAGAAAATCCCGATGCTGGAAGCGGTCGCGGCAAATCCGAAGGACTATCGGGTGCTCAAGGATTGGGGCCTGGAGCACTTCTACGAAGGCCATTGACGCCAACCGTCTTGCAAGACAGCCCGCCTTGTTCGGATGAGGTTATGACGAAGGACGCCGGTTCCAGATGTTGTTAAGAACAAAGGTTATCTTGGTTGTTGCCGGAATCGGCCTGGTGCTCAGCACCTTGTTCTTTTCCTTTTGGATTCCCAGCGCCGACGAAAACTCGCGGCGCGTCCTGGAGCGTCACACGCAGGGCAAGCTCATGGGACGGGCGACAGCCTTCGCCGCCGCCCAGTCGCGAATCGCCGCCTGGACTCCGATCAAGGAGTGAGGCGCCGCCATCCCCTACCCGCCATTACCGGGAAAACGGCAATCCGCGAAACTCCCGCCAACCCGCGACCCCCGCCTCGGCGGCGGTGACGGAAGATTTGTTCGCCGGGCGGTATTCAGCCCGAGAGCCTTTCGATGACGGCGCCGCAGGCGGCCAGCTTTTCTTCCAGGCGTTCATAGCCGCGGTCCAGGTGGTAGACCCGATTGACGATGGTTTCGCCCTTGGCCGCCAGACCGGCCAGGACCAGCGACACCGAAGCCCGCAAATCGGTCGCCATGACTTGCGCCCCGGTCAGTTCGGCCACTCCCCTGACGATGGCCGAGGAGCCGTGGACATTGATATCGGCGCCCATCCGGCCCAGTTCGGGTACATGCATGAAGCGGTTCTCGAAGATCGTCTCGGTGATCATCGAGGCGCCCGCCGCGATCGCCATCAAGACCATGAGCTGGGCCTGCATGTCGGTCGGAAAGCCGGGGAACGGCTCGGTCATCACGTCGATCCCTTGCAGGGGCCCGGTGTTCCTGGAAACCCGTATCCCGGCCTTGGTTTCGCTTACCGACACCCCGGCTTTTTCCAAGCTGCCGGCCAGCGCCATCATTAATTCGAGGCGGGCGCCGGCCAGCTCGACATCGCCGCCCGTGACGGCGGCGGCGACCGCGTAGGTGCCGGCCTCGATGCGGTCGGGCACGACGTCATAGGCCGCCCCGCCCAGCGCCGCGACCCCTTTGATGCGCAGCGTATCGCTCCCGATGCCTTCGATCTCGGCCCCCATGGCGACCAGGCAATGGGCCAGGTCGACGACCTCGGGCTCGCGCGCGGCGTTGGTCAGGGAAGTCTCGCCCTCGGCCAGGACCGCCGCCATCAACAGGTTTTCCGTGCCGCCCACGGTGACGACGGGAAAGACGATGTCGGCGCCCTTCAATCCGTTGGGCGCCCTGGCCTCGATATAGCCCTTGTCGATCTCGATGTCGGCGCCCAGTTCGGCCAAAGCCCTGAGATGCAGATCGACGGGCCGGGTGCCGATGGCGCAGCCGCCCGGCAGCGAGACCCTGGCCCGGCCGTAACGCGCCAACAAGGGCCCGAGAACCAGCACCGAGGCCCGCATTTTGCGCACCAGATCATAGGCCGCCGTGGTGCCGTTGGCCGAACCGGCGGTCAGGTTCAGGACCCGTTCGGCATCGCCCGCGGAGGCTATCTCGACACCAAAATCGGCGAGCAGGCGCGCCATGGTGGAAACGTCGGCCAGGCGCGGAAGATTGGACAGGCTCAAGGTATCGGCGGTCAAGAGACAGGCCGCCATCAACGGCAGGGCGGCGTTCTTGGCGCCGCCGATGGGAATCGAACCGGTGAGCGGATTGCCGCCGATGATGCGAATTTTGTCCATGGGCCGTTTCTAGTCCAATCCCCGGCGCCTCACAAGCGAACCCGCCGCAGGAAGGGGTCTAGCGTATAAATGTGGCCGAATTGCGCCGGTTCCGTCGCGCCCAACAATGCGCTAGTGGATTGACTCCAACGCTTGTTTCCCACGATTGACCTTTTCAATGATCTTGTGGGGATCGGCGGTCCAGACGAAGGGTTTTGGCTCTTTATTGTATTCGGCGAGGAAGCGATTGATGGCCGCTTGCAGGTCGACGATGGAATGAAAGATGCCGCGCTTGAGCCGTTTGCGCGTGAGCTTGGCAAAGAACCCTTCCACGGCGTTGAGCCAGGATGCCGAAGTGGGCGTGAAGTGGAAGTGGAACCGGGGATGGCGTTTCAGCCATTTCTTGACCTTGGCATGTTTGTGGGGCGCGTAGTTGTCGAGGATCAGATGCACGTCCCGATCGTCCGCGGTGTCGCGGTTGATCTTGTTGAGGAAGCGGATGAACTCCTGATGCCGGTGGCGCTGCATGCATTGGCCGATGACCTTGCCATCGAGAACGTCGAGCGCCGCGAACAGGGTGGTTGTGCCATGGCGTTTGTAATCGTGGGTCATGGTGGCACACCGGCCCTTCTTCAGGGGCAGGCCAGGCTGGGTCCGGTCGAGCGCCTGGATCTGGCTTTTCTCGTCCACCGACAGGACCAGGGCATGCGCCGGCGGGTTCATGTAAAGCCCGACGATGTCGTGGAGCTTGTCGGCGAACTTGGGATCGTTCGACAACTTGAAGGTCTTGACCAAATGAGGTCTCAGCCCGTGCGCCGCCCAGATGCGCTGCACGCTGCGCTTGGATATCGCGACCGCCTTGGCCATGGCCCGAACCGTCCAATGCGTCGCCTCGCCCGGAGGCCCCTCATGGGTCATCGCCACCACCCGCTTGATCACATCCG
>JASLLZ010000123.1 GCA_030746775.1 Rhodospirillales bacterium | reverse complement strand
GCTGGCGGACTTTTACTCCGCCCGGAGCTGGAAAATCCCGCCCCTTCCGTGGACCATTTTCGCTCCGCCGATCTGACGCCGCGCGGCGAGCGGCGCAAGTATTCCCGGTAGAAATCGTATCCGAGAAGGATTTCCAGGAAGACGATGCGCGGATAGAGGCCCACCACCTCTCGGTCGACGGCAAGAGAGATGGAATACGTTACCCACGATATGAGGGACGAAATGATGCCGCCGAGAGCGATCAACGGAATGTTGCCGATCGTCAACCCAAAGTAGATGAAGAACGAGAAGACCGCGATGGACGTGGGAAGCCCAATGAAATACCACACCGTATAAGAACGGATAAGGGCAATTCTCTGATCGTGAATAGCAATGTATTCAAAGTGATGGTTGGGACCCAGTTCTAGCATGGCGCCGAATCTATTCTCTTCGGCTGGCTTCGCATCTTCCATGATGTCTCTCCCGGGGCTTCTTGGGATGCACTTGCGCTCGGCCGGGTATTACCCGCCGCCACCATGTTAGCAAGATTCGCCTGTTCCGACCAACTGCCGTGGACCGTGGGCACAGCGTAAACGCGCGACGTGCCTATGACCAGCGGGCGTGGCCCCGCTTGTCGAAATACTGTTGGTGGTAATCCTCGGCCCGATAGAAGTCCGACGCCGGCGTTATTTCGGTTACGATTTCGCGGCTGTGGCGTCCCGAGCGGCGCAGCCGGTCAAGGGATGCCCCGGCCTGGGCTTCCTGTTCGGCGTCGTGGAAAAAAACTGCCGAGCGGTATTGGCTGCCGACGTCGGGGCCTTGGCGGTTGAGGGTCGTCGGGTCGTGGATGGCCCAAAACAGGTCCAGAAGATCGTCGTAGGAAACCCGCGCCGGGTCATAGTCGATCAAGACCACCTCGGCGTGGCCCGTCTGGCCTCCGCATACATCTTCGTAGGTGGGGTCTCGGGTCGTGCCGCCGGTATATCCCACCGCCGTCGCCGTCACGCCGTCCATTTTGCGAAATGCCGCTTCCACGCCCCAGAAGCAGCCCGCCCCGAATGTCGCGTTCTTCATGTTCCGCCTTTCGTTTTCCGTCCCGTATGGGGAAGCCGGTCTCCTCAAATGTGGGGTGCGGCGGCGGCCATTCAATGCTCACCGGCGGCTAGACAGACGGTGACGGCACGCCCGAATGCGCTATGATGGGGCCAACCGTGAATATTGTGCTCGAGACCAGAGATCGCTTCACAATGGATAAATATGGAAATCGAAGCTACGGCCGGATCGATATTGGGTTCGGCAAAAGGCTGGGGTCGAGGTGATCGACTTCATCGAGGATTGGCGGGGCCGCAACCGGCCATGACCGCTGTTCATCCTAGGGGGCCGGTGGTGGTCGGAAAAAACGGGAGGGTGGCCGAAGAAGCCGCGAGAAAGCCATGAATTTCCAGACGGTGGCCTTCGTCGCCGCGCGCCAGAAAGAGGCGCAGGAAGCGCGAAAATGTCTCGCCGCCCGTTACGACCATGTGGCGCCCGACGAGGCCGACATCGTCGTCGCCCTGGGCGGCGACGGGTTCATGCTGCAAACCCTGCACCGCTATATGGAGCGCCGCGTTCCCATCTACGGCATGAACCAGGGCTCGGTCGGCTTTCTGATGAACCATTACCAAGAAGACGGCCTGATGAAACGCCTGGCCCAGGCCCAGCCGACGGAACTCAACCCGCTCCGCATGACCGCCACGGACGAACGAGGCGGCAATCATCAAGCGATCGCCATTAACGAGGTATCGTTGAGACGAAATACCCGCTTGGCGGCCAAGGTTCGCATCCAGGTCGACGGCGTGGTGCGCCTGGAGGAAATGATCTGCGACGGGGTATTGGTTTCGACCCCGGCCGGCAGCACTGCCTATAACCTTTCGGCCCACGGCCCCATCGTGCCCATTGGCGCCGGCGTGCTGGCGCTTACGCCAATCAGCGCCTTCCGGCCGCGGCGCTGGCGCGGGGCGCTCCTGCCCGGCAAGGCGGAAGTGGTCTTCGACATCATCAATGCGCAAGAGCGGCCGGTCAGCGCCGTCGCCGATTTCACCGAGGTCGACAACGTCGTCCAGGTCGTCGTGCGCGAGGACCGCGATCTCGCTCCCATCCTGTTGTTCGATCCAGAGCACAATCTGGAAGAACGCATCATCGCGGAACAGTACCTGCCGTGATCAAGTGCGGGGGGTGGCCGTGACCACATCGTCATCCCTGACTTGGCGTGACCTTGGACGAATCTTGATGTCGCTCGGCCTGGGCGCCGCCGGAGGGGCCCTGTTCGCCTATTTCCGAATGCCGCTACCCTGGATGGTCGGGGCCGCTTTCGCCACGACGGTAGCGGCGCTGTCAGGCGTGAATCTCAAGTTGGTGTGGCCCCTTCAACTGGTGATGGTCGCCGTGCTCGGCGTCATGCTGGGCAGTGCGTTTTCCCCGGAAACCCTGAAAGACGCGTTCCGCTGGCTGGGCAGTTTCGCCGGAGTCATCTCTTATGTGGTAGCGGTCGGGGGATGTACGCTCTTCTATCTCTATCGCAAGAAGGGCTATGACCTGCCCACCGCCTTCTTCTCCTCGGCGCCCGGCGGCTTCAGCGACATGGTTATCCTGGGGGCCGAGATGGGTGCCGACGTGCGGATCATATCCCTGATCCACAGTGCCCGCATTTTTTTCGTCGTCCTCACGATCCCCTTTGCATTTCGCTTTTTCCTGGGCTACGAGCCGAGCGGCTTCGGCGTGCCCGGCCCCTCGATCGCCAGCCTCACGGCATCGGATATCGCCATCCTGACCCTATGCGCCGTCGCGGGGTTTTGGGTGGCCAAGTTGATGCGCCTGCCGGCCCCCATATTCACCGGCCCCATCTTGCTCAGCGCCGCCATTCATCTCGGTGGCCTGACCGATGCCCGGCCCCCGGCCGTTCTGATCGCCGTGGCCCAGGTCGTTCTCGGCACCTCCATCGGTTGCCGCTTCACCGGCTACAAACTGAAAAACATTCTCAGAACCATGGCGACCGGGGCCGTCGTCGCCATGGCCATGTTGGCCGCCGCGCTGGTTTTCGCTTTGGTTCTCGAAAGGCTTACCGGCCTTCCCTTCCAGGCCCTGTTCCTGGCCCTGTCGCCCGGCGGCATGCCCGAGATGAGCCTCATCAGCCTGGCCATGAACGTCGACATCGCCTTCGTTTCCAGCCACCACCTGGGTCGTATCTTCGTCGTTGTCACCGTGGCGCCGTTGACCTTCCATTTCCTGACGAAATTCCTTGCCGTGGCTAAGAAATCCAGGGCGGGGAAATAACCTCTCCTAACGCTGCCCGGTGCCCACCGCCTCGGAAAGACTGGCGAAACCGTCGGCGCGCAGCAATGCGGCCAGTTCGCGTTTGATGCGGTTGACCAGGCCGGGGCCATGGTAGATGAGCGCCGTATAAATCTGAACCAGCGAAGCCCCGGCGCGAATCTTGGCATAGGCGTCATGCCCGTCGCTGATTCCGCCAACGCCTATGAGGGGGATTCGGTGCCCAATTCGGCGGTACATCTCGCTCAATACGCGGGTCGACGGCTCGAACAGCGGTCGCCCGCTCAATCCGCCCGCTTCGTTGCGGTGGCGCCCGACCAGGGTTGAGGGACGCTCGATCGTAGTGTTGGTGGCGATCAAGCCATCGATGCCGGCCTCAAGGGACACCGCCGCGATATCGTCCTTGTCCTCGTCCATCAGGTCGGGGGCGATCTTGAGCAGTAGCGGCGGTCTTTCATGTTTGGCCACATCGGCCAGCGCTTCCTGCACCCCAAACACAAGCCGGCGCAGTTCGTCGCCGTCCTGCAAGGCACGCAGGCCCGGCGTGTTGGGTGACGAGACATTGAGCACCAGATAATCGGCAAGGCGGGCCAAGACATGGGTGGCGGCGACATAATCGTCGACGGCTTGGGCGGTGTCCTTGTTACGGCCTATGTTGACGCCGACGATGCCAGCCCGCTTTCGTTTGCCCAGGCGTTCGGCCACCGCTTCGACGCCTTGGCTGTTAAAGCCCAGGCGGTTGACGGCGGCACCGTCGGCGGCCAGACGGAAGACGCGCGGGCGCGGGTTGCCGGGCTGGGGGAGCGGTGTGACGCTGCCGATTTCGACGAAGCCGAAGCCCTGGGCCAGCATGGCGTCCGCCACCCGGGCATCTTTGTCGAATCCGGCCGCCAATCCGATGGGGTTGGCGAAGTCCCGATTCAACACACGGGTCTGGAGAATGGCATCTTCGAAGGGGGCCGGGCGCGGCACCAGGCCGCGTTCCAGCGCCGCCAGGGCAAGATCGTGGGCGCATTCCGGATCGAGGAGCCTCAGGAGCGGTCCGGCCAGGGGGTAGAGATCAGGCATCGGGCAGGTACCGGTGGTGAAAGTCCTGGGCCGAGATGGCGGCACATTAACAAATCGCCGAAAGCCTGTCATATGGCAAACCGCATTTCTCCCTTCCCGCCCGGGGGCCGACCGCCATACACTGGTTGCGGGAACCCTTTCGCTATGAATACAAGGCCCGGGCGCCATGTCTGAGCAAGCTGCCGTTCTTTTTGCCAACGATGCCTTCTACCTTGCCTTCACGACACGCGATCCCGACGCCATGGAAGACGTATGGGCGCGCTCGATCCCTGTCACCTGTATCCATCCGGGTTGGAACGTGGTCACCGGGCGCGAAGGGGTGATGGAAAGCTGGCGCGCCATCCTGGCCAATCCCGAGTCGCCGCAAGTCACCTGCCGTCAGGCCACGGCCCACGTTCTGGGCGACGTTGCCTATGTGGTCTGTTTCGAAACCATTGAGAAAAACCACTTGGTGGCCACCAACGTCTTTATGCGCGAAGACGGTGCTTGGCGCATGGTTCACCATCAGGCGGGCATTACCGCCCAGGGTCCGTCCGAATCGGATGACGGGACGCCGGACCGCATGCAGTAAGGCGGCGATGTGATTTGGGCCATGCGGCCCAACCGGTATAGAATTGTGCTCACGCCCTTGGAGCAGTTTCAAGAGAGGGATAGGGGATGCGCAAGCTCAAGATGGACATCGGCGGCGTCGAACTTACCGCCGAGTTGTTCGACACGCCGACGGCGGATGCCATTTACGACGCGGCGCCGTTTTCTTCAACGGCTCAGACCTGGGGCGAAGAGGTTTATTTCTCGACCCCCGTCACGGCGCCGCGCGAAGCCGACGCGCGCGACGTGGTCGAGGCCGGCGAACTGGCCTTCTGGGTCGAAGGAGATTCCATCGCCATCGGCTTCGGGCGCACGCCGGTCTCTCGGGGCGATGAAATCCGCCTTGCCGCGCCGACCAACATCTGGGGCCGCGCCGTCGAGGATGTACGCGCATTGTCGGCGGTCGATTCTGGCGCTCCCATCCAGGTTGAAACCCTCGACTGACGGGAACATCCCATTGCTTCAAAGAGCGTCCTTAAAAAGCCAGCCCATTTCGGCGCGGTAACGCTCTTCGAAGGCGTCGATGGCGGCGGCGTGGCCAAGCGTCAGGTCAATGCCGTCCAGGCCTTCGATCAGGCGGCGGCGCCATGCGGAATCGATCTCAAAGGAATATTGGGCGCCATCGGGAGCCGTCACCGTCCGGGCTTCCAGATCGACGCTCAGCCGGGTTCCGGGCGATTCCTTTAGGCGGCGGCGCAAGTCGGCCACCGGGCCGGCCTCGAGACGCACCGCCAGCAGGCCGTTGGTCAGGCAGTTGTAATAAAAGATATCCCCGAAGCTGGGTGCGATGACGACGCGGATACCGTACTCGACAAGGGCATAGACGGCGCCTTCGCGCGCCGAGCCGCAGCCGAAGTTGCGGTTGGCGACAAGGATGGTCGCGGCGCGGCAAGGGCTCTGGTTGAGGACGAAGTCCACCCTTTCGGTGCCGTCGGCGTGGAAGCGGAGGTCATGAAACAGATACGCCGCATACTCCGGCCCAAGCGGCTTTTTCAGGAACCGTGACGGAAACAGGATATCGGTTTCCATGTCCGCTCCCTCGATCGGCGCCGCGACGGCGGTCAGGCGCTTGAAAGGTTCCATCATTCCGTGACCCCTTCTTCAAGCCGTCGCACGTCGGCGAGGCGCCCTGTCAGGGCCGCCGCTGCCGCCATGGCGGGGCTCATCAGGTGGGTGCGGACACCCCGACCTTGCCGGTCAGCGTAGTTGCGGTTCGAGGTCGAGGCGCAGCGTTCGCCCGGCGCTCCCGTATCGCCGTTTATCCCAACGCACATGGAGCAACCCGAATGGCGCCACTCGAAACCGGCGTCGATAAAGACACGGTCCAGGCCTTCCGCCTCGGCCTGTCGCTTGACCGGGGTCGAGCCGGGCACGACCATTGCCGGCACCACCGCCCGGCCCCGCCGCGCCACCCGGGCGGCGGCACGCAAGTCCTCGATGCGGCCGTTGGTGCACGATCCAATGAAAACCCGGTCGATGACGATGTCGGTGAGTTGTGTTCCCGGCGCAAGGTCCATGTAATCCAACGCCTGTTGCACGCCGGTTCGGGCCTCGGCGTCGGGCTCGGCCGCGGGGTCGGGCACGGCGGCGGTAATGGGCAACGCGTCGCCCGGCGTTATGCCCCAGGTCACCATCGGGGCGATGTCTTCTGCGTCGACCGACACTTCGGCGTCGAAACCCGCGTCGCCGTCGCTTGGCAGGGTGCGCCAATAAGCCAGCGCGCGGTCGCGTTCGGCGCCCCGGGGCGCGAGGGGACGGCCGTCCAGATAGGCAAAGGTGGTTTCGTCGGGCGCCACCATGCCGACCCGCGCGCCGGCCTCGATGGCCATGTTGCAGACCGTCATGCGTTCTTCCATGGAAAGCCCGCGGATGGTCGAGCCGGCGAATTCGATGGCATGCCCCGAGGCCCCGGAAGCGCCGATCATGGAAACAAGGCTCAGCGCGATATCCTTGGCCGTGACGCCAAAAGGCTTGTCGCCCGCCACCGTGACTCGCATAAGCTTGGGCTTGCTCTGCCACAGGGTTTGAGTCGCCAGAACGTGGGTCGATTCCGCGTGGCCGATGCCGATGGCGAGCGCCCCCAGGGCACCCAGGGTAGAGATGTGGGAATCGGCGCAGACCAGCAACAATCCAGGCTGGGCGATGCCCAACTCCGGGCCGATAACGTGAATGATGCCTTGGCGCGGGTCTTCGAGACCGATGAGCGGGATGCCCCGGTCACGGGCATTGCTGTGCAAAAGGTCGACGACGTGGCGCGATTCGGCATCCTCGATGGCGTCGATCTTCCGCCCCAGGGTGGAAACGAAGTGATCGGCGGTGGCGAACGTCTGATCGGGCCGCTTGACCGGAAGGCCGCGGCGCTTGAGGAATTCGAAGGAATGGAACGAAGAATCATAGACCATGTGGCGCGAGACATAGAGCAGGCACTGCCCGTCCTCGCCGCTGAGTATGGTATGGCGGTGCCAGATCTTATCGAACATGGTCTTGGACATGGTTGACGTACCCCTGGCCGAGTCGAAGGCGCGGCCGAGAATAGCACGGAGCGCAAGGAAGAATCCTAGCGCACGTACGACGCGCCGTTGATGTCGATGGTGGTTCCGGTCGCGTGGCGGGCCCGGCCCGAGGCGACGAAGAGAACGACCTCGGCTACATCCTCGGGTGAAGCCATTTCTCCCAGGGGGTCTCCCTAGTGACCGCTTCCTCCCCGTGAATTCGCGTGAAATCGTCCGCCATGTCGGTTTGCACGAAGCCCGGCGCGATCACGTAGGCCAAGATGTTGTCGGCGGCGAAACCGCGCGCCAGGCTGCGCGTCAGGGATACCAGCCCCCCCTTGGAGGCGGCGTATTGCATGTAATCGGGCGTGTCGCCCCGGAACGCCGCGCGACTCGCGATGTTGACGATAATGCCCCCTCCCCTGGATCGAAAGTGAAGCACGGCGTGGCGGCAAAGATGGGCAGCCGCAACTAGGTTGACCTGCAAAAGGCGGCGCCACACTCCGGTCCAGATCTCGAAATCCTCATCCACGCCGCCCATCGCGTATACACCCGCGTTGTTGATCAGAACATCGACGTGACCTTTCCAGGCAACCGCATCTCGCCACACTTTTTCGACATCGTCATCGCACTCGAAATCGCCCTGTACCAGATGGCAGCCGGTCTGTTGAAGTTGGCCGGCAATGGCTTCGGCGGCATCGCGGCCGCGGCTATAGTGGAGAATAACGTCGGCACCGGCCGCGCCCAAGGCGCGTGCGATCGCGGCCCCGATGCCGCGCGAGGCACCGGTTACCAGGACAACCTTTCCGTCGAGATCCGACATTCCGCCATTTCCCTTACTCTTGGGATACGGGCCGACAGCCGTGGCGCCCAGAAAATTAGCCGCGCCGTCCCGTGCGACAGGCTAGCGGTGGCGCGTCGCGCCGTCCAGTCGGCCGCGTGCAGTAACCCGACAAAATTCCCGATCG
Source organism: Rhodospirillales bacterium (assembly GCA_030746775.1). Taxonomy (GTDB): domain Bacteria; phylum Pseudomonadota; class Alphaproteobacteria; order Rhodospirillales; family JASLLZ01; genus JASLLZ01. Next base: position 136 of record JASLLZ010000123.1, on the reverse strand, counting down.
ATGGGGAGTCTTGCAAAATGCAAGAAAATCGCGAATTGCGGATTGCAATTTGCAAAAATGGAAGGGGCTGTCCCAGATAACCCATTTGGGGGGTTATCATGGGAGCTATGCGGAAGAGCCGTCTCAGCAGGTACAA
>JASLLZ010000122.1 GCA_030746775.1 Rhodospirillales bacterium | reverse complement strand
TTTGTACCTGCTGAGACGGCTCTTCCGCATAGCTCCCATGATAACCCCCCAAATGGGTTATCTGGGACAGCCCCTTGTGTTTTTTATGTCGCGGCGCCGAATAAACCAATAATTCTCTACATATCCATCACCGCTCGGCGGGATTGATCAACGTTTCCTCGGCCGATTGGGCGCCGTCGATCAGTACGCGCTCGCCCGCCACCCGGACGCGGCCTTCGGCGATCAGCCTGACGGCCAGGGGATAGATGCGGTGCTCTTGGGTCAAGATTCGCGCCGCCAGGGTGTCGGCGTCGTCGTCCGCATGCACCGGTACCGCTGCCTGGACAATAATCGGGCCGTCGTCCATGGCGGGCCGGACGTAGTGGACCGTACAACCGGCAAATCGGACCCCCGCTTCCACGGCCCGTGCCTGGGTGTTGAGACCCTTGAAGGCGGGCAGCAGCGACGGATGGATGTTGATGAGCCGATCGCGCCAGCCATTAACGAAGGTGTCCGTGAGCAGGCGCATGAAACCGGCCAGGCAGACCAATTCCACCCCCTGCGCGCGCAAGGTCTTGTCCAGTTCCGCCTCGAAACTTTCGCGGTCTTCGAAGTCCTTGTGATTGATGACCGCCGTTGCGATACCCGGTTGCCGGCACCGTTCCAGCCCCTTGGCGCCCGGCACGTTGGAGACGACGAGGGCGATTTCGGCCGGGTAATCGGGGTTGGCCGAAGCGTCGATGAGGGCCTGCAGATTGCTGCCTCGCCCCGAAATCAGGACGCCCAGCTTTAGTTTCTTGCCGCCTTTCCGTTCCGCCATGCTTCTTCCATGCCTTTGATGGTTATTGCCGGTCCGTCGGCCTGGCGCTCCGTCACCGCGCCCAGGGGGATCACCTCTTCGCCGGCCTCGCTTAGCGCCGCTTCAATCGCGCCGCCGGCGTCGGCCCGGACGATGACCACCATGCCGATGCCCATGTTGAAGGTGCGCGCCAGTTCCGCCGTCGGCACGGCGCCCTGACACGCCAGCCAGCGAAAGACCGGTGGCGCCGACCACGCGCCGGCGTCGATCTCGACCGCCAGGCCGCCGGGCAGTACCCGGGGTACGTTTTCCGCGATCCCGCCGCCGGTGATATGGGCCAGGGCCTTGACGCCACCTGTCGCAATGGCGCCAAGACAGCCCGGCACAAAAATACGGGTCGGCTTCAACAACGCCTCGCCGAGGCTGCACTCCGCATCGAAGGGCGCCGGCGCGCCATAGTCCAGCCCGGCGTCGGTGACGATGCGCCGGACGAGGGAAAAGCCGTTCGACTGAAGGCCGCCCGAGGCCAGACCCAGAACCCGGTCGCCGGGGGCGACGTTCTTGCCGGTTAACAGTCGGTCCCGTTCGACGGCGCCGACGGCGAAGCCCGCCAGATCGAAATCGCCGCCGGCGTAGAGGCCCGGCATTTCCGCCGTCTCGCCACCGATCAGGGCGCAACCGGCCTGCCGGCAACCCTCGGCGATACCGCCGATTACGGCGCGCGCCATTTTCGGCTCGAGCTTGGCGGTGGCAAAATAATCGAGAAAGAAAAGCGGCTCCGCGCCTTGCACCACCAAGTCGTTGACGCACATGGCGACAAGGTCGATGCCGATGGTATCAAAGCGTCCCGCGGCAACGGCGATCTTGAGCTTGGTGCCCACGCCATCGGTACAAGCGACCAAGATGGGGTCGGCGTATCCCGCCGCCTTGAGGTCAAACAGACCGCCGAAACCGCCCAGTTCCGAGACCACGCCGGGGCGCCCGGTGGCGCGGGCCATTGGCTTTATGGCCTCGACCAGCGTCTGGCCGGCCGCAATATCGACGCCGGCATCCTTGTAGGGGCTGCGAGTAATGTCTTTTTCCTCCGCCGCGACGTGGTAGGTTAGGCGTCGTTTAGGGTGACGGCACGCGGTCGAGGCGAAGATACTGTATCCGGGACGGTTTTCAATGACCCATCGGCAGCGATTTCATATCGTCCGGCGAAGTATCCTGACGGGGCTTTTGGCCGCCGTCTTCGCGGTCGTCGCGGCACTGGCGGCCGAGGCGCTGGCGCCGGACGTATTCGAGGTCAAGGGGGTGGCGGTGGACGTGACGGCGGAAACCGCCGCCCAGGCACGCGAACGCGCCCTGGCCGAGGGCGAGGGCGTGGCTTTTCGCAGGCTGTTGGAGCGCCTCACCCTGCGCGCCGACCATCCGCGCTTGCCCAAGCTCGGGCCGCGCGACATATCGGTCTACGTCAAGGACTTCGCGGTGGCCGATGAAAAAACCTCGGCGGTGCGCTATCTGGCGCGCCTGAGTTTCCGTTTTCAGGCTGGTCCGATTCGCCGTCTGTTGACCGACAGCGACGTGCCGTTCGCCGAGACCCCAAGCAAGCCGGTCCTGGTGCTGCCCGTTTATCAGGCCGCCGGGGCCCTGCTCTTGTGGGACGACCCCAACCCGTGGCGCGATGCCTGGAAGGCGGTGCCGCCCCTGGATGGCCTGGTTCCCCTGGCCCTGCCCCTGGGCGATCTGGCCGACATCGCGGCGATCGGGGCGGAACAGGCGGTGAAGGGCGATGTCCGGCGCCTGAATGCCGTCGCCGCCCGCTATGGCGCCGGCGACGCGATTGTCGCGCACGGCACTCTTGGCATCAGCGCCCGCCTCGGCCGGCCCGAGGTGGAGGTCTTCGTCACCCGTTACGGCACCACGTTGCAAGAGCAGACCATCGTCAAGTCCTTCTCGGCCACCGAGGAGGAGGGCATCGACGGCATGCTTGCGCGCGCGGCGGCGGAACTGGCACGCCAGGTGGAGGACAACTGGAAGAAAGACAACCTTCTTCAATTCGAGACGAGCGCCGTGGCGGCGGCGAAGGTCCCCATCCGGCGCCTCGCGGACTGGCTTGAGGTGCGCAAGCGGCTGTCGGGCATCGCCGTGGTGGGGCGCGTCGACATGGTCTTGATTTCCCTCGACGAGGTGTGCATCAACCTCCATTATTTCGGCTCCGAGGAACAACTCGTCGTCGCCCTCGAACAGGCCGATCTGGTTATGTCGGCGGAGGATGGCGAGTGGGTGCTCGGTTTGGCTGCATCTTCACCACGGAAAAAATCATAGTCGGGCCGCCGTGAATATTCCCAACCTGATCTCACTTGGTCGTCTGTTGGCCTCTCCCGTCATGGTGTGGCTCATTCTCGACGCCCGCCTGATGGAGGCCTTCGCACTGTTTATCGCGGCCGGCGTCAGCGATGCCATCGATGGCTTCATCGCCAAACGCTTCAACGCCGAAACGCCTTTCGGCAAGTTCCTCGATCCTCTCGCCGACAAGGCGCTTTTGGTCTGCGTTTACATAAGCCTGGCCCAGGCCGATCTCCTGGTGGTCTGGCTGGCGATCATGGTCGTCTTCCGCGATGCTGTCATCGTCGGCGGCGCCATCTTGTTCCACACCTTGAGTCATTCTCTGACCATGCGCCCGCTGCGCGTCAGCAAGGTCAATACCGCGGCCCAGATTGTTCTTGCCACCGCTGTTCTGGGATCTTCCGGGTTCGACATTGAGGCGGCGTTCTTGATCGATATCTTGGTCTACGCGGTGGCGGCCACGACGCTTGTCTCGGGTGCCATGTATGTGGTGACCTGGGGCCGCATGACCTCCCTCTTGGAGAACGGCAAGTGAGCCGCGAGATGCGTGCCGTGGTGTGGCTGGCGGGGATCGTCGTCCTGGCCTTTCTTCTTTCGCTCCTGTCGGGCGTGCTGATGCCCTTCGTCGCCGGCATGGCGGTTGCCTACTTCCTCGATCCCCTGGCCGACCGTTTGGAAAAATGGGGCTGTTCGCGGGTTGTGGCGACGAGCCTGATCACGGCCCTGTTCTTCCTTTTGGCGGCCGGCGTCGCGGTGCTCTTGTTCCCTCTTCTGCAGGCCCAGGTGATGGCCTTCGTCTCGCGGATTCCCCATTACGCCGAGGTGCTGCGCGAGCAGGCGGCGCCCATCTTGGAACATCTTCAGTCAAGCCTTCCCGCCGACGCCGTGGAACGCCTGCGCGGGGCCGCCGGCTCTTACGCCGGCGAGGCCATTCAGTGGGTCGGGAGCCTGCTCAAGAACCTGTGGAGCGGCGGCGTGGCGCTGCTCAACGTACTTTCGCTTGTCGTCATTACGCCCCTGGTCACCTTTTACCTGCTGCGTGACTGGGACCGCATCGTGACGCGAATCGACACCCTTTTGCCGCGCCGCGCGGCGCCCACCATCCGCGCCCAGATACACGAGATCGACCGCACCCTGGCCGGCTTCGTCCGCGGCCAGGCGACGGTCTGCCTGCTGCTCGGCGTCTTTTATGCCGTCGGACTGACCCTGGTAGGGCTCGATTTCGGGCTCCTCGTCGGACTCGGCACGGGGCTGATATCCTTTGTTCCCTATTTCGGCATGTTAGTCGGCCTGGCTACCGGTCTCGGCATTGCCTTCGTCCAGTTCGCGGATATGGGGTCCGTTGCCCTGGTCGCCGCCGTTTTCGCCGCCGGCCAGGTGATCGAGGGCTACGCATTGACGCCGCGTCTGGTCGGCGACCGGGTCGGGCTGCATCCGGTGTGGATCCTGTTTGCCTTGTTGGCGGGTGGGGCGTTGTTCGGTTTCACCGGCGTCATGTTGGCGATCCCGGTGGCGGCGGTGATCGGCGTTCTGGTGCGCTTCTCTCTCGACCGTTACCTGAGCGGTCCTCTCTACGGCGCGGCCGCGGAGGAGAAAGGGGACCATTCCCCTTGACGGAGCGGCGTCAACTGCCCCTCGACTTCGACCACCGCCCGGCCCTCGGCGGCGAGGAATTCGTGGTTACCCCGAGCAACGCCGAGGCGGTTGCGTGGATCGACCGGTGGCCCGATTGGCCGGGGCCGGCGCTGGCCCTCCACGGCCCGCCCGGCTGCGGCAAGACCCACTTGGCGCAGGTTTTCGCGGCCGGCGCCGGGGCGTGCCTTCTCGGCGCCGGTGAACTTGCGGCCGGCGGGCCCGACGATCTGACGGCGCCCGCCTGTGTCGTCGATGACGCCGAGACCGTGCTCGCCCAGGGATTGGAGGAGGCCTTGCTGCACCTTCATAACAGGCTTGCCGAGGCGGGGCGTCATCTGTTGCTTGCCGCCCGCCGTCCGCCGGCCCGCTGGACGGTGGCGTTGGAAGACTTGCGCTCACGCCTCAATGCCGCCTCGGCGATCGCCATCAAGCCGCCCGACGACACCTTGATCGCGGCCGTCCTGGTCAAGTTGTTCGCCGACCGCCAGCTCAGAGTGGACAGCGATGTGGTCTCGTTTATGGTGGCGCGCATGGACCGTTCGTTCGATGCCGCGCGCCGCCTGGTGGCGGCCCTCGACGCGGCGGCCCTGGCCGAACGGCGCAACATCACCGTGCCGCTGGCGCGCCGGGTCGTGGAACTTGCGAGCGAAGAGGACTGAGGGGGAAACGATGGATCTCGGCATCGCCGGCAGGACGGGACTGGTCACCGCGGCGAGCCGCGGATTCGGCCGCGCCTGCGCCCTGTCGTTGGCCCGCGAGGGGGTCAACGTGATCATCGTCGCCCGTACCCCCGGCCCCCTTCAAGATGCCGCCGACGAGATCGCCGCCGCCACCGGCGCCAAAGTCAGCACGGTGGCCGCCGATATCGTCAGCGACGCCGGCCGGGCGGCGGTGCTGGCGGCCTGTCCCGATCCCGATATCCTGGTCAACAACAGCGGCGGGCCCCCGCATGGCGACGACTTTCGCGAATGGGACCGCGACACCTGGATCGCCGCCATGGACGACAGCATGTTAACGCCCATCTTCTTCATCAAGGCGGTGCTCGACGGCATGATCGAACGGCGCTTCGGGCGCATCGTCAATATCACCTCGAACTCGGTCAAGGCGCCGATTCCCAACATGGGGCTATCCAACGGCGCGCGCACCGGTTTGACCGGCTTCGTCGCCGGCCTGGCGCGCGAGTCGGTGCGCCACAACGTCACCATCAATAACCTTCTGCCCGGACGGAGCGCCACCGACCGGCTGTGGCGCAATCTGGGGGCGGCGGCCAAGAAGAGCGGACGAACGATCGAAGAGGTCGAGGCCGAGCAGAAGGCGGCGCACCCGGCGGGCCGCTTCGGCGACCCGGCCGAGATGGGCGACGCCTGCGCTTTCCTCTCTAGCGTTCAGGCCGGTTACATCACCGGCCAGAACCTTTTGGTCGACGGCGGCAAGTTCCCCGGAACGTTTTAGGCAGGGATTTCCGCACCATGGACCTTGGCCTGGCCGGAAAGACGGCCCTGGTTTCGGCCGCCAGCCGGGGCCTGGGCCGCGCTTGCGCCCTCTCCCTCGCCCGCGAGGGTGTCGACGTGACCATCGTTGCCCGCCGTCCCGGGCCGTTGGAGGAAACGGCAGGGGACATCCGCGCCGAGACCGGCGTCCGGGTGACGGCCGTCGCCGCCGACATTACGGACGCGGAGGGCCGGGCCAAGGCCCTGGCCGCCTGTCCCGAACCCGACATCTTGGTCACCAACACCGGCGGCCCGCCTCACGTCAGCGACTTTCGCCGGCTTGGGCGGGACGACTGGATCGCCCTTTTCGACGCCTATCTGGTGGCCCCGATCTCGCTCATCCAGGCGACGGTGGACGGCATGATCGAACGGCGTTTCGGGCGCATCGTCAATATCACCTCGATCGTCGTCAAGATGCCCGGCGGCAGCTTGGAATTGTCAGCCGGACCGCGCGCCGGCTTCACCGGGTTTGTCGCCGGCCTGGCACGCCAAGTGGTGCGCCACAATGTCACCATCAACAATCTCCTGCCCGGGTCCTTGGATACCGACCGGGTACGCGAGAACATGGAGGTGCGCGCCCGCCAGGCGGGCTGCACGATTGACGAGATGTACACCCGGCGCGCCGCCGAGGCGCCGGCGGGCCGCATCGCCGATCCACAAGAGTTCGGCGACACCTGCGCTTTTCTCAGCGGCGTCCAGGCCGGTTACATCACCGGCCAGAACCTGCTCCTTGACGGCGGGCGCTTTCCGGGAACGTTTTAGGGTATAAGCGGGGCTTGGGATCAACGTCGAACGGATAAGGAGCGTTTCAATGGACCTAGGGATTGCCGGGCGCAAGGCCTTCGTCAGCGGCGCCAGCAAGGGCCTTGGCCGGGCCTGCGCCCTGGCCTTGGCCAGCGAGGGCGTGAATTTGACCATTCTGGCCCGCGACGCCGGGCGCCTGGAAAAAGCGGCGGCCGAGCTTGGCGCCGCCACCGGCGTCGAGGTGACGGCGGTGGCCGGCGACATCTCGACCGAAGAGGGGCGGGCCGCTGCCCTGGCCGCCTGTCCCGATCCCGACATCGTGGTCAACAACGCCGGCGATGCGCCGCCGCGCGGCGATTGCCTGCAGTGGGGCATGGAGGACTGGCGGGCCGCCCTCAACGATCACATGCTGACCTCGCTCATGATGATACGCGCCACCGTGCCGGGCATGGTCGAGCGCGGCTTCGGGCGCGTCGTCAATATCACGTCGGGCATCGTCAAGATGCCGATCGCCAACATGGCGCTGGCCACCGCGCCGCGCCTCGGCCTGACCGGATTTGCCGCCGGCCTGGCGCGCCAGACGGTGCGCCACAACGTCACCATCAACAACCTGTTGCCCGGCGCCATGGATACCGAGCGCTTCAAGGTGCACCGCGAAGAGCTGGCCAAGCACGAAGGCAATCCCGATGGGGCCAAGGAGTCAGCCCAACTGGCCAGCGGGCCGGCGGGGCGGTGGGGCGATCCGGCCGAGTTCGGCGCCGCTTGCGCTTTCCTCTCCAGCGCCCAGGCCGGCTATATTACCGGCCAGAGTCTGTCGGTCGACGGCGGCCGCTTTCCGGGAACCTTGTAGGAGGGGTGGAGTCATGACGGTCGCTGGCACCCTGGCCCAATGGGCGGCCGAGACGCCGGTCATCGAATCAGCCGTCGCCCTGACGCGGGCGCGCCAGGCCGTCTGGGACACCGTCGGGTGCATGGTGGCGGGCGCCGGCGATGAGGGTACGGCAAGGGTACGCGCCACCGTGGCCCCGTGGGGCACGGGGCCGGCCACCGTCATCGGCCAACGGCGCAAGGCCCCGGCGCCCTGGGCCGCGCTGGCCAACGGCATGGCGGCCCACGTGCTGGATTACGACGACAACTACCACCCGGCGTCGACCCACGCCTCGGCGGTCCTGGTGCCGGCGCTGCTGGCGCTCGGCGAGGAGATCGGTGTCTCGGGCGCCCGCCTTCTCGACGCCTACGTCGTCGGGTCGGAGATCCAGGCGGCGGTGGCCCAGGGCGTCAACCGCATCCATTACGACAGCGGCTGGCACGGCACATCGACGGTGGGGGCCATCGGCACCGCCGCCGCCTGCGCCCGGCTGCTCGGCCTCGACGCCGAATCGACGGCGAACGCCATCAGCCTGGGGGCCAGCATGGCATCGGGCACCAAGGTGCAGTTCGGCAGCATGGCCAAGCCTTATCATGCCGGAATGGCGGCCCAGAACGCCGTCCTCGCCGCCGGCCTGGCGGCCAACGGCGTTACCGGGCGCGACAACGCGCTGGAAGGCCGGCTTGGCTTCCGCGCCCTTTACGCCGGTCCCCGCTCACCGGGCTGGCGCAACGTTCTGCCCGGCCTCGGCGATCCCCTCTACTTGGAGAAGTACGGCCTGGCGCCCAAGCTTTATCCCTGCTGCGGCAGCGCCCACCGCACCCTGGACGGGCTTTTGGATCTCAAACGCCGCCACCGCTTCGGCGCTGGCGACGTGGCGGCGGTGGAGACCCTGGTCGGTTTCACCAACAAGCGCAACCTCATGTACCCCGATCCCCAAAACGAGATGGAGGCTCGCTTCTCGATGCACTACTGCGTCGCCGTGGCCCTCTTGTTCGGCAGGCTTTCCCTGGCCGACTTCACGCCCCGGGCCGTCGGCCGTTCCCGGGTGCGCCGGCTGCTGGCGCTCACCCACATGCGGGGGCGGCCGCAAAAGGACGAGAACAACGATCCGGCCAAACGCAAACCGGTCCTGGTAACGGTGAAGCTGAAGGACGGACGGGTGCTGAAGACCCAAGTGCGCTATGCCCGCGGTACCGTCTTCCGGCCTTTCGACGACGGCGATCTGGATGACAAGTTCCACGATTGCGTCTCGGGTTTCCTGGCGCCCGGCGCCATCGCGGCGGCGGAACGCGCCCTGGCCCGTCTGGAGAATTTGAAAAGCGTACGCGGTTTAACCCGCCACTTGGTATTCGAGGCCGGCGCCGACCGCGGCGAGCGCTTCGAAAGGCGCCCGCGCGCCTAGGCTCTGTACTCAATTAGGGGATTCACAAATTGGTTTTGATGTGATTCAAAGTCTCTAACGAGAAGGAGGC
>JASLLZ010000121.1 GCA_030746775.1 Rhodospirillales bacterium | reverse complement strand
CCCACACCTACTTCTCCGCAATCTGCATCGCCGCTTCCATCATCTTCTATCTCAATCAATGAGTCCTGACCCTAATTCCAAGGGGTCCACGGTCAATCATGGTCCTGGCCGTGTCTTAGGGGCCGGGAGTTCCGCCCTTCACGGGCCGCTTTGGAGGGCATCCATGACCGCCCCCGCATTCAGGTTGTGGCGCAAATCGCGGCGGATTTCCTGCCAGCGGAAGCGGACCGAGTTCCTGACATTCTCGCTGTCCAATTCCTTCAATTCGTCGATAATCGGCGCCCACTGGACCAGGGCGTCGGGACTTTCCCGGAAAACGGTCTCATCGTCCTCGAAGGTTCGCCAATCCATGTTCATAATTCGGGCGCTTATGGCCTCGAGGCTGGCGGCGAATTGATCGCCGGCGTCGTCCGGGGTGCCCACTTGGGCAAAAACCGCATCGGCCACATCGCACATCAGCGCCCGAACCGCCTTTTCCGGGGCTTGCGTCCGCTGGAGGATCAGGCCGCCGGCATAGAGGGTAAGATCGGAAAGACAGGCCGCCCAAATCTGCCACTTGGCGATGTTCATCGATACCATGAACGCGTCGTCGGCAAAGAGCTCCGGATAGCGCGAGCCGGCCCGGGTCCTGATATAACCATAGAGCGACGTCTGCGAAACGTGGCTGGCGCGGGCGTAGAGAAAGCCGGCCAGACCCTCGCCATTGACGACCGGGTCGCGACGCGGCGTCGCTCGGCCGCCGCCAAGGTAATCCCTGAGCATGCGCCAGAAATCACGGTCCCACAGTTTGGCGATGGATGTCCTAATCGTGATTCTCCAAGGTGCTTCGACTAACCCCTCAATCGATCTTCCGGCGCTGTCCGAACGACGCCCAAATCCGAAAGCCCGGCGCGGCTTTTCTCTCCGCCGCGCGGGTCGGAGACTAGCACATGCCCGCCCCGCCGGGCGCGCCAAGATGCCAATGTCTCGTGCCACCGGATTGTGCTAGGTTTATCGCCCATCGCCCGCTCCATTTCCCGGGTCCACTCCTTAACCTTGACCGCGCCGCCTCGCCATCGACGGAGAATATGAGCATGAAGATTGATCGCGTCGAGATCTTCGACATCGAATTCGCGAAGCGTCCGGTCTGGCACCCGGTCTTCGTCCGCGTCCACACGGATACGGGGCTTCATGGCGTCGGCGAGGCCGGTTTGGCTTACGGCTTCGGCCACAGCGCGGCGGCAAGCATGATCCGCGAGATCGCCGAGGCCATGGTGATCGGTTTCGACCCGTTTAGGACCGAGCTTCTGTGGAAACGGATGCTGCGCGAAAGCTTCTGGGGGTTGGGCGGAGGCCCCGTCATCTATGCCGCGATGAGCGCCATCGATACGGCGCTTTGGGATATCAAGGGCAAGGCGTTGGGCGTTCCCGTCCATCAGCTTCTCGGAGGCAGGGTGAACGAATCCCTGCGCACCTATGCCAGCCAGCTCCAGTTCGATTGGGGGCCTGAGTTTCGGATACTGATCGATGCCGAGGACTATGGGCGGGCGGCCGAACGGGCGATCGCCGAGGGCTACGACTGCGTCAAGGTCGATCCGGTCATGTACGACGGCGAAGGAACGCGGCAATTCGATCGCACCAAGATTTTTTCCAACAAAGAGATGCGGCTTTACCGCGCGCGCATGAAATCGATCCGCGACGCGGTCGGCCCCGACGTCGATATCATCTTCGAGGTCCACTCCTATCCCGGCGTTACGACGGCGGTGCAACTGGGAGAGATCGTCGAGGAATTCCGCTGCCTGTATTTCGAGGAGCCGGTCGCCTACCTGAACTCGGCCCTTCATGCGAAGGTCGCCGACAAGGTGGACGCGCCGATTGCGGGCGGTGAACGGCTGTACACGCGCTGGGGGTTGCGCCCCTACCTCGAGGACCAGAGCGTCGACGTGATCCAGCCCGACATCGGCCTGTGCGGCGGCTTGACCGAGGCAAAGAAGATGTGCGACTACGCCGACATTTACGATGTCCGGGTGCAGGCCCATGTTTGCGGCGGGCCGGTGGCGACCATGGCGGCGCTGCATTTGGAGACCGCGCTGCCCAATTTCCTCATTCACGAGCACCACACCTACGCCACCAAGGACTGGAACCGCGAGCTCTGCATACCCGATCCGCAGCCGGTGAACGGCCTGTTCGAAGCGCCCGACACCCCAGGCCTGGGCATCGAGCTTAATGACGAGGTGGTGATGCGCTCGCCCCGCATGGAGGTCACCGGGGACGGATAGGGGCCGGCCGTTTTATTGGAAATTTACGGCGCCAGCCCGCACCCCCACCCGGCCACGCTTATGTATGTGCGGCACCAGCCCGCTCCCCCACCCGGCCACCCAATGCCATTGTATGCTGTGGGTGGCCGGGAGGGGGTGCGGGCCGGCGCCGAACAATTAACAAAAAGGCCAACATGGTCGATATCTACATCGATGCGGACGCCTGTCCTGTCAAGGACGAAACCCTCCGCGTCGCCGCCCGCCACGGCCTGAAAACCTATCTCGTCAGCGACGGCGGCATCCGGCCCCCTCGAAACCCCCTGGTCGAACTGGTCATCGTTGCGCCGGGCGCCGACGCGGCCGACGACTGGATCGCCGGGCACATTCAAAAAGCCGACATCTGCGTCACCAACGACATCCCGCTGGCGGCGCGCTGTCTGGAACGGGGCGCCCTGGCCCTCAAACCGAACGGCGATGCGTTTACGCAAAACGGTATCGGCCTGGCCCTGGCCAACCGCGAACTGATGCAAAGCCTGCGTGACCGGGGCGAGATTACCGGTGGCCCAAGACCGTTCAACAAAACCGACCGCTCGCGGTTCCTCAACCGCCTGGAAACCACCGTTCAGGCGGCTTATACCATGGCTCGGTGCCAATGATTGATCTGCCGCCCCGCCAAGACCGCGCCGCCGCGTGGTACGGACCCGCCCTCGCCCGGCGCCCCGACGCGTGGACCGTGCACCTGAAAACCGGACACATCGACGAGATGGAAGCGGCCGTGCAAACGGCCATGGCGACGCACGGCGAAGACATCGCGGCGATCTCATCGGGGACATTTCCCTTGCCCACCCTGGGGCCGGTTCTTGTGTCCTTGCGCGAGAGGCTGATCAACGGGCTCGGCTTCGCGCTGATCCGGGGTCTGCCGATCGAACGCTTCAGTCGGCGTCAGGCGGCTACTTTATTTTTCGGTGTCGGCACGCACCTGGGGCGCGCCAGGTCCCAGAACGCCGCCGGGCATATTCTGGGCCACGTGCGCGACGCGGGAAAGGCCGCCACCGATACGGACGTCCGGATTTACCAGACCCGCGAGCGCCAGACCTTTCACACCGATTCAGCCGACGTCGTTGCCTTGCTCTGCCTCAAGCAATCGAAATCGGGCGGCGAATCCCTACTGGTCAGCGCCGAGACCCTCTACAACGTATTTCTCGACCGCCGCCCGGACCTGTTGCCCCGGCTGTTCGACGCCATCGCCACCGATCGGCGCGGAGAAGTGCCCACGGGCATGAAACCCTATTTTGAAATACCCGTGTATTCGTGGTTCGCCGATCGCCTGACCGTCATGTACCAACGTCAGTACATCGATTCCGCCCAGCGTTTCCCCGCCGCCCCGCGGCTGACGCCCGATCACGTGGCGGCCCTCGATCTGTTCGATGAGCTGGCGGACGATCAAGCGCTCCACCTGACCATGCGGCTGGAACCCGGCGACATGCAATTTGTCTATAACCACGCCCTGTTGCACGACCGGCGCGGCTTCGAGGACTGGCCCGAACCCGAGCGCCACCGGCATCTGCTGCGCCTGTGGCTCACCGTTCCCGGCGACCGCCCCTTGCCCGACGTGTTCGCCCAACGCTTCGGCGCCACGACGATCGGGGATCGTGGCGGTATCGTGGTGCCGGGAATGAGGCATTGCGCGCCCATTGACGGCTGAGATTTTCCGTTCCAGGGCACTGGGCCCGGCACGTCGCACCACGATTGGAGGGGACGACGGCCTAGAACTCGAAGATGGTGGCCTGAAACGCCAGGGCGACGAGGGCGATGGCATAAAAAATCGTCGCCGCGCCGATGACGAAGAAGACGTTGGCGATCGTGCGCAGCGGATAATGGTGGCGTTCGGCGGCGCGGCGCTCGGCGTCGCGCTTTTCTCCGCCGCCGACCACGGTGATGTAGAAGCGCTGCCTGAAAAACGGCAGGCTGACCCGGATGTTGACCACGTGGCGCTGCCACGAGGGGTCGGTGACGGCGTCGTGGATGGCCGCTTTCTGATCGTTGGTCAAGGTGTCCATGACCCACGGCGGCAACCGCTTGAACAGCCAGTTGCCTTGCATGGCCTGCAAGTCATCCAGTTCGGGTCGCGGATCGCTAACCTGATCTCGGGTTTGGTCGGGTTCTGTCTCGGAGTCTGCCACCGCCGCCCTCCCCATCTCACGGATCGCCATTCGTTTGCCTTTATCCTATTTGCATGGAATCGGACCCAACGTCAAATTCGGCCCGGGCCACGGCACGGTATTCAGGGCCCTGATTTTATGAAATAACTTCAGGCCCGTGACGGCCGGTCCGAGTCGGGACGAAGGAGGTGGCGGATGTTGCAGAAGTTCGAGCGGCGCAAGGCCGAGCTGATCAGGAAAATCGTCGCCAAGGCCCGATCGCCGGGCGGCACGGGGGCCAAAGGGGCGGTCGCGCAATTCGTCCGTCTTTATTTCGAGCATGTGCCGCCCCGCGACATGGTCGGCCTAAGTCCCGGCGACCTGTTGGGCGCGGCGCTGTCGCATTGGGCGCTGGCGGGACGGCGCAAGCCCGGCGAGGCCAAGGTCCGGGTCTACAACCCAAGCCCGGAGAAGGACGGCTGGGCGGTCGAACACAGCGTCGTCGAGATCGTCAACGACGACATGCCCTTCCTGGTCGATTCCGTGACCGCGGCCCTCAATCAAGAAGACATAGCGGTCCATCTGGTTATTCATCCCCTGATCGGGACGCGCCGCGACAAGACCGGCCGGCTGCGGGGTCTGAGCGCCGAGGGAACCAACGAATCGTTCATGCATTTCGAGATCACGGCCCAGTCCGCCGACCGCCTGGACGCCATCCGCGCCGTCATCGAAGGCGTGCTGGTCGACGTCCGCGCCGCCGTCGAAGACTGGAAAACCATGCGCCGGCGGATGCAGGCGATCATCGACGAGGCGGGGTCGCGGCGCCACCCGACCGCCGACCTGGTCGAGGCCCGGGAATTCCTGCAATGGATCCTCGCCGATCAGTTCACCTTCCTCGGCTATCGCGATTACGACGTCAAGAAAGTGCGCGGCCGAACCAAGGTCGTGATCGACGCGAAAACCGGACTTGGCATCCTGCGCGACCCCAATGTATCGGTCTTCCGCGAACTCAGGACCCTCGGCGCCATGTCGTCCGACGGCCGGGAACTCGCCGCCCAGTCCGATCTGCTGATGGTGACCAAGGCCAACCTGCGCTCGACGGTCCACCGCCCGGTGCACCTCGACGCCATCGGCATCAAGAAGCTGGACGCCAAGGAACACGTGGTCGGCCTCGGGCTGTTCGTCGGGCTCTTTACGTCGAGTGCCTACCACCGCAGCCCGCGCGAGATCCCGCTTCTCAGGCGTAAGCTGCAAATAGCCTTCGACCGCGCCGGTTTCACGCCCGGGAGCCACGACGGCAAGGCCCTGACCCACATCTTGGAAACCTTCCCGCGCGACGAGCTGTTCCAGATGTCGGACGAGCACCTGTACCTGACCAGTCTCGGCATCCTCAATTTGCAGGAGCGCCAAGGGGTGGCGCTGTTCATTCGCCGTGACGAATTCGAACGTTTCCTGTCCTGCCTCGTCTATGTCCCGCGCGATCTTTACGACACCGATCTGCGCCAGCGCATTCAGGCCATCTTGGAAGACTCCTTCGGCGGCGAGTTGTCGGCCTATTACACCCAACTCGACGATTCGCCCCTGGCCCGCCTTCATCTGATTATCCAGACCGTGCCGGGGCGAATCAGGGACTATGACGCCGACGCCATCGAGGCGCGTCTGGTCGACGCCGCCCGGTCGTGGACCGACCTTATGGAAGACGCCCTGGTCGGCGAACACGGCGAGGAGCTGGGCCTTGGGCTTTTACACCGCTACCGCAACGCATTTCCGCCGGGCTACAAGGAAATTTCCAGTGCCGCGACGGCGCTCGCCGACATCGCCTGCCTCGAGCACACCATCGCCAGCGGCGCCTTGGGAATGAACCTCTACCGGTCCCCGGGCGCCGCCGCCAACCAGATCCAGTTCAAGATTTACAACCCCCATCACGAGGTTCCCCTTTCCGACATCCTGCCTATGCTCGAACACATGGGGCTCAAGGTGATGGACGAGGTTCCCCATGCCGTCCGGCCCCGGGCCGAGGGCTTCGATCAGATCATGATCCACGACTTCGGCCTCGAGACCCGGGACGGCTCCGCGGTCGATCCGGGCGCCGTGCAGGAGACCTTTCAGGACGCCTTCATCCGCGTCTGGCGCGATGAAATCGAAAGCGACGGCTTCAACGGCCTGGTTCTCGGCGCCGGCCTGACGTGGCGCCAGGTGGTTATACTCAGGACCTATTGCAAATACCTGCGCCAGGCGGGCATCCCCTTTTCCCAGGCCTACATGGAACAGACCCTGGCCAATCATCCCGGGCTGGCGCGGCTCATCGTCGAACTGTTCGTCACCCTGTTCGATCCCGCCGGGACGGCGAAGGCGGCGCGCCGCGCCCGGCGTATCCAGGGCAAACTCAGCCACGGCCTTGAGGCGGTGGAAAGCGCCGACGAGGACCGCATTCTCAGGCGCTTCCTGAACGTCGTCGAAGCGACGCTGCGCACCAACTATTTCCAGCCCGCCGCCGACGGCGCTCCCAAACCCTATCTCTCGGTCAAGCTGGACAGCCAGAGGGTCGACGACCTGCCCCTGCCCCGGCCCATGGTCGAGGTTTTCGTCTACTCGCCCCGCGTCGAGGCCATTCACCTGCGCGGCGGCAAGGTGGCGCGCGGCGGCATCCGCTGGTCGGACCGGCGCGAGGATTTCCGCACCGAAATTCTGGGTCTGATGAAGGCGCAGATGGTGAAGAACGCGGTCATCGTTCCGGTCGGCGCCAAGGGCGGCTTCGTGGTCAAGCGCCCGCCCCCCGGAGGCGACCGCGAGGCCCTGCTGAACGAAGGCATCGCGTGTTACAAGACCCTGGTGCGCGGGCTCCTCGACATTTCGGACAACTATGCCGGCAGCACGGTCGTGACGCCGTCCGACGTGGTGCTGGGCGATGGCGACGATCCCTATCTGGTGGTCGCGGCGGATAAGGGAACGGCGACCTTTTCCGATATCGCAAATGGGATTTCCAAAGACTACGGCTTCTGGCTCGGCGACGCATTCGCGTCCGGCGGCAGCGTCGGCTACGACCACAAGGGAATGGGAATCACGGCGCGCGGCGCCTGGGAATCGGTTAAGCGCCACTTCCGCGAGGCGGGAACCGACATCCAGGCCGAGGATTTCACCGTCATCGGCGTCGGCGACATGTCGGGCGACGTCTTCGGCAACGGCATGTTGCTTTCGCCCCATATCAAGCTGGTCGCCGCCTTCAACCATCTGCACATCTTCGTCGATCCCGACCCCGATCCGGCGCGCAGCCTGAAGGAACGCCAGCGTCTGTTCGCGCTTCCCCGGTCGTCGTGGAGCGATTATGACGCCAAGCTGTTGTCCAAGGGCGGCGCCGTTTTCGACCGCCGCGCCAAGTCGGTCACGCTCACACCCGAGGCGGCCGAGCTGTTCGGCGTCGAGGAGCGCACCATGACGCCGGACGACCTGCTCGGCATTGTGCTCAGGGCGTCGGTCTCCCTGCTGTGGTTCGGCGGTATCGGGACCTTCGTCAAGGCCAGCGACGAGGCCCACGCCGACGCCGGCGACCGCGCCAACGACGCGGTGCGCATCGACGCCACGGAACTGCACTGCAAGGTCATAGGCGAGGGCGCCAATCTTGGCGTCACCCAGCGCGCCCGCGTCGAATACGCCCTGGCCGACGGCCGCCTGAACGCCGATTCGATCGATAATTCCGGCGGCGTCGACTGCTCGGACCATGAGGTCAATATCAAGATCCTGCTCGACTCCGTGGTCGCCTCGGGGGGCCTGACGGCGAAGCGGCGCAATGCCCTGTTGGCCCGCATGACCGACGAAGTGGCCCAGTTGGTCCTGCGCAACAACTACCTGCAAAGCCAGGCCATTACCGTCGTCGAGGCGCGCGGCCTTGAGGTCTTCGACGACCAGGCGCGCATGATGCGCATGTTGGAGCGCGCCGGGCGGCTCAACCGCCAGGTCGAGTTCCTGCCCGACGACGAGGCTCTGGACGAACGCCAGGCGGCGAAAAAGGGTTTCACCCGCCCCGAGATCGCCGTCCTCATGCCGCACCTCAAGATCTGGCTTTACGACGAGCTTTTGAAATCCGACCTGCCGGACGATCCCAGGCTGTTCGAGGACCTGGTGCGGTATTTTCCGACGCCCTTGCAAAAGACCTGCCACGACGCCATCGGCGGCCACCGCCTGCGCCGCGAGATCATCGCCACCACGGTCACCAACTCGATGATCAACCGGGTCGGCGGAAGCTACGTCACCCAGCTTATGGAAAAAACCGGCATGACGGCGACCGATATCGCCGGCGCCTATATCGTCGCCCGCGATGTCTTTGCCGTGCGTCAGACCTGGGCCGACATCGAGGACCTGGACAACCGGGTGCCCGCCCGGGTTCAGACCGCCATGCTGCTCGAGGCCAACCGGCTGATCGAGAGGGGCACGCTGTGGTTCCTGCGCAATGCCGAAAAACCCCTCGACATCGGCGCCACCGTTGCCGTTTTCCGC
This sequence comes from Rhodospirillales bacterium, assembly GCA_030746775.1. GTDB lineage: Bacteria > Pseudomonadota > Alphaproteobacteria > Rhodospirillales > JASLLZ01 > JASLLZ01. The sequence continues at coordinate 605 of JASLLZ010000121.1, read as the reverse complement.
GACGACGTGGCGACGCTGGCGGCCGGCCTCGAAGACATCCTGCCGGACCACTACCGCACCGATCTGCACGCCCGCACCGCCGCCTATGCGGATGCCGGCGTGCCCCAGGCCCTGGCCTCGCGCATGGCCGGCATGGTGAACCTGGCCTCGGGATGCGATATCGTGCGCCTGGGCCGAACCCACGACGCCTCGGTGCTCGACGCGGCGCAGCTTTACTTCGCCGTCGGCGCCCATTTCCACATGGGACGCCTGCGCGCCGCGGCGGAGTCCTTGGAGGCCGAGACTCATTGGCGCCAGATGGCGGTGGCGGCCCTGATCGACGATCTGTTCGCCAACCAAGGCACGCTCGCCTCCCAGATTCTGGAGGGCGCGGGGTCCGGGTCCGGCGCCGAGGCCGCCATCGGGTCCTGGGCTTTGGGGTGCGGCCCGGCGGTCGAGCAGACCTTGGCGCTCCTGTCCGAGGTGTGGTCGGCCGACAGCATCGATTTTTCCATGCTGTCGGTGGCTTCGCGCCGCTTGCAGGCGTTGACCTAGAGCAAATCCCGAGCAAACGGTAACGTTTGCGACGACGCATTTGCGGAAAACGAAAGAGCAAATCCCGAGCA
>JASLLZ010000120.1 GCA_030746775.1 Rhodospirillales bacterium | reverse complement strand
ATAATTCTGATCGCGGCATTTGGTGTATTTCTTGAACATCGTCGTTGGCTATTGGATCGAATGTATCCAGATTCCATGCCTGAATCCGTTGATGTATTTGACCGCTATTCGCACGACATCGGCGTTTTCTTAATCTTGACCGCCATTTTCATGGAATCCGTAAATCTCTTATTCCTCGCTTTGAACAACTGGGGAATAGACTTTCCGGGATTGAAGTATGCGGAAATCACCTTGCTCTTTGCCGCGAACCTGATTGCGATTGCAACGATCGGCCTATTTGGGTCGCGGTTATTGAGAAATTAGGTGCTTTCAATGCTCCCGTGGCGCCGTGCCGCGGTCGCCGGACATTGCCGATAGCCACCATACGTTGCGACGGAACGCTACGCTGGCTCCTTGAAATCAGCCAGCACGGACAGGGCCTCGTCGATGTCGGCTTCGGTGTGGTCGGCCGAGACCTGGAAGCGGATTTCCTCGTCGCCTTGCGGCACGATGGGAAAGTTGAGGCCGGTGGCGAGAATGCCGTTGTTCCTCAAATGCGCGACCAGGGCCGTGGTGCGCCGCGTATCGCGCACCATCAGGGGCACCACCGGGTGTTGGCCGGGAATTGTCTCGAAGCCAAGCTCCGTCAGCCCGCTTTCGAATTTTGCCGTCATGGCGCGAAGGTGTTTCAGAAGCGCGGCGCCCGGCGGGCTGTCCAGGATATCCACGGCCAGGGCGGCGGCGGCGGCCTCGCCGGCGGTGATGGGGTTGGAGTAGATGTAGAAGGGCGATGTCTCGCGCAGATAATCGATTATCGTCCGGCTTGCCGTCACGTAGCCGCCGTTGACGCCGAAGGCCTTGCCCAGCGTTGCCACCAGCACGTCGACCGGCTCGGCGCCGGTGTGTTCCTCGGTGCCGCGCCCGGTGGCGCCGAAGGCGCCGACGCCGTGGGAATCGTCGGCGACGACGATGACGTTGTCGGCAAAATCGGCGTCGTGGGCGCGGGCCATCTGCACGATGGCGTCAAGCGGCGCGTGGTCGCCGCGCATCGAAAAGATGCCGTCGGTGACGATGATGGCGCGGCGGAACTTGCCCGCCGTCTCATCCAAATGCGCCTCCAGTTCGTCGAGGGCGAGGTGGGCGTAAATGCGCTTTTCGCCGGGCCGCGCGAGACGCAGGGCGTTGATGATGGAGTTGTGGTTCAAGGCATCGCTGATGACCACGGTCTCGGGCGTGATCAGGGGCACCAGGGTTCCCATCACGGTGGCGTAGGCGGAGCTGAAAATCATCGCCGCGGGACGGCCGTGGAAACGGGCCAGGCGGTCCTCGAGCGCCACGTGCGGCGTCGAGGTGCCGCTGATGAAACGCACCGCCCCCGGTCCCGTGCCAAAGGCGCGGACGGCCGCCTCCTCGGCCGCCATGACGTCTGAGTTCAACGACATTCCCAGATAGCCGTTGGCGTTCATGCGCAGGAAAGCCTGGTCGCCCTCGCCGTCGAGCAGATAGCGCGGACCCTTGCCGGCAGAGGCGGCGATGACCTTGCTAAAGATCGTCTCACCGCGCTTGGCGGTGCCGGCCTTGTCCAAGGCGGCGATCTCGGCGGCGAGGGTCTTTTCGATTCGATCAAAGGGCATGGCGGACCTCTTTCATGGTCATGGGGCGGCGCGCACCTTGAGTTTGTCGATCATGTCGCGGGTCATGGATTGCAGGTTATAGGCCGGCGCCCAGTCCCATTCGGCGCGCGCCGCGCTGTCGTCGACGGAGCGCGGCCACGAATCGGCGACCGCCTGACGCACGGGATCGACGTCGTAATCGATGGTGAAGTCGGGGATATGCTTGGTAATTTCCTCGGCCAGGCGCGCCGGCGTGAAGTTCATCGCCGTTACGTTGAAGGCGTTGCGGTGGATCAGGCGCGCCTCCTCGGCTTCCATCAGCCCGATGATGGCGGCGACGGCGTCGGGCATATACATCATGTCGAGGCGGGTATCGGGTGCAAGCCGACAGGTATAGCGCCGCTGGCGCAGGGCCTGATGAAAAATCTCGACGGCGTAATCGGTGGTGCCACCGCCCTCGGGCAAGGCCAGGGAAACAAGACAGGGCAGCCTGAGACCACGGGTGTCGAGACCCATGCGCCGGAAGTGGTAATCGCACAACAACTCCGCCGTCACCTTGGTGATGCCGTAAAGCGTGGTTGGGCGTTGCGTCGTGTCCTGAGGCGTGCCGACGCCGGGCGTGGTGGGGCCGAAGGCGCCGATGGAACTGGGCAAGAAGACCGCCGAGCGGGTCCGGCGCGCCACTTCGAGCACGGCTTGCAGGCCTCCGACATTGACCTTCCAGGCGACATCGGGCCGGGCCTCGGCGGCGGCGGAAAGGAGCGCCGCGAAGTGATAGATGGTGCCGACGTCGTGACGCCGGACCACCTCTTCGACATGTTCGACGCGGGTGCAGTCCAGTTTCTCGAAGGGGCCTTCGGTCGGGGCGTCGGTCGGCATCGCGCGATTGTCCGAGGCCACGACCCGGTCCGTGCCATGGCGCTCGCGCAATGCCGGTACCAGCTCCGAGCCCACCCTGCCCAAGGCCCCCGTGACCAGAATTTTCCGCATGCCTCTCTCCCGATCAACGATACTATCAGCCGCGCAAAAGCGTTTGAACTGCTCGATTCGGGTTCCTATAGTCGGATTTGCGCCAGCCCGGCGCGACGCCGATAGGGGAGGCCCGTGGAGACCAAGCCCGGCGAGTGGTACGCCTGCGAGATCGATCGCGGCGAGCTCAAGGCGCTGACACGGCGCAGCGACGCCAGGGGTCTGGCGCAGTTCGGCGGCTTCCTGGCCCTGGTCGCCGCGTCCGGCGTCCTCGCCTACCAGTCCTTGGGCACGGCCTGGGTCATCCCCGCTTTCCTGTTCTACGGCACTATCTTCGCCTTTGCCGAGGCCGCGTCACACGAACTTGATCACGGCACGCCGTTCCGCACGCGCTGGCTGAACGACGCCGGCGCCTGGATCGCCTGTTTCATGATGTGGCGCGAACCGGTCTTCGGCCGCTACAAGCACGCCCGCCATCACAGCAACACCTCGATTATCGGGATGGACCCGGAGGGGGCCGGGTTCAAGTCGCGCAACCTGTTCGACCAGGCGATCGAAATGCTGATCCGCTACCGCCACGCCCACCTCCACATGGGGGCGACGGTCCGCCATGCCTTCGGCATCGTATCGGAGCGCGACCGGGAATTCTTCGGCATCCCCGAGAACGAGGACCGGCGCATGTTTTGGAACGCACGGCTTCTGCTTCTGGCCTACGTTGGGGTCATCGCCTGGGCGGTGGCGGCACATAGCTGGCTTCCGGTGGTATTTCTCCTGCTGCCCCATTCCTATGGCGCGTGGCTGCATGACCTATGTTCAAGGGCTCAGCACGACGGACTGGCGACCAATATCAAGGACCATCGGGTGACGACTCGGACCATGCTGCTCGGTCCGGTCCTGCGCTTTCTCTATTGGAACATGAACTATCATATCGAGCACCACCTCTATCCCAACGTCCCGTTCCACGCCCTGCCCAAGCTGCGCGAGAGGATCAAGGATCAGTTGCCGCCGCCGTCGCCGGGCCTGATCGGCACCTGGAGGGAAATCCTGCCGGCCCTGGTAAAACAACGGAAGGACCCGGACTATCACCTGACACCGGTCCTGCCCGAGGCGGCGGCCTAGTCTCCGTGAACGGCGCCGTGAACGAACCCCAATGGCATGTCGTCGGTTCGGTGGGCGACATCGACGACGAGGACGTCATGCGCTTCGACCTGGGTGACGCGACCTACGCCGTCTACAACACGTCGCAGGGATATTTCGCCACCGACGGCATGTGCACCCATGAAGAGTCCCATCTCGCCGATGGCTTCGTCGAGGGCGATATCATCGAGTGCTCCTATCACCTGGGTCGCTTTCATATCCCGACGGGCCAGGCCCGGGACGCACCCGCGATAGTCGATCTCGCCACCTATCCGGTGAAGGTCGAAGGCGGCAAGATTTACATCGGCCTGCCCCGGCGCGGCTCAGGGGGCGGCGCGTAGCCGCCGGCCCAGCTTTTCCAGCATGTCGCGGGTCATCGATTCCAGGTCGTAACTCGGCGACCAGTCCCATTCGGCGCGCGCCGCGCTGTCGTCGATCGAACGCGGCCACGAATCGGCGATCGCCTGGCGTCCGGGATCGACCTCGTAATCGATGGCGAACTCGGGGATATGTTTGCGGATTTCCTCGGCCAGGCGCTCGGGCGTGAAGTTCATCGCCGTCACGTTAAAGGCGTTGCGGTGGATCAGGCGCGCCGGGTCGGCCTCCATCAGGCGGATGATGGCGTCGATGGTGTCGGGCATGTACATCATGTCGAGGCCGGTGTCGGGGCCGAGGAAGCACGTGTAGTGGCGATAGCGGATGGCCTGATAGAAGATATCGACGGCGTAATCGGTGGTGCCGCCGCCCGGCGGCGCCGTGTGCGAAATGATGCCGGGCAGTCTCAGGCCGCGGGCATCGAGGCCGAATCTCCGGGCGTAGTAATCGCTCAGCAACTCGCCCGCCACCTTGGTGACGCCGTAGATGGTGGTCGGGCGTTGGATCGTGTCCTGGGGCGTGTTGTCGGGCGGCGTCGTGGGGCCGAAGGCGCCGATGGAAGACGGCAGAAACACCTGGCAGCGGTACTGCCGCGCCACCTCGAGCACCCGATAGAGACCCCCCATGTTGAGGTCCCAGGCGACCTGGGGCTTTTCCTCGGCCAGGGCGGACAGAAGCGCCGCCAAGTGATAGATGGCGCCGACGTCGTAGCGCCGGACCGCCTCTTGAATCTGCTCGATCCGGGTACAGTCGACCTGTTCGAAGATGCCTTCGGTCGCGGGTAAATCGGCCGCCATGGTGCGATAATCCGAGGCCACCACCCGATCGGCGCCATAGCGCCGGCGCAGCGCCGGCACCAGCTCCGTGCCGATCTGACCCAGGGCGCCGGTGACCAGGATTCGCCGCATGGTGATCTCCCCCTTGGCGATATTAGCGCCGCCGCCGGGCCGCAATCAATCGGCCGACGATCAGGGCGACGATCCAGCACACCAGGGGAACGCTGAAGATGTAATCGAAGAAGGGATGGGTGACCCGGCCGCCGGTGACGGCAAGGACGACGCCCATCCAAACGGCGGTCAGGGCGAAGCCGACCTTGCTCCAGGGAAGGCCGCCCGGTTCCTCAGGATTCCTGTTCAGGATACGACCTCGGGGTTGAGCAGCACGTCGCCGGCCGGGCTCCTGCCTTCGCTAACGGCAAGAATGGCGTCGACGCAAAGGCGCGCCGTTTCGCCATCGGCGGCGCCGGTCTGGGAGCCCCAGTGCGGGGCATAAAGCACGTTGGCGTCAATCCCCAGGAGCGGCGATCCGGCGGGCGGCTCGTCGCGAAAGACATCCAGGCCGGCACCGGCGATGACGCCCTGGGTCAGGGCACGGCTGAGCGCCGCCTCGTCGACCAGGCCGCCGCGCGCCGTGTTGATCAGATACGCCGTCGGCTTCATAGACGCCAGGGTCCGGGCGTCGATCAGGTTCTCGGTCTCGGGCGTATAGGGCGCGTGGAGCGAGACAAAGTCCGATTCGGCGAACAGGGTATCGAGGGACACCAACTCGATGCCGGTCTCCTCGGCGAAGGCGGTGTCGGGCTGGGCGTCGTGGGCCAGCACGCGCATCTCGAAGCCCTGGCAACGCCGCGCCACGGCGCGCCCGATCCGGCCCAGGCCGACCAGGCCGACGGTGGAGCGCCATAACGAGCCGTGCCAATCGGGATTCCACGCGCCGCCGGCCACCATGTCGTGGTAACGGGGCACCTCGCAGGCCAGCCCCGCCATGAGGGCGAAGGCAAGGTCGGCGACGGCGTCGTGGTTGGCGCCGAAGGCCATGGCCACGGCGACGCCATGGCGGGTCGCGGCGGCCACGTCGACACTGTCGTAGCCGACCCCCCAGCGGGCGATGACCTTGAGCCCCGGGGCGGCGGCCAGCACCCGTTCGCTATAGGGCTCGCCGCTGGCGATGGCGGCCATGTGGCCGGGCAACACCTCGATCAGGTCGTCTTCGCTGTAGCGCCCGCCGGTCTGGTTGTAGGTCACGGCGAAGCCCGCTTCTTCCAGGCGCCCAAGCTCGGCCTCGGCGTCGGGGTGGAAGCGGTACTGGCCGACCAGGACTTTCTTAATTTCCGTCATGGCCTATCCGTTCCGCTGGCCAGAACCTCGGCGTTGACGACCAGACCTTGGCCCGGGTCCTGGCCGTTGGCGACGGCGAGGACGGTATCGACGCAGCGCTCCGTCACCAGCCGTTCGCTGGTGTCGTTGAGGGTCGCCGAATGGGGCGAGAACAGGACGTTCCCCAGCCCCAGGAGCGGCGAGCCCGTGGGCGGTTCGTCGGCGAAGACATCGAGTCCGGCGCCGGCCAGCCTGCCGTCCGAGAGAGCGCCGGCGAGCGCCGCCTCGTCGATCAGGCCGCCGCGCGCCGTGTTGATCAGATAGGCCGTCGGCTTCATGCGGGCGAGGCGGGGTGCGTCCATCATGCCTTCGGTGATCTCGGTCAACGGCACATGCAGGCTGACGAAGTCCGATTGCCCCATGATGTCGTCGAGCGCCACCATCTCATAACCCTGGCCGGTGCCGTAGTCGATGGCGGCGGGATCGATGTCGTTGGCCAATATGCGCATATCGAAGGCCCGGCAGCGCCGCGCCACGGCGCGGCCGATCCGCCCCAGGCCGACGATGCCGACGGTCGCCCCCGAAAACGGGGCGCGAAAATCGCCGCGCCAGCCGCCACCGTCAATGGTGCGATGGGTGTTCGCCACATCGCTGGCCAGGCCCGACATGAAGGCAAAGGCGTGGTCGGCCACCGACTCGTGGTTGGTCCCGAAGGCCAGGGCCACGGCAACCCCGTGGCGGGTTGCGGCACCGACATCGATGCTGTCGTAGCCAACCCCCCAGCGCGATATGAGATTGAGATCGGGCGCCCGGGCCAGAACCCGTTCGCTATAGGTCTCGACGCCGGCGATGGTGGCGAAGACGCCCGGCAGCGCGTCGATCAACTCATCTTCGTCGAGCCGCCGGCCAAGGGTGTTGAATTCGACCTCGAAGCCGGCCTGGCGCAGGCGCTCGAAGGCGGGCCCGGCGCGCCCATCGAGCATATGAAGGGCAACCAGGATTCTTTTCTTGTCGTTCATGTCTCAACCATAGGCCGGTCGGCGGAAACAAGCCGCCACCGGCCAAATAGCACATTCCCGCCGCCCGACCAACGCCCAACACCCGCGCCACGCCGCCCTTGCGCCACCCGAGGGCGGCGCGATAGGCTTTTCAGCGTGCCCGCTTGGCGGAACTGGTAGACGCAAGGGACTTAAAATCCCTTTTCCTTCGGGGAGTCCGGGTTCGAGTCCCGGGGCGGGCACCATTATGTTTAGGTGTATCGGACGCCATTGCTCATGCCGAAGTGGCGGAACTGGTACGGTGACTGAATTACGTTGGGGCCAAGTTTGGTGGGCAACGGCAGGAGGCTTTAATAAATGCTCCGTCTATGTGTTTTAGCCGTCGCAATATTTCTTTCTCTCGCCTCATCGGCGGATGCTTTTCGTTGGGTCAGGGGAGAGTCCAAAGCCGGGTTCGGCAGCGATTGTTACGTACTTCTGTGTAAACCGGACGACACAGTGGATTCCGCCATGGCGGGCCTTTGCCGAGGGGACGATGGCGAAACCTGTTTTATTGTTCCGTTCATGATGTACTTCGACGAGTGCAAGAAGCTGTCGCCAACCCAATACGTGAAAAAACACGGGGAAGAGCTCGCGCGTTTTCAATGCCCATTTCAGGAGTAGATTGGAATTGGATCGAGAGTTGATCCCTGGCCCGCGTTTCTTCACGCTCAACCGATTGCGGCGCCTGAATCAAAGAAAGAGCTGATCCAGACACTGCGTCAAGGCGTGTCGCAGGCAGTCCTGATTTATCCGACGATGGACGGCGGGTTAGGGGTTCACTTTATTCTCATCTTCAAGCCGCGGATGATCCTGTCCATCATCGGTGCTGTATCAGGCTGAATGCGTTTCACCTGCTCGAAATCGGCGATGGTTTTATCGATCAGACCCATGGCGCCATATGTCTTGGCACGCCCCATATAATAGTCTTTGTTTTGGGGCGACAGCTCGATAAGGGTCGTGTAGTCCGCCAGGGCACCTTTGTAATCCTTCGTGCTTTTCCTGCACTCCGCCCGTCGCGCATAGGGCTCTTGGACCCGTGGGGCAAGCTTGATCGCTGTCGTATAGTCGGCAATCGCCCGGTCGCATTTCTTCGTCAGCCTGAAGACCTCTCCGCGACTGAAATACAAATGCGCCCATTTCGGCATGAGCTTGATGGCACCGCTGAAATCCCGGATCGCACCGCCGAGGTCTCCGCTTCCTACCTTGCAGTCGTCACCATACAAGTAAGGGTGGGCAAAGTCGGGTCTGTACGCCACGGCGTGCCCCATATCCAGGCTGAAGGCGGCGCACATGCGCTTGTTGAACCATGCCAGGGCGCGATAGAGGTACATCAGATGCAAGTCGGTGTGCGAGCGTTCGATGGCCTTCGTGAGATCGGCGATGGCCTTATCCAAATCCTTCACCTGGCGCCATAGAAAAGACCGCCTGTAATATGCCCCGCCGAATTCAGGATCGGCATCGATCGACGCACCGCAAGCCCTGATAGCGACGTCGTACTCGCCACGATCCATTGCTTCGCCACAGACATGATAGGCCTCAAGGGCCGCCTCATGGCCCTTCGGGGCCTGAAGCACCCGGGAGGTGATGAATTGTTCGATCGGTTTCGACGCCGTGTAAGAGGGAGTAATCAAGTGATGTGCCACGATCTCGGCAAGTGCTCCCCCAGCGGCGGTGGTGGCGTAAAAACTTGGCAGACCGTGCTTGCGCGCCAAGCGCCTCTCATGGCGTTTTTTGGCGGTCAAATCTGATGTTTTTTTCAGCTTTGCAACCTGCTTGCGTGTTTCGCTCATCATGGGATGAACGAGATCCGCCCATTCCTTGCTTTTGCTAATTCTTCGGCCGACGTCCGTGACGTGCACCATTTCATGAAACAAAAGCCCCGACTTGTTCGCCGGCCCGAGAAGAAAAAAAGCGTCCTTGAGGACGATCGCATTGGTTTCATCATATGCAAATGCGTGTCCTGCCCCTGGGGATCCTCCCTTTTCGGAACGGTATAGACGCAAGGGGCGATAGAACGTGACGCGATCGAACAGCCCGCCGGACAATTTCCGAACTTTCGTCAGTAGGCTGGTGATTTCTTTCTTTTCCGCATCGCTCCAACGCTTGCCGACAAAATTGCCCGGAATTCCTTTCACGGGAATCGGCTTATGCTGATCTTCGAAAATGACCTTCCGGTTCGTCTCCTGCCCATGCGTGTTTTGTGAAAATTGAACGACAAGGAGCGTTGCAACAAGGCATGACAGGACGAAGCGTTCCGTCAGACGACCAGCCCATAATCCGAGC
>JASLLZ010000011.1 GCA_030746775.1 Rhodospirillales bacterium | reverse complement strand
TGTGATGCCCTCCTTGAACAGGGACATCATCATCGGCCAAAATAATGAAGCGAAGATTAATGGGTCCTGACCCTAGTTTCGCAACCGGCGTTTTTGGTGTAAAGAAGTCCCATGCGGATTTTGCATCACCTTTGGCTATCGCCTCAGTGCCGAAAGGTGCGCATCGTTCTTCTGGAGAAGAAGATCGAGTTTGAGTTGCGCATCGAAAAAGTGTGGGAGCGGCGCGAAGCCTTCCTGGCGCTCAACCCCGCCGGCGAGGTGCCGGTCCTGGTCGAACCCGACGGCACGGCCTTGTCCGACGGCAACGCGATCTCCGAATTCCTCGACGAGATCCATCCCGATCCGCCCCTTTTCGGCCGCCACCCCCCGGAGCGCGCCGAGGTGCGCCGCCTGGTCGCCTGGTTCGACCGCAAGTTCGATCACGAGGTTACCGAAAACCTGGTCGGAGAAAAGGTGATGAAGCGCTTCCTCGGCCTTGGCGAACCCCGATCGAGGGCCATCCGGGCCGGGCTAAAGAACATCCACACCCATCTAGAATACATCGCCTATCTCATCGAGCGGCGCAAATGGCTGGCCGGCGAGCAGATATCGCTGGCCGACTTCGCGGCCGCCGCCCACCTGTCGACGGTGGACTACCTGGGCGATGTGCCGTGGGACGAGCACGAGGGCGCCAAGGACTGGTATGCCCGCATCAAGTCGCGGCCCAGCTTTCGGCCCCTGCTCGGCGACCACATCCCCGGCGTGGCGCCGCCCAAGCATTACGAAAACCTTGATTTTTAATGCCTGAACTCGATCTAACGATACCCGAATTTACGTCGCCCCTGATCGGGCCCGGCGATCCTCCGCCCTTTGAGGTGCTCAATCCGGATGGCGCGTCATCGGTCCTCCTGATCTGCGACCATGCCAGTCCGACCATTCCCGCGTCCTTGAACGACCTTGGCCTTGACGGCGAAGCGCTGGGCCGCCACGTCGCCTTCGATATTGGTGCCGCCGACGTCACCCGTCTTCTGTCGCGGCGCCTCGACGCGCCGGCGGTGCTGGCCGGTTATTCCAGGCTGCTGATCGACATGAACCGCCAGCCCGGCGATCCCGAAACGATCCTCGAGGTCAGCGACGGCACGCCCGTTCCGGGCAATCGGGGCTTGAGCGAGGACGACGAGGCCGGGCGCGCCGAAGCCTTCTTCTGGCCCTATCATCGCGCCATCACCTCCGTCATGGCGCATCTGTGGCGGCGCGGTCCGGCGCCGGCACTGTTTTCGGTGCACAGCTTCACGCCATCCCTCGACGGCGAGGACCGCCAGTGGGACGTCGGCGTGCTGTGGAACCGGGACCCGCGCCTGGCCCTGCCCTTGATCGAGAAACTGCGCCGGCGCGACCACCTCCGGGTGGGCGACAACCAACCCTATTCGGGCCGCGAAAAGGCCTATACCATAGACCTGCACGCGGGGGCCGCGGGCCTGCCCAATTGCGCCGTGGAAATCCGCCAGGACCACCTGGAGACGGCCCCAGGCGCGGCTCATTGGGCGGAGATCATGGGCGACGCGCTGGAAGAAATTCTGACCATGGAGACCGTGCACTGGGTGGAACATTTTTGACAATGACCGTTTCCGAACCCCCCTTCACCATCGGCATCGAGGAAGAGTACCTGTTGGTCGACAGTGAATCGCGCGACCTCGCCAGCGAGCCGCCCGACGCCGTGCTGCGCGAGTGCGAATCCCGGTTGGGCGATCTGGTGCGCCCGGAATTCCTGCGCTCGCAGATCGAGGTCGGCACGAAGGTCTGCTCCGACGTGCAAGAGGCGCGCGCCAACCTGGCCGACCTGCGCCGGACCGTGGCCGAGGTCGCCGCCGATTACGGCCTTGCCCCGATCGCCGCCTCCACCCACCCCTTCGCCAAGTGGCACGAGCAGGCGCAGACCGACAAGGAGCGCTACAACATCCTGGCCGAAAGCATGCAGGGCGTGGCGCGGCGTCTTTTGATTTGCGGTATGCACGTTCACGTCGGCATCGACGATGACGAACTGCGCATCGATCTGTTGAATCAGGTCGGCTATTTCCTGCCTCACATGCTGGCTCTCAGCACCTCGTCGCCGTTCTGGCGCGGCCAGGATACGGGGCTCAAGTCCTATCGGCTCAGCGTCTTCAACGAGCTGCCGCGCACGGGTCTTCCGGAACGCTTCGAGTCCCACGGCGAATACCAGCGCCACGTCGACGTGTTGACCCACGCCGGGCTGATCACCGACGCCTCGATGCTGTGGTGGGACGCGCGCCTGAGCGCCCGCTTCCCGACCATCGAAATGCGCATCCCCGATATCTGCACGCGGCTCGGAGACGCCATCAGCATCGCCGCCCTCTTTGTCTCCATCGTGCGCATGCTCTATCGCTTGCGCCGTGACAACCAGCGTTGGCGCCACTATGCCGCCATGCTGGTCAACGAGAACCGCTGGCGGGCGCAACGCTATGGATTCGACGAGGGTCTGGTCGATTTCGGAAAGGGCGAGGTGGTGCCCTGCGGCGAACTCCTGGAAGAACTCTTCGATCTGGTCCGTGAGGACGCGGAGGCCCTGGGATGTCTGGAAGAGGTCGAATCGACCCGCGCCATCATCCGCCGCGGGACCAGCGCCCACCGTCAACTGAAAACCTATGAAGAAGCGGTTGGCGCCGGCGCCGACCACCAAGCCGCGCTCATCGCCGTGGTCGACATGCTGATCGCCGAGACGGTGGCCGACCTGTAGGGCGACGGACCGGGTTCAGTCCCGATCCTCGTCGTCCGCTTGGGGCCGATTCTTTTTCTTCGCGCTAAAGGCCCAGAAAAGAATGCCGCCGAACAGAACCATCAACCAGATGACCCAGGCCGTGCGCTCCGTTTCCGAAAGCGCCTGGATGTCCATGCCTGTCTCCCGAAGCCGACAATCGCGAAGACCGCCACTTTAGAGAATGCGGACGTTTATACCAAGAAGCGGCGCCCGGATCGGACATAATGGGTCCACTTCCCGGCCGTGACGGAGTAGGATGAGAGCCATGCAAAGACTGAGCGACAGGCTTCACGATCAAGGTGCGTCCCTGGCCCGCCGCCTGCGCCTTGTGCTGGCCGCGGCCCTGGTCGCCGGCGCCTGCGCCCCGGCGACGAAGCAACAAACGAAGCCCGAGAGCGCCGCCCCCGCCGCCCCCAAGGCCGCCGTTCACGCCGGCCGTCACATGATTGCCGCCGCCAATCCGCTGGCCGCCGAGGCCGGGCGGGAAATCCTGCGCGCCGGCGGCAGCGCGGTTGACGCCGCCATTGCCGCCCAGATGGTCCTTAATCTGGTCGAGCCCCAGTCGTCGGGCATCGGCGGCGGCGGATTCGTCATGCATTTCTCGGCCGAGACGGGTGATATTCAAACCTACGACGGGCGGGAAACCGCGCCGGCCTCGGCAACGCCCGATATGTTTCTCGACCGTAACGACAAGCCGATGAAGTTCTACGACGCCGTGGTCGGCGGCCTTTCGGTCGGTGTTCCGGGCTTGCTCCGCGTCCTCGAATTGGCCCATCGCGATCACGGCCGCCTGCCCTGGGCGAAACTGTTCGAAGCCGCCATCGGCCTCGCCGAAAAGGGCTTTCCCGTCTCGCCCCGGCTTAACGGCATGATCGCCCGCGACAAGCACTTGAAAACCTTCGATGCGGCCCGCGGCTTCTATTACGGCGACGACGGCAAGGCCCCGGCCGTGGGATCAACCTTGACCAACAAGGCCCTGGCCGAAACACTCAAAACCATCGCCCGTGAAGGAGCGGATGCCTTTTATTCCGGCCCCATCGCCAGCGATATCGTCGAGACCCTGCGCGCCGCCCGGCGCAACCCGTCGGGAATGACCCTGGCGGACCTAATGTCCTACGAGGCGAAAACGAGGGCACCGCTGTGCCAGCCCTATCGGTTGTGGCTGGTCTGCGGCATGGCGCCGCCGACCTCGGGCGGCATCACGACGCTTCAGATTCTGGGCATCTTGCAAGAATTCGACCTCGGCGCCTTGAAACCGGGCACGGCCGGCGCCGTTCACTTGATCGCCGAGGCCAGCCGCCTTGCTTATGCCGATCGCGGTTCCTACATCGCCGATCCGGACTTCGTTCAGATTCCCCTGGCCGGTCTTCTTGATCCCCGCTACTTGAAGAAGCGCGGCGAGGCCATCTCCCCGGACCGCGGCATGGGCAAGGCAAAGCCGGGAACGCCTGACGGCCAGGCGGCCTTGCGCTGGGCCCCGGCCAGTGACGGACAGGGCCTCTCGACAAGCCACATCAGCGTCATCGACGACAAGGGCAATGCCCTTTCCATGACCACGAGCATCGAAAGCGCCTTCGGCTCACGCCTCATGGTGCGCGGCTTCATGCTCAACAACGAATTGACCGACTTCGCATTCAAATCCGAAATCGACGGCAAACCCGTGGCCAACCGGGTGGAGGCGGGCAAGCGGCCGCGCAGTTCCATGGCCCCGACCTTGGTTTTCGACGGCAGCGGCCGGGTGGTCATGGCCCTCGGTTCGCCCGGCGGCTCGCGTATTATCGGCTATGTGGCAAAGACACTGGTTGCCGTCCTCGACTGGAAGCTGGATGTGCAAGACGCCATCGGCCTGCCCCACTTCACCAACCGCAACGGCGCGACGGATTTGGAAGAGGGAACGCCCCTGGCGGAACTCAAGTCAGAGCTGGAAGCCCTTGGACACAAGGTGAGCCTGCGCCCGCTGACCAGCGGCCTGCACGCCGTCATGACAACGCCCGAAGGACTGGTCGGCGGCGCCGATCCGCGCCGCGAGGGTGTTGCGCTGGGCGATTGATACTGACCGAAATCGGAGATTTTATGACGGCCGAGAGCGTGCTCCCTTCGGTGTTCCTGATGCCCGGAGGCGACCGCCGGCTCGGCGCCGGGCATCCCTGGGTCTATTCAAACGAGATTCGCATGGATCCGGACGCCAAGGCGCTGGCGCCGGGGGCGGTGGTCGTCTTGCGCCGCGTCGACGGCAAGCGCCTTGGGCTCGGCACCTTCAATGCCCGCGCGCTGATCGCCTTTCGTCTGTTCGCCGCCGATCCCACGACCGTGGTCGACAAGGACTTTTTCTCCCAGCGCCTCGGCCGTGCCCTGGCGTTGCGCCAACGGCTTTACGCCGAACCCTATTACCGGCTGATCCACGGCGAGGCCGACGGGCTGCCGGGCCTGGTCGCCGATCGCTTCGCCGACGTGTTGGTCTTGCAGATCGCGACGGCGGGCATGGAGGCCCTGCTGGAACCCTTGCTGGCCGCCGTCGATGCCGTCGTGGCGCCGGACGCCGTGGTGCTGCGGGGCGATGGCGCCTTTCGCGCGCTTGAGAACCTGGACCGTTCGGTAAGCGTCGCCAAGGGCCACGTCAAGGCGCCGGTGATGGTGCGCGAATCGGACTTGGCCTTTCCCGCCGACCTGCTCGAGGGCCAGAAAACCGGCTGGTTCTTCGACCAGCGCGACAACCGGGCCTTCGTCGCCGGCCTCGCGCGCGGCGGGCGCATGCTCGACGTTTTTTGCCACAGCGCCGCCTTTGGCGTCGGCGCCGCCGGCCGGGGCGCCACCGACGTGATTGGCATCGACAGTTCCGAAAAGGCGTTGCAATTGGGCCGCCAGGCGGCGCGCCTGAACGGCGTCGAGGACCGTTGCCGGTTCCTTCACGGCGATGCCTTCCGCCATTTGGAAGAACTGGACGGCGCCGGCGAGCGCTTTCAGGTCGTGGCCGCCGATCCCCCCGCCTTCGTCAAGTCGAAGAAGGATCTCAAGGCCGGCCTCAGGGGCTATCGCAAGCTGGCCCGCCTGGCCGCCCGCCTGGTGGCGCCCGGCGGCTTTTTATTCATGGCGTCGTGTTCCTACAACGCCGAAGCGGGGCTGTTCGCCAAGGAGGTCGCCACCGGCATGCGCGGCGCCGGGCGGACGGGCCGCGTCATACGAAGCGCCGGCGCCGGCCCCGATCACCCGGTGCATCCCTTCCTCGCCGAATCGGCCTACCTGAAAACGCTCGTTCTGCACCTGGACTGAGCGCCGCCTATATACCGCTTGCCCATGCTTCGACAGGGCGCTTTCAGCGCCTACTCAGCATGAGGGTATTGCATGAAATTCAAAGAACTCCTCATCCTGAGCAGCGGGCGAAGCCCGCTTGTCGAAGGATACCGGGACAGATCATTCCCTCGGGCCGTCGGCCTTAACGGCCGGCGACGATGAACATCCGGCGGAAGGGGAACAGAGTCTTGCCGTCGGCGCGCTTGGGATAGGCCTTGGCGATCCGCGCCCGGTAGTCTTCCAGGAGGCCGTCGCGCTGGGCGCCGTCGAGGGCGTCGAGGAAAGGCCTGAAACCGGTCGCCATTGTCCATTCGACCACCGGGTCGTCGCCTTCGAGGACGTGAAGGTAGACACTCTCCCAAATCTCGAGCTGGCGCGCCACGGGCGCCAGGATGTCGTAGTAGGCTTCCGGCGGCGCCACCGGGGGCAGGCCGCGCACCGCCTTTAGTTTTTCCCGCCACGGGCCGGCCCGGGCTGCCTCGGCCATCAAGGCATGGGACGGCTCGGCGTGGTTGCGCGGCATTTGTATGGCCATGACGCCGCCGTCGCAAATAGACCCCATGAGGCGTGGAAACAGCACCTCATGGTCATCCAACCAGTGCAGCGCCGCATTGGAATAGAGGAGATCGGGCGGCGCCGGCGGCGCCCAGTCGGCGAGGTCGGCTTCGATCCAGCGCGCCCCGATATCGCTGGCCCGGGCGCGCGCCAGCATGTCGGGCGATGCGTCGACACCGACGACATCGGCCCCCGGCCAGCGTTCGGCGAGCAGACGAGTCGTGTTGCCGGTGCCGCAGCCCAGATCGAAGATGGCGCCAGGCGCCGGCGCGGCGCCGAAGGCCGCCCCGGCACGTTCGATCAGGTCAACGGCCGGTCGCAGGCGCGGTCCGGCGTATTTCAGATACTGGGAAGGATTCCAGCTGCCCATCGAAGCCAATCCCGAACTAATACCTTGGAGCGGTGATTAAGGTCACTAGCGCTGGGTCAGTTTGAATTCGATGCGCCGGTTGCGGCGATAGGCGATTTCGTCATCGCGCGGATCGAGGGGCTGAAACTTGCCGAACCCGGTAGCGGCCAGGTGCCGGGGCGGAATTCCCTCCTCGATGAGGAACCTCACCACCGACAACGCGCGCGCCGTCGACAGCTCCCAGTTCGACTGCCAGTGGTCGGTCCGGATGGGCAGGCGGTCGGTATGGCCGTCAACCCTCAGGATCCAGTTGAGGCCTGGCGGAATTTTCCGCGCCACTTCGTTCAAGGTGCGCGCCAACTTGGTCAGCGCCTGGCGGCCGCGAGGATCGATGGCGGCCTTGCCCGACGCAAACAGGACCTCTGATTGGAAGACAAATCGGTCACCTTCCATACGGATGTCCTTGCGTCCGCCGAGGACCTGGCGCAGACGGCCGAAGAACTCCGAACGGTAACCGGACAGTACCTCCACCTTGCGCGCCAGGGCGGCCTTGAGGCGACGCTCCAAATCACCCAACCGGGCTTCCTGGTCGGCCTTCCCCTGGCGCGACGCGTTCAGCATCTCCTCGAGGGTTGCGATCTCCCCCTTCAGGCTCTCGATCTTCTCAAGCTGCTCGGCTTGGCGGCGCTCGGCCTCGGCCTTGCCCTCTTCGGTTTCCTTCAGCCGCGCCGTCAGGGCGCTGACTTCCCCTTGCAGGCCGTCCCGGGCGCGCTGTTCCTCGCCGAGGCGTTCGGCGAGACTGGCGATCCGCGCTTCCATTTCGGACTCGAGTTCCTCCCGTTCGCTCGCCGCCTCTTCAAGCTTGGCCTTCAACTCCCCTTCTTTTTGGTAAAAATCCTGCAAATTGGCCTGGAAGTTCGTATTGGCATCGCGCAACTCGGCGTTCGTCTCGCGCCCCGAGGAAATCATGCCGATCGCTTCCTCGATCTTCTTGTTTAGGAATTTGATGTCCGTATCGCGCGCCTCGGCGGCACTGTCGATGCCCTTGACCTTGGCCCGCATGCGCTCGATGAGGGCTTGCGTCTCGCGGAACTGCTCGTCCGAAGACGAATCGCCGGCCCTTGAGTCCTGGGCCGCGGCGGCGAAAGCCAGGGGAAAAATCGTTATCAAGCACAACAAGATGCGAATCATCGGGCCGCCCTCGCGCGGTAATCGAGATTCGATAGTCTATCACAGCCAGCCCCGGCTTCCAGAAATCGAATTCGAGCGCATGAATCGGAGTGCGGCGGTCGGAGCGCTCCCCTTCCGCGCCGGCACCGCTTAGCCCGGCGGCGCGAAGGCCTCGCCCAGGGGCGAGACGCGCATTCCGGGACGCAGATTGCGGTAGGGAAGCAGTCGCGTGTCGGCGGTGTTGGGGCCCGGCGCGACGGCGATCAGGATATCTTCGGCGATGGGCGCGAAGTCGGCGCGGAAATGGACCGAGCTTTTGAGCACCAGGATCTTCTGTTCGGCCGGCTCCAGCCCCAGGTGGCGCAGGATCGATTGGTCGGCGGCCTGGGTCCTTTGGCTGGAAACGGCGACCCTGACGCCGCCGATCTTGAGCAGGGCCATGGCGCCCAATTGATAGCGCACGCCTTTGAACATCGGTCCGGTGCCGGTGAAGCGGCCGTCGCCCAGGCTCTCGACTGTAAAGCGCCCGGCGTAGGGGGCAACGCCGGGAAAACCCGACTTACCGCCCAGTCTGACGTCGATCTCGGCGCCCATGCCGGCGCCATGGGCCTGGCTTGCCGTCTCGGGATCATAGACCAGGGCCATCACCGCCCCCTCGGCGCCGCCCTGCACCAGGGCGTCAAGCATGCCGACCGTGTCCGAGGTGCCGCCGGCGCCGGAATTGTCCTGGGTATCGGAGATCACCACCGGCCGGCTGGCCGTGGCCGCCGTCCGCATGGCTTTGGCCACGGCGGCGTCGGGCTCATAAAGGGTACCGGCAAACTCCTTCTCGCGTCCTTCGACTTCTTCGGCCAAGGCGTTGACGGCGTTCTCCACCGCCGCCCGGTCGCGGCCGTAGCCGAAGACCGCCGGGCCCGAGTGGAGAATGTCGGCAAGGGGGAAACCGGCGGTGAAGGAAAGCGTCGACACGCCGTCCCCTTCCAGGCTCTTCAGGGTCTCGATGATCGACATGGCCGGTTCGGTTTCGGTGCATTGCCAGGTCAAGGGCATGATGTAGGGGATCTGGCGGAACGCCTTGACCGTTGCGCCGTTGCCTTGCACCAAGTCGTTGAGATGGCGCGCCGCGCGCCGTCCGGTGTCGCCCCGGTCGACGTGAGGATAGGTGCGGTAGGCGTCCATGACGGTGGTCAGCTCAATCATCTGCGGCGTGGTGTTGGAGTGATAATCGAGGCTCGAGACAACCGGCATGTCGGCACCGACCACGCCACGGACGCGGCGTAGCAACTCGCCTTCTCCGTCCTCGAAGTGCTCAACCACCATGGCGCCGTGGAGGTCGAGATACAGGGCGTCCAGCGCGCCGGCGGCCGCGATGTCTTCCAAAAGCCAGGCCGAGACGGTCTCGAAGGCGCGCTCCGTCGTGTGGGCCGAGGGAACGGCGGCGCACCAGGTCAGGGGCACCAGTTCGTGGCCCTGGGCGCGGGCCTCGTCGACGTAACCCGAGACCGAAATGTTCATGTCGGCGATGGCGTCGAACAGCGCCTCGCCCCGGGTCAGGGGTGGATAGGCGCCGCCGATCTGGTAGTCCTCCAGGTCCGCCTTGACCGGTGCGAAGGTGTTGGTCTCGTGACGGAATCCGCCGAAGGCGATACGGGCCATGATGGTATCCTCTCTTTAGAATGAAAGCTCGTCCAAGGCCTGGCGGAGACGGACGCGAATGGCATCGGGATTACGTAGCACGTCGGTGAGCAAACCGAGGCCCGCAGCCGGGATGTTGGGAACGGCGCTCTCGAAGACGCGCCGGCGGCGATCGTGCCGCACCGACTTGGGCAACTGGGAAAGCCGGCGGTTCAGCTCGACCATGGTTTCATCGTCGAACACCGCCTCCCAGGCTTCGCGCTCGGGTCCGAAGTCAAAATCGGCACGCGCATTGTCGCGCACCCGCGACCGCCTCAGCCGTTTCGTCTCCTCAATATCGACGGCGCCGTCCGTGGTCATCGCGACGCCGTAGTCGGCCGCCGCCGCCGGGCGCGTAACGAAGCCCTGCTTCACGTCTTCGAGCACTTTTTCCGGTGCCCTGGCGAAGGGATCGCCGAAGCCCGAGGCGCCGGGCAGCATGAGGGTCACCGTGTCGCCCCGGTTGACCTTGAGGACGTCGATGCGGCTGAGGCGCTTCTCGTTCGCCTTGCCCTTGTTGAGGATGCAGTGAAAGGTCTTGGCCGGCGTGCCGCCGGCGACGCCCCAGGGCGGAAAACGAAAGCGGTCCATGCCGCGCGACAAAACCTCGCCGCCGTCGTTCAGCACCTCGAAGGTGAGCATCTGGCTGGTGCCGCCCCGCCACTCGCCGGGACCGCCCGAATCGGGACATATGTCGTATTCACGGATGACGATGCCGGCGTCGGCCTCGACGAACTCGACGGGGTGGTTCTTCATGTTCGACATGGTGGCGTCGCGGGCATCGACGCCGTCCTGGCCCCTGCACGCCCCCATGCCGCCGCGCAGGGGCTCGACCACCAAAACGTTGCGCTTGCCGGTCCGGGGATCGGTCTCGGCCAGCACGGTCGGCGACGTGGCGCCGCAGGTCGGCGCCGCCATCATGTCGGGCGCCGCCTTGAGGATGGTCCCGGTCAGGGCGTCCGAAAGCCGACGCGCCGAGGAATGGCGGATGCCGACGGCATCGGGGAACTCGGCGTTAAGGACGTTGCCCTTGGGATTGGTCACGGTGATCGGCCGATAAAGCCCGGCGTTGATCGCCATGGATCGGTCGTGGGTGCAGATGAAGGTGATGAAGCGCATGGTCAGCCAGTGGTGGCGCACGCCGAAGGTGGGAATGTTGTAGGCCGCCGCGACCTGCGGATCGGTGCCGGTGAAGTCGAGGTGAATGCCACCCCGCTTGACGGTCATCTTGACCCGGATGCGGACCGGAATGTTAGTCACCAGGTCGTCGTCCATGTAGTCCCAGAACTCATAGGTCCCGTCCGCGACACGGCTGATGACGGCGCGCGCCTTGGCCTCGGAATAGGCCTGCAGGTCCTCCTGACAGGCCATGAAAACGCCGAGGCCATGACGCGCGATGATGTCGTTGACCCTTTCCTGGCCGGTGTGCAGGGAGCCCAGCATGGCTTTGATGTCGCCCATGTTGGCATCGGGGGTGCGGCAGTTGGCGGTAAAGACACGCACGAAGTCGTCGTTGAGGCGGCCCTTCTTGACGATCTTCATGGGCGGGATGATCAGGCCTTCTTGAAATATTTCGTGGTTCGACGGCGAGATCGAACTCGGCACCCGGCCGCCGACGTCGGTCGAATGAATGAAGCACCACCCGTAACAGACCAGCTTCCCCTTCCAGAAATAGGGCCGGATCATGTGGATGTCGGGGAGGTGGGTCGACAGACCCTTGCTGCGGTAGACGTCGTTGGTGACGATGACGTCCCCTTCTTCGAGATCGGGCATCGAGCGGATGGTCGGGCCGCAGTCGTTGTCGATGAAGATGGTTACGCCGGCGGTCGGCGGATAGGCGAAGAAGCGGCCGTTCAGGTCGGTCAGCGCGGTGGCGAAGTCCGCCGCCTCCTTGACATAGAGCGTACGCGCCGTGCGCTGCAGGGTGGTCGACATCTCCTCCGCCGCCGCCTCGACCTTGGCGCGCATGATTTCCAGGAGCACGGAGTCCAGATGCATGACGTTTCCTCGAACAGGGTAATTGTTCGTCGCCGGGCGCGCCTGTACGCCCTCACCCCTTGAAAAAAACAGTAGTGGCTTGCCAAAAGCGAGTCAAACCGGGCCCCGGTTGCCGCCGCCGAAGGCGCGCTTCATGGCCTCGGCGAGGCGCCGGCGCGCCGCTTCGGGGTTGGTCAGCACCGAGGCCACCGTTGCCTCGCCGGCGACCGGAATCCGGGGCAGCGCGGACTCGAAGAGGCGCCGGCGCGTCTCGTAGCGCGCCGACCGCGGCAGGGCCATGAGGCGGCGGTTGATCTCGCTCAGCGTCGCGTCGTCGAAGACCGACTCCCAGGCCTCGCGCTCGGGGCCGAACTCGAAGTCGGCGCCGGCCTTGCGCCGGCCCTTGCGCAGGCGCCGCGTGGCGGCTGCGTCGACCCCGTTGGCGCCGATCGCGACGCCATAGTCGCGCCGTGCCGCCCCCAGGCTGACGAAGCCGAGCTCGACGTCGCGCCGCACCGCTTCCGCGTCGCGCTCGTAAGGATCGCCGTAGCCGCCGGCGCCCGGCAGCAGGAAGGTAATGGTGTCGCCGGCGTCGATGGGAAGCTCGTCGATCTTGGTCACGGACCGCTCGTCGGCGCGGCCCTTGTTGAAGATGGCGGCGAAGGGCGATCCGGGTTTTCCGCCGGCGATGCCCCAGGCCGGGAAGCGCAGCCGTTCCATGCCGCGGATCATGATGATGCCGTTGTCGCGCAGCACCTCGACGGTGATGAGCTGGCCGACGCCGCCGCGCCAGCGACCCGGGCCGCCCGAGTCGGGGCGCACGTCGTATTCGCGGATGATCAGCGCGCCCTCGGTCTCGATGGCCTCGACGGGATGGTTGCGCATGTTGTTCATGGTCGAATCGCGGGCGTCGACCCCGTCCTGGCCGCGCATGGCCCCCATGCCGCCGCGCACCGGCTCAACCACCAGCACGTGGCGGTGGTGGCCCTGGTCATCGTTCTCGATCAGGATCACCGTGGCGCCGGCGCCGCAACTGGGCAGGGACAGCTTGTCGGGGGCGGCCTTGAGAATGGCGCCGTTGACGGCGTCGTTGACGCGCCGTCCGGGGGCCGAGCGGATGCCGAGGGCGGTCGGGAACTCGGCATGGAGAACCGTGCCCGCCGGGTTGGTGACGCTGACCGAGCGGTACATGCCGTCATTGAGCGCCAGGCTCGGGTCGTGGCTGAGGAGGAAGGTGGTCAGCCGCATGGTCAGCCACCAGTGACGCAGTCCCGCCGTGGGCATGTTGTAGGCCGCCAACACCGCCGGGTCGGTGCCCGTGAAATCGAGGTGCAGGCGGCCGTCGTCGACCGTCAGGCGGACGCGGAAGCGGATCGGGATTGCGGTGACCAGATCGTCGTCCATGTAGTCCCAGAACTCGTAGACCCCGTCGGGCAACAGCCGGAACACCTGACGCGCCTTGGCCGCCGAATATTCCCTCAGCGCCTCCTGGACGGCCATGAAGGTCTTGAAGCCGTGGCGCTCGATGATCGCCTCGACGCGCTGGCGGCCGATGTCCAGCGACCCCAGCATGGCCTTGACGTCGCCCATGTTGATGTCCGGCGTGCGGCAGTTGGCGGTGAAGACCGTGACGAAGTCCTGGCTGAGGACGCCGCACCGGACGATCTTCATGGGCGGAAAGATGATGCCCTCCTGGAAGATCTCGTGGTTCGACGGCGAGATGGACGAGGGCACCCGCCCGCCAACGTCGGTGAAGTGGATGATGGCCCAGCCGAAGCAGGCGATGCGGCGGCCCCAGAAGTAGGGCCTGGCCATGTAGAGGTCCGGCAGATGGGTGACCAAGCCCTCGGACCGATAGGGGTCGTTGGTGACGATGACGTCGCCCGGCTCCAGGTTCGGAAATTTGCGCAGGGTCGGTCCCCAGTTGCTGTCCATGAGGTACTGGATGCTGTGGGCCGGCGGATAGCCGAAGCAGTAACCCGCCGGGGCGGAGATGCCGACGCCGAAGTCGGCCGCCTCCTTGACGAAGGTCGAGCGCGAGGCGCGCTGCAGGGTGGAGCACATCTCGTCCGCCGCGGCGGCGATCTTGTTGTTGAGGATTTCCAGGATAATCGGATCAAAGGCCATGGCCGCACCGTAAAATGCCACCGTTGGTGAGTCAAACCGCCGTCAACCACGGGTTCGGATACGGCGGCAACGGTTTCGGCGGCGTTGAGGATCGGCTAGAGTGCGGCGGAAGAAACCAAGGAGTTCCATCATGGCAATTCATACCATCGCCATCCTCAGCCCCGGCGACATGGGTCATGCCGTCGGCCGGGCGCTGGGCGAACACGGGCACGACGTCATCACCTGTCTGGCCGGGCGCAGCGAACGGACGAAGACGCTCGCCGGTCAGGGCGGTTTCAGCGATGCCGCCGACCTTGACGCTTTGACCGACGCGGCGGACCTGATCCTTTCCATCATTCCGCCGGCGGCGGGACTGGCCACGGCCGAGGCCGTGGCGGCGGCCATGCAACGGAGCGGCGCCAAGCCGCCCTATGCCGATTGCAACGCGCTCTCTCCGGCCACGGCGCGGCGCATCGCCGACGTCATCACCGGCGCCGGCGCGCCCTTCATCGACGCCGGCATCATCGGGCCGGCGCCGGGCAAGAGCGTGCCGCCGCGCTTCTACGTCTCGGGCGCCGACACCGCGCCCATGGAGACGCTGGACGGCAAGGGAATAGCCGTCAAGCCGCTGGGTCCCGAGGTCGGCCGGGCATCGGGCATCAAAATGTGCTATGCCGGCCTCAGCAAGGGAACCAACACCTTGCACACCGCCGTCCTGATGGCGGCCCAGGCAATGGGCCTGAGCGAAGAGTTGCGCGACGAGTTTCTTTACAGCAAGAAGGACACTTATGCCCATATGCAAGCCAACGTGGGACGCCTGCCGGCGGATTCGGGACGCTGGATCGGCGAGATGGAGGAAATCGCGGCTTCCTTCGCCGCCGTCGGCGTCACCCCTAATTTCCACCTTGGGGCGGCCGATGTATTCACGCTTTTGTCCCGCACTCCCCTGGCCGCCGAGACGCGCGAGAACATGGACCGCGGCCGAACCCTGGAAGAATCGGTGCGCGTCTATGTCGAGCAGTTACCTTGATTATTCGGGTCGGGCCCGCGATAGCCTTGTAGTCGCGTTTTTTCTTTTGTGCTACTTTTTATGATCGGTGAAATTTGGCGGCGCCGTTCCGGGCGATGTTCGGCGGAACGGGGATTTCGCCGGGTTTCTCAGTGTAAGGATAGAGGGCTGGTTGCCATATGGCCGAGTCCCAGAGTGAAGTTGCTTATGAAGTACGGGTCCTGCAAGGAGACACGTGGCAGATTCACGCCCGCTATTCGAGTACAAAGCAGCGCACCGCTGTCGAGGACGCCAAGTCCTTGGAGAAAATATCGACCATCAAGGTGGTCAAGGAGAGCTATAGTCAAGCAACCGGCCTGAGCAACGAATTCGACATTTACAGAAGCGCCAGCCTGATCGCGGAGCAAGAACACGAGGCGAAGGAAAAGCGCGCCCAACAGCCGGCCGCGGCGAAGCGCAAGGCGCGACCCGAGGCTAAACCCAAGAAACCGACCAAGGCGGCAAAGCCGAAACCGCCACGGAAAAAAGAACCGCGTCCACGCCCCGAGAAGGAAAATCGGACCAAGAAGAAATCGCTCTTCGCCGGCATTATCAAGCTGCTTTTGGTCGTCATGGTCGGCCTCGTTCTCGCCACCCTGGTTATGCAGTTGGCGGAATTGTTCTTGGACCCAAATAGGGCCTTGGGCGCCCGAATTTCGGCCAACACGCGCGCCAATGTTCTCATCGGTGTCTTCCTCGCCACCTTCTTTCTCAGCGCTTTCTCCATGGTCTCGGCCTTCATCAAGAAAGGCGATCTGGATATCTCGCTGGAGCGGCGCCGGCCCCACGCCGCTCGGCCGCCAAAGCCCGTCGAGGCGCCCAAGCAAGTAGAACCGATCGAAGAAGAAGAAGAAGAAGAAGCGGAAGACGAAGAAGCGCCGGCGGAACCGGAGATGCAGCCGGACGAGGAGCCGCTCTCGGAATTTGGCGACGCCCAGAAAGTCTACATGATGAAGTTCCTGGGCAAGTCCCTGGAAGGGGTCCAGGCCGGCCAGCGCACCATGGACAACTACAATATGTTCGGCGTCAACATGTATCTGGCCGGGGCCAGCGAGGCGTTAAGCCAAGACCGCGAACTGGACAAGCGGACGAGTTCGGTAATCCTCGGCGAGGCCATTGAGGCCATGGGCTACGAGAAGAGCCAGGCCCGGTCGTTCGCTGACAAGTATGTGGAATACCTGGTCGCCGATTCCCGCTATATGCAGATGTACCAGGCCGGCCGCAACGCCATGAACACCACGCTGACCGACGATTCGAGCGGCGCCGAGGGCTTGGAAAAAGCCCTCGTCGAATGGAACAAACCCAAGGCGAAAGAAGAAAAGGCGGGCCCCGTCACGGTCATGTTCACGGACATGGTGGGCTCCACCGACCTCACCCAGGCCATGGGCGACGAAGTGGCGCAGCAGGCGGTGCGCGCCCACAACCGAATCGTCCGCGAATCGCTGAACCGTTACGTCGGCAAGGAGATCAAACACACCGGAGACGGCATCATGGCCTCGTTTGCCATCACGTCGAACGCCATCGAGGCGGCGATCTTCATCCAGGGCGAAGCGGTCAAGCACAACAAGAACAACTCGGAATTGCCGATGCACCTGAAGATCGGCATCAATGCGGGCGAACCCATCGTCGAGGACGACGACCTTTTCGGCACCACGGTGCAGGTCGCCGCGCGCACCGTCGACAAGGCCCAGTCCGGGCAAATTTTTGTCACCGAAATCGTGCGCGGCATTTGCGCCGGAAAGGGGTTGAAATTCGTCAATCACGGCAGTTCGACATGAAGGGCGTGAAGGACCCCATCACGCTATACGAGGTGATATGGGACGAAGTGGCCCCCGCCAAGGAGGCCCCCGCCCAGGAAGCCGAGCCGACGCCGGCCGAGGACGGGCAAGCGAAGCCGGCGGCGGAGGACGCCGTGGCCGGCGAACCCGAAGTCGGGCCCGACGAGGAAGCCACGCCGCCCGTCCCGGACGAGGCCGCGGCGGATCAGCCGGAAGCCGACGAAACGGACGATACGCCGGCCGAGGAGGTAGAAGCGACCGGGGAAGCAGCCGAAACGGACGTTACGCCGGCCGAGGAGGAGGTAAAAGCGACCGGGGAACCAGAGGAGACCGACGAAATTCCCCTGCCGGAAGATACGGAACAATCCCCCGCCGCCGAACAGCCGATCGCGGAGTCGGAGGAAAAATCCCCCGCCGCCGAACAGCCGATGGCTGAACCGGAAGAAAAACCCGCCACCGACAAGGACAAAGCCTGATACCTAGAGCATTTTCCGTTCACATGCGTTCACCGAAAATTCTCTAACTCCTTGTCATAACCGCAAATACGTCGTCGCAGATGATTCCATCCGCTCGGGATTTGCTCTAGGATCGGCGCCTTTACCTGGCGGCGCTGAGGACGAATTCGACCTGCGTGGTACCGTGCAGGGTGACACCCAGACAGGCGCGGGCCGGCGGATTATCGGGATCGACCCAGGCCAGCCAGGCCTCATCCATCTCTTCCTTCCTGGCCATGTCGGAAATGTAGACGGTGGTGGTCAGGATACGCGACTTGTCGGTGCCCGCCGCCGCCAGGTGTTCATCGATCTGCGCCAGCGCCTGTTCGGTCTGGCCCTTCACGGTGTCGCTCTTGTCGTCGGCGGTCATCACGCAGTAGACGATCTCGCCGTGCTCGACCCGGCGCATCCGGCCGGGGGTGTTGGGTAGGGCGCGCTTGATGGTCATTGGAACTCCCTTCCTTCCAGTCGTTAAACCGCTCTTTGGGATTAGCCGGACGGCGTTTCGATCGGCCACCCGGCACGGGCGCGGCGCCACATCATGACGACGCCGAAGACCAGGAGGGCAGCGCCGATCGCCGGCCGCAGCCAGCCCTGCATGAGGAACATGGGCCCGGAAACGGCGATGCAGAGAAGGGGCATGAAGACCAGGGTCCAGCGGCGTTGGCCGTGGAACTTCTGGTACCAGGGGAAGATCGCCGAGAAGACGCCGACGATGATGAAAAACAACGACCACGGCCGTGTCAGGAAAAGCGTCACGTCGTCGCTGATGGCAAGAGCCCTTGACAGGTTGACCTCGGCGATGTGGCCCAGCACCACGCCCAGGATCATCGGCGCCAAGGGAAAGCCCAGAACGCGCATGGTGTAGCCGATGACGCCGAACCAGAACAGCGTCCAGATGTCGAACACCACGTTATTGAGCGCGAACACGCCGATGGCGCAATAGGACAAGATGACCGCGGTCAGGGTGTACATGGGCACCCGGGTCACCAGGACGAAGATACGCAGGCAAAAAGCCTGCATCCCGACCATCATGAAATGAGCCAGGAAGAAGGCGAAAAAGATGCCGTAGGCGAGGACCGGTTCTTCGCTGATGAAGGTGGGGCTGGGGATGACGTCGTGGATCAGGAGCGCCCCCAACATGATCGCGGTGACGATGTCGCCCGGAATGCCGAGCGCCATCATCATGATCAGCGCGCCGCCCGCCGTGGCGTTGTTGGCGGCCTCCGACGGCACGATCCCGTCGGCCACCCCGGTGCCGAATTCCTCTGGCGTCTTCGACGCCTTCTTGGCCTGGTCGTAGGCCAAGATATTGGAAATCGAACCGCCGGCGCCGGGCAGGATGCCGACGAACAGCCCGATCAGGGACGAACGCACCAGATTGACCCAGCGCTTGAACACCTCGCCGATGGCCTTGAGGTGCTCCACCTTGACCGCCTTCGTGCGGCCCGGCATGAGGGCGTTGCGGGCGCGCACCGGGTCCTCGACGTCGTGCAGCAATTGGCTGAAGGCGAAAAGGCCGATGAGCACGGGCAGGAACGAAAAGCCCTGGCGAAGCGCGTCGATGCCGAAATCGAAGCGCGCGACGCCGTTGATGTCATCCTCGCCGATGGTCGCCGCCAGCAAGCCCAGCGCGCCGGCAATCAGCCCCTTGACCATGTCGTCGCCGGCCAGGCTGGCGGTAATGGTCAGCGCGAACATGACCAGGGCGAAATAGTCCCAGGGCCCGAACTCGAGACCAAGCCGCGCCAGTTGAGGCGCCAGGGTGACCAGCAGGACGGCGCTGATGATACCGCCGAAAAAGGACGACCAAACGCCGATGCCGAGCGCCAGGCCAGGCTGCCCCTTGCGCGCCATGGGAAAGCCGTCGAAGGTGGTGGCGACCGAGGACGGTGTTCCCGGGATACCCGTCAGCATCCCCGACATGAGGCCCCCCGACAGACCGCCGACGAACACCGCCAGCATGGTCGACAGCCCCTGAACGGGCGGCATGCCGAAGGTAAAGGGCAGGGTCAGGACCACCGCCATGGTAATGGTGAAGCCGGGGATGGCGCCGGCAATCAGGCCGGCCGTCACACCGACGATCATGAAGAAGACGGTCTGCAGTTCGAGGACGGCGTTGATCGCCGCCAACAGGTTCTCCAGAATCATGGATGCACCCTATTCCCGTCCACCGCGTTCACCATATCCTCAGGATCTCCCCCTGCGGCAGGATGACACGCAAGCCGAAGGTAAAGACGGCCCACATGAAGCTGATGCTGCCGACGGCGACGACGCCATGAATCAGATGATGGCGAAGCGTGCGCTCGCCCAACAAGGTGAGCACCGCGAAGACGAACACGGTGCCGCCGATGAGCATGCCGAGCCAGGGCAGGGTAAGCAGGAAGACCAAAAACAAACCGTAGCACGAGAGCGCGTTGCGGTAGCGTCCGAGCCAGCCCCTGAAGCCGCCCCCCGGACCCGCCTCGTGATCGGTGTCCCTGAGCGACTGGAACAGATAACTCCCGCTGAGGACGAATAGGATCAGGAGGATCAGTTGCGGCCAGATCTCGGAGCCGATGGTCTCGTAGCCCATGTCCTCGATCTGCAATGACGCCCAGTAGAATACGGCGCAGAAGACAAGCAGGAAGACGGCGACCACGACATCCCGGTTGATCCGTCCCATGATCCTGGCTTCCCCGTTAGTGGAGTCGGCGAGCGAAGGCGGCCTTCATTCGGCACCCCGGTGAAGGCCGCCTTGCCGACGTTCAATCAGTCCTTGCGCTTGTAGACGCCAACCATCTTGGCGATCTTCTCCCAATGCGCGTAGGTCTTTTCAAAATGGGCCCGGTACTTGCCGGCCGGCACGAAGAACGACGACGTACCCTTCTTGGTCAGCGAGTCCTTCACCGCCGGGTTGTTCATCGCCCCTTCGAGCAACTTGGCATAGTGGTTCACCACGTCGGCGGAGGCGCCCTTGGGCAGGACGATGCCGCGGTCGGTGCCATAGACCAGGTCGATGCCCTGCTCCTTGGCCGTCATAACCTTGGGTGCCTCGGGGTTGCGCACCTCGGTGGTTATGCCAAGACCCTTGAGCTCGTTGGTCTGAATGTACTTCTTGGCGGCGGCCAGATTGATCTCGCCGATCTCGATGTTCTTCGCCAACAGGGCCGTCATGCGCTGGGCCGTGCCGTCATAGGAAATGTGCTTGAGCTTGATCCCCGTCGCGTCCTCGAGCAAAAGCATGATGAAGTGGCTGGTCGAGCCCAGGGTGCCGCCGGCAAGGACCTTGCCCGGGTTCTTTTTGGCATGGGCCACCAATTCCGTGAGATTGTTGTAGGGCGTGGCCGGGCTGGCGCCGAAGATGGTCGGCGTGCGCGTCAGCAACGCCACCGGCTCGAAGGCGTCCCAGGTGAAATCGACACGGCCGGTGAAGTAGCTGGTGATGGCGCTCTGATGAATGGCAAAGAGCGTGCAGCCGTCGGGCTTTGCCTTGACCGCTTCCTTGGCGCCCTTGTTGCCGCCCTGGCCCGAGATATTGACGACCTGGATCTGCGGCTTGGCGCCGGCCTTGTTGACCGCATCGGCGACGATGCGGAAAATTACGTCGGTGCCGCCACCCGGCCCCCACGGCACGATCAGCTTGGCGGTGCCGCAGGGAATTGCCGCCGCCGCCCCGACGGGCGCCAACAGAAAGGCCGCCGCGGCGGTCGCGATCAAGGTATGCAAAACTTTGTTCTGCATGTCATTGCTCCCCTTTTTATATTGCTGAAATGGGGTGGCGCGCCGGACACTTGGCTCTACCCATGTCGTTGTTCAAGGCCGCCACCCTTGCACTCGATTGTGCCCTTAACGTAGCGTATATCTTAGTAATACACCACCCCGTCTATCACTGTAAGAGAATGTCCGCGAGACGAGGATGAGACGATGACGCCACCGACCCCGGACCCCTACCGCGTCGCCATCGGCGGCCTGGGTGCCATCGGCGCCTGGCTCGCGGAACGCCTGGATCAAGGCATACCGGGTCTCAAACTGGCCGCCGTCTCGGCCCGCGACGCCGACAAGGCCGAACGCCGGGTGGCCGCGTTCCAGAACCGCGTGTCCGTGCTTCCCTTGAGCACCCTTGCCGAGCATGCCGACGTTATCGTGGAATGCGCGCCGGCCGCCCATTTCGACGAGATCGCCGAGCCAGCCGTCGAAGCGGGGCGGATTTTGGTGCCGGCAAGTGTCGGGGCGTTGCTCGGCCGATCCGACCTGATCGTAAGGGCCACAGACACGGGGGCGCGCATCTTTGTCCCGACCGGCGCGCTGCTGGGCCTGGATGCGGTGCGCGCGGCGGCCGAAGGTGAAATCCGTTCGGTGACCATGGAGACGCGCAAACCCCCGTCGGGCCTGGCCGGCGCTCCCTACCTCGCCGAGAGGGGCATCTCGCTCGACGGCCTTACCGAGCCCCTCCGGGTCTTCACCGGCAGCGCCCGCGACGGGGCCCGGGGCTTTCCCGCCAACGTCAACGTCGCCGCCGCCCTCAGCCTTGCCGGCATCGGGCCTGATCGCACCCGCCTTGAGATCTGGGCCGATCCCGGCGTGACCCGCAACACCCATCTGATCCGCGTCGATGCCGACAGCGCGCGTTTCGAGATGAAGATCGAGAACGTGCCGACCGAGGAGAACCCGCGTACCGGCCGTATCACGGCGCCCAGCATCCTCGCCACCCTGCGCGGGCTGGTGGCGCCGCTCCGTGTCGGCACCTGATACCAGGGAGGAAAACCTTTTGAGAAACTTCGAATTGCCCGGCCGGTCACCGGTACATGGGATGAACGGCATGGCGGCAACCTCTCATCCCCTGGCCACCCTTACCGCCACAAACGTGCTTCAAGACGGCGGTAACGCCATCGACGCGGCGGTCGCCGCCTGCGCCGTGCAATGCGTGGTCGAGCCCGCGTCGACCGGTATCGGCGGCGATTGCTTCGTCCTCTACGCTCCGGCCGGCGGCGGCGTCATCGCCTACAACGGTTCCGGCCGGGCGCCCGCCCTGGCAACGCCCGAGTGGTACGCCGACAGGGGTATCACCGAGATCGAGGTCACCTCGCCCCACGCGGTGACGGTGCCGGGCGCCGTCGATGCCTGGGCATGCCTGATCGAGGACCACGGCACCATGGACCTCGGCGCCCTTCTGCGCCCGGCCATCGCCTTTGCCCGCGACGGATTTCCCGTTTCTTCGCGCGTCGCCCACGACTGGGCCGCCAACGTCGGCCATCTGAGCCACGATCCGGGCACGGCGGAGAAGTACTTGGCCGACGGGCAGGCGCCCCGGGTGGGCGGCGTTCTCCGCCTGCCGGCCCTGGCGGCGACCCTGGAGCGTATTGCCGAACACGGCCGCGACGGTTTTTATTCGGGTCCGGTTGCCCGCGACATCGTCACCCATCTGAACGCCCTTGGCGGCCTGCAATCGATGGATGATTTCGGCGCCGCGAAGGGTGAGTACGTGGCGCCCATTCACACTGATTACGACGGCTACACGGTCCATGAATGTCCGCCCAACGGCCAGGGGATCGCGGCGCTGGAGATGCTCAACATCCTGGCCGGCTTCGACCTGGCGGCGATGGACCCGTTGTCGGCCGAACGCCTGCACCTGGAGATCGAGGCCAAGCGGCTGGCCTATGGGGACCGCGACTCCGTGATCGCCGACCCGGCCCAGGTCGCGGTGCCCGTCGATCATTTGTTGTCGCAAGAGCACGCCACGGCGCTGCGCTCGGCCATCAGCCTTGAGTCGGCCATGGCGACGGTGCCGCCGTCGCTCTTTCCCGCCCACGCCGATACCATCTATCTCAGCGTCGTCGATCGGGACCACAACGCGGTCAGCTTCATCAACTCGTTGTTCCACGGGTTCGGCAGCGGGCTGAGCGGCCCCGAAAGCGGCGTCTTGTTGCAAAACCGGGGCACCGGCTTCGTCCTCACGCCCGGCCATCCCAACTGCATCGCGCCCAACAAACGGCCCTTGCACACCATCATCCCCGCTATGCTGACCAAGAACGGGCGCGCCGTCATGCCCTTCGGCGTCATGGGCGGCCACTACCAGGCCATGGGCCACGCCCATTTTTTGACCAACTTCATCGACTTCGGTCTCGATCTGCAAGAAGCCATCGATCTGCCCCGCGTCTTCGCGCCCCAGCATGGACCGGTGGAGGTCGAAAGCGGCGTTCCCCCCGCCGCCGTCGAAGGACTCCACCGGTTGGGCCACGCGACGGCACCGCCTTCAAAACCCATCGGCGGCAGTCAGGCGATTTGGATCGACTGGGACCGGGGCGTGCTGACCGGCGCCTCGGACCCACGCAAGGACGGCTGCGCCCTGGGTTTCTAGTTCGCCGTTCGGCGCTGCGCCAAACCATGGTTTTGCTCGCCTGGAACGATGAAATGGTGCATGATGCGAACCGTTGGGAAAGGGAGAAAGCCACTGTCATGGCGGACGATCCACCGTTTGGAAGGCTGAGAGCGAAGGAACGCACGGCACTTTTCGCCAGCGCCACAAAACAGACCTTCGAAAACGGCCAGCACCTCATCGTTCAGGGCAAGACCCAGAAAGCCATCTACGTGATCGGGAATGGCGAGGTGCGTATCGAACGCCGCCTTCGGGTGCGGGCCAAGTACGTCGTCGACAAGGGCAAGGTGCGGGTCGAACGTTCGGCCGACGGAGAAGAGGGTTCCTACACCAACGTAGAGATCGCGCGCCTGGGCCGGAGCGCCATTTTCGGCGAAATGTCGTTCCTCGATCATCAGCCCGTGAGCGCCAACGTTATCGCCGTCGGCACCGTCGACGCCCTGCGCATCTCTGACTCTTCGATAAAACAGGCAATGAAAAAGGATCCGTCTTTCACCGGCCGTTTCTATCACTCGATCGCCGAGATTCTGGTCGACCGGCTGCGCGCCACGTCCAAGCGCGCCGCCAGCCGGTATATTCCCTAGCAGTCCACATAACACGATAGGAGCGATCGATGAGCGCCATCGCCATCTTTGTCGAATACGACGTCAAGCCGGAATCCCGGGACGCCTTCAAGCGGGTCATCGGCGCCCACGCGAAGGGCACCTTGGAAGACGAAGACGGATGTGAGTGCTTCCACGTTCTCAGCCCCCGCGAAGACAGCGCAAAAATGATGGTCTATGAAGTCTACCGCGACGCCGAGGCCCTGGCGGTCCACAACCGCTCGCCCCGCCTGCCCCAGGTGCGCGAGGACTACAAGGACATGATCACAGACAAGCGGATTGTCGTCAGCGACATCGTCTGAACGACGGGAGGAAATTATCCATGCGCATCCCCTTGAGCGAACTCTCGGGCCAGGCCTTCGACGTCGCCGTCATCGGCGCCGGCGTCAACGGCAGCGCCGCGGCCCAGCACCTGGCGGCGGCCGGCTATTCGGTGCTGCTTGTCGACCGGGGGGATTTTTCGTCGGGCGCCAGCAGCCGCTCAAGCCGGCTTTTGCATTGCGGCCTGCGCTATCTGGCCCCGGGCCGAAGCATGTGGGATTTCGTCCGCCACCCGGGCCAAATCGTGACGGCCCTCGGCATGGCCAAGCAGGGCATGGAAGCGCGCAGCCAGTTCGCCCGCGAGACCCCCGAACGGATCGAGGGCAACACCTTTTTCTTCCCCATCCACCCGGAACTGCCCTACAGGCCGTGGCAGCTCGACCTTGCCTTCGCCATGCTGAGAGCCTTGGAGCCCCGGGGCACGCCGCTTGATTACGGCCGGGTCGATGTTGATGAGGCGCGCGCCATGCCGCTGCTTGGGTGGCTGCGCGATTTCGACCGGATCAAGGGCATCGTGCGCTTCCGCGAATACCGCTTCGAATGGCCCGAGCGCGTCGTCATGGACACCGTCCTCGACGCCCAGCGCATGGGCGCCGTGGTGCGCAACCACACGCCGGCGGTGGGCCTGGCGCGCAATGCCGACGACAGCTGGACCGTCACCCTCGGCGACGGCCTGGTGGAGAGCAGCGAGGCGGTGGTCCAGGCCAAGACCATCCTCAACATGGCCGGCACCTGGATCGATAAGGTCAACCGCCTGGCCAAACCCGAGGCGGGACGGCGCATCACCGGCACAAAGGGCATCCACGTCATGGTCCGCCTGCCGCCGGAATGCCGCTCGTTCGGCATCTTCACCCTCAATCGCGTCAACGAACCAATCTTCATAGCACCGTGGCGCGGCCTGCATTACATCGGCCCCACCGAGACCCTTTATGAGGGCGATTTCGAAGACCTTTACGCCACCGAAGAAGAGATCGCCTGGCAGCTCGACGAGGCCAACCACCTCCTGCCCGGCGCCAACTTCAAGCGCTCCGACGTCTTGTTCACCTGGGCCGGGGTGAGGCCCCTGACCTACGATCCGGCCCAGCCCAAGGGGGCCCGGGCGCGGCTTATGCACGACCTGACCGACGACGGCATGCCCAACATGTGGGCCCTGACCGCCGGGCCGATCATGACCCATCGCTCGGCCGGCGAGGAGGCCTGCGCCGAGATCGCCAAGCACGTGGCGCCCAGCGGCCCGCCGCAAAAAATCTCCTACGCC
Organism: Rhodospirillales bacterium; assembly: GCA_030746775.1. Taxonomy (GTDB): domain Bacteria; phylum Pseudomonadota; class Alphaproteobacteria; order Rhodospirillales; family JASLLZ01; genus JASLLZ01. The sequence continues at coordinate 31,451 of JASLLZ010000011.1, read as the reverse complement.
GCCAAACTGTTTCCCGACAACCAGAACTCGCCGCCCCTGATGGCCGACGATGCGTCGGTCAAGCTCGCCGATCTCACCTACTCGGCCGAGCACGAACAGCCGGCCAACCTGGTCGATCTGTTGTTTCAGCGCACCGGCGTCGGCTGGACCGCGACCATGGGCCGGGGCGAAGCCCGCAAGGCCGCCGAGACGGTGGCCGAGGTGCTGGGCTGGGACGCCGCGCGCATCGACAGCGAGGTCGCCGCCTACCACGCCCACCTGAAGAAATGGCACGGCGTGGGGGGCAAGGCGGGGGGTTAGGACCTCGCCCCTTTCCCCGCGGACAAGGTCGGAACCACGGGCGGCGCCGGGCGTCGAAGGAGAAGCGGCATCGATTATTCGGCGCCGGGCGAAGGCCTTGAGTTCTCGATAAAGCACCTACTGCGCGTAGACATCGAACGATACGCGGGCGGACAAACGCCCCTTTGCGAATGCCGTGCCGGTACGGACGAAATTGGTTAGCAAGGAGCGCCGGAGGCGGTCGTTGGTATGGTTGGGACCTGAGAAATGGATGGTATCGCCGTGCATGAACAGAACCGACCCTGCCTTCATGACGGCGGCAATCGGCATCGAATCCTTGGGCACTTCGGCGTAGGTGAATCGCTCAATTACGCCGGTGTCATTCTCCTGTTTGCCTCGCTTGGGCAACGCCAGGCGGAGGAGAGATTTGGCGATATCGGGGGAGCGGGAGAGTAAATAGAGCCAGTCGCGGCGCGTCTTCGCCAGGCCGTTCAAGTGCGAGCCGGCAATGACCGACAAGGCACCATTCGATTGATCGACATCGTCGACGGCAATCCAGGCGGCAATTATTCCATCTCTGGGATCGGCGCGGTTGTAGTAGTTGTCTTGGCGCGGACTGAATCCGCCGCTGCCCGGGCCGGCATGCATCAACTGCGACTGTATCAGTTTCACCTTTCCGCCGAGAAATCCTTCGACGCAGCCGACCAACGTCCTGTTCCGAACAATCCCGACTATGGCCGGGTTGGTGTTGTGGATCATCAAAAGAGAAGCATGGGGAGACTTTCGTTGCCCGCGGCGTCGGTCGGAAATTTCTTCCCACGTCTGGCGCATATGGGCAACGGACGCCTCATCGAACACGTCCTCCAAGATGAAATAACCCGCCGCGCGGTATTCCTCCAAAGCTTGCCGCCGAACTTGAGGATTATGGAGAAAGTCGCCTGCCCGGACCGCTGACATTTTCCCAATATAAGCCCATATCCGACAGCCGCAAACCAGCGGGAAAGATGGCACGGCGGATTAAGGCGCCGCCCCCTCCGCGATGCCGAACACCCGGCCGGCGAACACCGGATAGGTATGGGCGATGGTGCGCGCCACCGGGCCTCGGATCAATTCCAGGGCGTCTGGCGTCGGCGCCGGGGTTTCGGTCACGGGCTCGGCCATGTCGAAGTCGAAGCCGGTGTTGTCGCGCACTTCCTCGACGCTGTGGCCGGGATGGACGCTTTCCAGGCGGAAGCGGCGGCGCCCGGCATCGAAGGAAAAACGGCACAGATCGGTGACCAAAGCGGTCGGGCCGCCGGGGCGGTGGACGTTGGCATCGCTGGTGCCCGGCGCGCTGATGAAGTCGACATTGGGGACCAGGACGCGGCGCGTGTGTTCTTGGCGGAACAAGATGACGCGGGGCACCAGGAAGTAGAGGTAGGCCGAGCCGAACGACCCCGCCCAGCGCACCCGGTGGCGCGGATAGTCGCCGATGCCGACCAGGTTGATGTTGGCCTGGCCGTCGATCTGTCCGCCGCCGAAGAAGAAGGCGTCGATGCGGCCCTGGGCGGCGCAATCGAACATCTCGACCCCGCTGTCCGACCAGGCCTGATCGGCGCCGCTGCCGAGGATCGAGACGCGCATCGTTCCTTGCGAAAGCTCGCGGGCCAACAAGGACGCCGAACCCGGTATGGGCGAGGCCACCCCGACCGCCACATGGCCGACGCCCTTTAACATGCGCGCGAGGATGGCGATCAGGTGCTCGTCGTGGCTGAAGTCCATTTACCGGTTACTCGGCGGCGGCGGGCTCGATGGCCAGATGGCGGCGCAGGTATTCGGCGAAGCCCTCGCTTGTCGCCGCCGCGCTGCAGTACTCCGCTAGATGCCCCCCGTCGGCGCCATAGCGCCCGGGCAGGCCAAGCGGCCAGGCGCCCCTGGCGGCCAGGGTTATGGCCGAGACATAGAGCGCCGGAACGGTCGCCGGCCCGTACCTCTCGTCGTCCAACAGGTTACGGTCGTGGATATCCTCGACCGTCACCAGGGTCTGGCGCGCCGCGTGGGCCATGGTCATGAGCAAACGCTGGCGCCCGATCCAGACGTTGCCCTGGCGATCGGCCAAGGGCGCGTGGAAAAGCGCCACGTCGGGCCGGATGGCCTTGACCGCGACGATCGGATCGTCGGCGGCGAAGGGATTGTCGATGATCGGCATGTCGTCCCGGCGGTCCACGATGTCGGAGCCGATGAGGCCGCGGATAGGCATGAACGGAAGCCCCTTCTCGATCGCCTGCAAGCCGGCGTAGAGCGCCGGGCAGGTCGAATCGACGAGACCGATGGAGCCCTCGCCGACGGCGCGGACGAAGGCCGGCGCTTGGCCGTGTTCGTCCATGGTGACGCCGGCGCATTCGATGGTGCCGATGCATCCGGCGCCGATCAACATGTCGGCCTGGAGCCCGCTGGTCGGAACGCAGACCAAATGCAGATCCCGGACACGGCGCCCGATCAGGGCCCGGGTCGCGGCCATGGAAACGCCGGCTTCCGACTTCGGCACGGCCAACACCTGGCCGTCGCCGATGGCGGCGACCAAGGTGTCTACATCGGGTCGGAACATCGCATCGCTCACCGGTTTTCTCCCCGGTTTTTCGGCTCGGCGCCATGGTACACCGAAACCGGTGGCCGGGCCATTGCCGAGCGGGCCGGGTGTTGATCCTTGAATCTGCGCTATAAAATGTAAACAGTGTCGAACTTCGCAACGAGCCGGATGGCGGGAAACGCATGCCAACCAACGACGCGGCCGCAGGTGCCGGGCCCTTGTCCCGGTTTGTCGTCCTCGACCTGACGCGGGTCCGGGCCGGGCCGACGGCTGTCCGCCAGTTGGCCGACTGGGGCGCCGACGTCACCAAGATCGAAGCCCCCGAGCACCAAGACACCTCGATCGGGCTGGGCGGTGCCCGCCACGGGCCGGACTTTCAGAACACGCACCGCAACAAGTGCGGCATCACCTTGAACCTGAAGCATGAACGGGGCCTTGAGGTCTTCCTCCGTCTCGTCGCCCGGGCCGATGTCGTCATCGAGAACTTCCGCCCCGACGTAAAGCGCCGCCTGGGCATCGACTACGCGGCGCTCCGTGCCGTCAACCCGCGCATCATCCTGGCCAGCCTGTCGGGGTACGGAGAACAAGGACCCTACGCCGGCCGCCCGGCCTTCGATCAGATCATCCAGGGCATGGGCGGGCTGATGTCGGTCACCGGCCTGGTCGGACAGGGTCCGGTGCGAGCCGGCATTCCCATCGCCGATTTGAGCACCGGCCTGTTCGGCGCCATCGGCATCCTGATCGCGCTCCTCGAGCGCGAGGCGAGCGGCAAGGGCCAGTGGGTCAAGACCTCCCTGATCGAATCCCAGATCGCCATGATGGATTTGCAGGCGGCACGCTACCTGGTTGAGGGTGAAGTGCCTGGGCAGGTTGGAAACGATCACCCGACCGGCGTGCCGACGGGCCTGTTCCCGACCAAGGACGGACACCTCAACATCGCCGCCGACAGCGAGCGCATGTGGCGGCGCTTGTGGCAAGCGCTGGGCGACAAAGACACCGCGGAGCGCCCCGAATTCGCCACCGCGGCCAAGCGCCTGGAGAACCGCGACGCCGTCAACGCCGCCATCGAGGCCGTGACCCGAAACAAAACGACCGCCGAATGGCTGGAGATATTTAACGCGGCCGAGGTTCCCTCGGGCCCGGTAAATGACATGGCCGAGGTCTTCGCCGACGCACAGGTCCAGAGCCTCGCCATGCGCCATCCCGTCGACCACGCCACCCTGGGCAGCTTCGATGTCGTCGCCAGCCCGCTCACCATGAGCCGCAGCCACACACGCAAGGGAACGCCGGCGCCCGAGCGGGGCCAGCACACGGACGCCGTCTTGGGCGAGTTTGGATTCAGCGCCGAAGAGATCGCGCGCCTGCGGAGCGAAGGCGTCCTATGACCGAAATCGGAGTCGGGAACACCATGAACGAACGCGATGATGGATTGATCCTCGAGAAGCGGGACGGCATCGCCGGGCTCGTCCTCAACCGGCCCGAAAAGCGCAACGCCATCGGTCTCGCCATGTGGCAGGGTCTGGGCGACGCCTTGGAGGCCCTTGCCGACGACCCGGCGGTGCGGGTCGTAATCCTGAGCGGGGCGGGAGACAAGGCCTTTTCCGCCGGCGCCGATATCTCGGAGTTTAAGACCCTGCGCTCGACGCCCGAGGGCCGGGCGGCCTATGACCAAGCCATGCGGCGGGCTTTCGACCGCTTATCCAACCTGCCCAAATTCACCATCGCCATGATCCATGGCTTCTGTGTCGGCGGCGGCGCCGAGGTTGCCATGGACTGCGACGTCATGATCGCCTCCGAGGAGGCCCGTTTCGCCATCACGCCGGCGCGCCTGGGATTGGGCTACTCGGCGCCCGATGTCGAACGCCTCGTGCGGCGTGTCGGCGCCCACCGGGCCAAGGAAATTCTGGCCACCGGAAACATGTTCGGTGCCGCGGAGGCCCTGGCCATGGGCTGGATCAACCATGTCGTGCCGGCGCCGGACCTTGAGAGCTTCGTCGAGAATTTGGCGCGTTCGGTGGCGGCCAATGCGCCGTTATCGGTCAAGGCGGCAAAGCTGACCATCAACGAACTGGCGAAGGCGCCGGGCGACCGTAACGCCGAGCTGTGCCGGCAACTGGTCGACGACTGCTACGCCAGCCAGGACTACAAGGAAGGCCAGCGCGCCTTCGCCGAAAAACGAACCCCTGATTTCAAGGGCCGCTGAGCCCACCGGCAGCGCGGCGATCGACGGTGGGCGGCGATGGATCAAGGATGATGACGAAGAAACAAAACGAAATACGGAAGCTGAACGTCGGCGTCGACGTCGGAGGGACGTTTACCGACCTGGTGCTTTTCGATGACGAGGGAAACCTCCAATACCTCAAGGAATCGTCGACGCCGAGTGACCAGAGCGTCGGGATCATGAAGGTCATGGAAAAGGCCGCTCAGCGGCTCGGCATCGACGTTACCGGCATCGGCCACTTCGTGCACGGCACCACGGTCGCCACCAACGCGCTGATCGAACGCACGGGCGCGAAAACCGGTCTGATCACGACCGAAGGATTCAGGGACGTCCTGCAGATCGGCCGCCACACCCGGCCCCATCTGTTCGACCTCAAGGTGCGCCGTCATCCGCCCCTGGTGCCCCGCCACCTGCGGCTCGAGGTGGCGGAGCGCATCGCCGCGTCGGGGGAAATCCTGCGGCCCTTGGACGAAACCCACCTCGGCGAGGCGCTGGCCACCCTTGTCGGCCACGGCGTGACCGCGATCGCGGTCTGCTTGTTGAATTCGTATCGCAACCCGGTGCATGAGGAGCGCATCGGCGAGATCATCGCCCGGCAGTATCCGGCGATCGCGGTTGGCCTTTCGTCAAGGATCCTGCCCGAGATCCAGGAATACGAACGATCCAGCACCACCACCATTAACTCCTACCTGACCCCTCTGATGGGGCGCTATTTGACCCGCCTGGTGGACAAGCTCAAGGAGCAGGGCATCCGCGCCGCGCCCCATATCATGCAGTCCGGCGGCGGCCTGATGCGGGCCGGACAAGCCGCCGACCGGCCCGTCCACACGATCCTGTCCGGCCCCGCCGGAGGTGTCCTGGCGTCCGCCTTTGTCGCCGGAAAAATTGATGCCGGGGACGTGGTCACCATCGACATGGGGGGGACGAGCGCCGATATCTCGCTTGTTTTCGACGGTACCCCGGTACGCTCCGCCGATAGTGAGTTCGAAGGCCTGCCCATCGCCGTTCCCATGCTCGATATCCACGCCATCGGCGCCGGCGGCGGCAGCCAGGCATGGATCGACAAAGGCGGCGCAATGCGCGTCGGACCGCAAAGCTCGGGCGCCGATCCGGGGCCGGTCTGTTATGGCCGGGGCGGCGACGTTCCCACGGTCAGCGACGCCAATTTGGTCCTCGGGCGTCTTGATACGGCGGATTTTCTCGGCGGCGACATGACGCTGAGATGCGAGCCGGCCCAGAACGCGATCGCGGAGGTCCTGGCCGGCCCGTTGAACATGGACACCTTCGCCGCCGCCGAGGGCGTGATCCGCGTTGTCAACGCCGCCATGGCGGCGGGAATCCGCAAGGTGACGGTGGAACGCGGCCATGATCCGCGCGGTTGCACCCTGATGGCCTTTGGCGGTGCCGGACCCCTGCACGCCGGCGCCCTGGCCCGCGAGATCGGTATCGACACCATCGTGATCCCCGCCGCACCGGGTAATTTCTCCGCCTTCGGGTTGCTGACGGCGGATACCCGCTACGACTATGTCGCCACCGTGTTTAAGCCCATGGATGAGCTGACCCCGGTGGAATTGAGCGCGGCTTATGAGAGGCTCGTCGGCGAGGCGGCGCGACGAATGAGCGCCGAACGCTATGACCAGAGCGACATCACGTTCGTCAAGTCGGCAGAACTGCGCTACGTCCGCCAGTCATTTCGCCTTCACGTCCCGGTTTACGACATCGAGGGCGACGACGGTGAGATGGCGGCTATCGTAGACCGCTTTCACGCCGAGCATCGCCGAGCTTACGGCTACGCCTCCGAGACCGATCCCGTCGAGGTGGTCAATGTCCGCCTCACCGCCATCGGCCGCATTCCGACGCCCGAATTGCGTCCCTTGCCGGCGCGCACCCCGGCGGACGGTCCTTTGGCGGGGATCAAGCGGGACGTTTTCTTCGATGATGCGTGGCGGGCCACGGACGTCTATCGGCGCCGGGAGCTCTTGGCCGGCGACCGCTTCCGCGGTCCGGCCATCGTTCAGGAGGCCGGCGCGACGACCGTCGTCGAGCCCGGCTTCTCGGCCCGCATCGACGACATCGGCAATATCGTCATGAAGAGAGATGACCGATGAAGGATATCGATCCCGTCATGCTGGAGGTGATGAAGAATGCCTTCTTCTCCGTCACCGAGGAAATGGGCATCGCCCTGGTGCGCACCGCCTATTCGACCAACGTCAAGGACCGCAAGGACTATTCCTGCGCCCTCTATACGCCCGACGGGCGGCTGATCGCCCAGGGGCTTCATTTACCCTCGATGATGGGCGCCATGGTCTGGACGATCAAGGCCGCCCTGGCCGCCATCCCGCCCGACAGCCTGAAGCCGGGCGACGCCATCCTTTTCAACGACCCCTACATCGGCAACACCCACGCGCCGGACCTGGTCCTGACCACGCCGGTATTTTACCAGGGCAAGCTGATGGCTTTCGTCGCCAGCATGGCCCACCACATCGATGTCGGCGGCAGCGTGCCGGGCAGCCTTTCGACACGCGCCACCGAAGTGTTCCACGAGGGGCTGCGGCTGCCCCCGATCGTGGCCATGCGGGACGGCGAGTTCGATCCCACCGTCCTCACCGTTATCCAGGCCAATTCACGCACACCCTACGAGGTACAGGGCGACCTCAAGGCCCAGGCCGGCGCCAACCGGATCGGCGTGCAACGCTTTCTCGATCTGTGCGAACGCCACGGGGCCGACGTGGTAGAGAGCGCGATTGAGGAGCTGGACGCCTATTGCGAGCGCCGCATGCGGGCCGAAATGAGGGACATTCCACAAGGGGTTTTTGAATTCGAAGACCACTTGGACGGCGACGGCTTCACCGACGATCCGATAAAACTGAAGGTCGCCATCCACACCAAGGGCGATCGCCTGGTGTTCGACTGGACCGGAACGGCGCCCCAGGTCCGCGGTTCGGTCAATTGCCAGAAGGCGCTGGTCCTGGGCTGCATCTACTACATAATGAAAAGCATCACCGATCCGACGATCCCGCCGAACGAGGGCACCTTTCGCCCGATCGAACTGATCGCGCCGCCGGGAACGGTGGTCAACGCGACCTTTCCCGCGCCGACCGGGATGGGCGGCATCGTGCTGGGGCCACGGATTATCGACACCATCCTGGGCGCCCTCCACAAGTGCGTTCCGGACCGTGTCTGCGCGGCCTCTGTCGGGGGCCAGAACTTGCTCTCGCTCGGCGGCCGCGATCCGGCCACCGGCGATTATTTCTCCAACGTGGAGACCTACGGCGGGGGTTACGGAGCGACCAGCGGCCAGGACGGCGAAGACGCCATCCAGGCTCACCGCACCAATTCCGCGAACTGTCCCTGCGAGGTCATCGAGGCGACGTTTCCCATGCTCGTCGACCGCTATGGCATCGTTCCCGACAGCGAGGGCCCGGGCAGCTTCCGCGGCGGCCTGGGCGTGACCCGCGAATACACATTCAAGAGCACCGCCGTCTTTACCTTCGCAACCGACCGGGCGGTCCTCGATCCGTGGGGACTGGACGGCGGCATGTCCCCCGGCAAGGGGGTTTACCGCGTCGTCCACGCCGACGGCACCGCCGAGGATATGGGTGGAAAATGCCAGCGCGACGTTGAAGCCGGGGCGCGTTTCGTGCTGCGCACCCGGGGCGGCGGCGGATGGGGCGACCCGTTCCAACGCGATCCCGAGAAGATCCGCTGGGACGTCGTGGAAGGATTGCTCAGCCTGGAGCGGGCCCGGGACGTTTACGGTGTCGTCATCGACCCGGCGTCCATGGCCGTGGACGGCGCGGGCACCGATGAGATGCGTGCCGATCGGTCACGTCGGAGCGACCGATGAACGGCGCCGACCCGGCCATGCTGGAGGTGATGAAGAACGCCTTCTTCTCGGTCACCGAGGAAATGGGCATCGCCCTGGTGCGCACCGCCTATTCGACCAATATCAAGGACCGCAAGGACTGTTCGTGTGCCCTCTATACGCCCGACGGGCGGCTGATCGCCCAGGGCCTTCACATTCCGGGCCATCTGGGCGCCATGGTCTCGACCATCAAGGGCGCCCTGGCCGCCATCCCGCCCGACAGCCTGAGGCCGGGCGACGCCATCCTCTATAACGATCCCTACATCGGCAACACCCACACGCCGGACATGGTCCTGACCACGCCGGTGTTCCATCGGGGCAGGCTGATGGCTTTTGTCGCCAGCATGGCCCACCACATCGATGTCGGCGGCAGCGTGCCGGGCAGTCTTTCGGCGCGCGCCACCGAAGTGTTCCACGAGGGGCTGCGCCTGCCCCCGGTCATGGCCATGCGGGACGGCGAGTTCGATTCCACCATCCTCACCATCGTCCAGGCCAATTCACGCACGCCGGACGAGGTGCGGGGCGACCTCAAGGCCCAGGCCGGCGCCAACCGGATCGGCGCGCGCCGCTTTCTCGATCTGTGCGAACGCCACGGGGCGGATGTGGTACAGGACGCGATTGACGAACTGGAAGCCTATTGCGAGCGCCGCATGCGGGCCGAGCTTGGCGACATCCCTCAAGGAACCTTTGAATTCGAAGATTACCTGGAAAGCGACGGCTTCACCGACGATCCGATAAAACTGAAGGTCGCCATCCACACCAAGGGCGATCGCCTGGTGTTCGACTGGACCGGAACGGCGACCCAGGTCCGCGGTCCGGTCAACGGCCAGAAGGCGCTGATCCTGGGTTGCGTCCACTACGTGGTGAAAAGCATCACCGATGCGACGATCCCGCCGAACGAAGGCACCTACCGCCCGATCGAACTGATTACGCCGCCGGGAACGGTGGTCAACGCGACCTTTCCCGCGCCGACCGGAATGGGCGGCAACGTGCTGGGGCCGAGGGTCGTGGATACCATCCTGGGCGCCCTTTCCAAGTGCATTCCCGAGCGCGTCTGCGCCGCCGCCGTCGGGGGCCAGAATTTCCTTTCACTCGGCGGCCGCGATCCAGCCACCGGCCACTATTTCTCCAACGTCGAGACCTATGGCGGCGGCTACGGAGCATCCATCGGCCAGGACGGCGAGGATGCCATCCAGACCCACCGCACCAATTCCAAGAACTGCCCCTGCGAGGTCATCGAGGCGACGTTCCCGATGCTTGTCGATCGCTATGGCATCGTTCCCGACAGCGAGGGCCCGGGCCGCTTTCGCGGCGGCATGGGCGTGACCCGCGAATACACCTTCAACAGCGCCGCCGCCTTCACCTTCGCGACCGACCGGGCCGTTCTCGAACCATGGGGCCTGGACGGCGGCAAGTCCCCCGGCAAGGGGGTTTACCGCGTCGTCCACGCCGACGGCAGCGCCGAGGACGTCGGCGGAAAGTGCCAGCGCGAGGTCGAGGCCGGGGCGCGTTTCGTGCTGCGCACCCGGGGCGGCGGCGGATGGGGCGATCCGTTTCGTCGCGATCCCGAGAAAATTCGCTGGGACGTCCTGGAAGGTCTGCTGAGCGTGGAGCGGGCGCGCAATGTTTACGGCGTCGTCATCGACCCTGCGTTCATGGCCGTGGACGGCGCGGGCACGGCGGAACTGCGCGCCCAGCCGGCACACTCGGCGGCGGATTGAAGGGCCAAGGTCATTATTTGCATGAGGAATCGAGGCAAATGTCGGAACAGAGTGGCGAAATGGACCTAACGGCGCGCGAAACCTTTCCCCGCTGGACCCCGGTCACGATGCGCTATTCCGATCAAGACGAGATGGGACACGTCAACAACGTGGCCATCGCCGCCTATATCGAGGCCGCCCGCACCATGTTCCTCAAGGACCTGATGGATCGCTTTCCCATGCCCGCCGTCGATTTCGTGCTGGCCCGTCTCGCCATCGACTACCACCAAGAAATCTTTTATCCGGGCACCGTCGAGGTCGGGGCGCGGGCCGTGGAGGCGGGCACCAAATCCCTGGTCACCGGCTACGGCGTGTTCTTTCAGGACCGCTGCATCGCCACGGCGCAATGCGTCAACGTGTGCTTCGATATGGATGCCCGCGCCTCCGTTCCCCTGCCCGACGCCATGCGCCGCGACATCGCGGCGCAAATCTGTTTGTAAATTCGGAAATCAGGCCACGCAAACTGGACGGCGGGAAGCCAGGTGGCAAGATCAGGGAAGACACCCATCAACGCCAACCCGATCACTTGGATGATAACGAACGGCAGGCCCCCTTCGCAGGGCCTTCCGACTTTCCGGGCGGTGGGATGGCGTAAAGGGGTTGGGCCCAAGCGAATGGCCCCCGGAACGACCGGGGGCCAAGGTTGGGAGAGAGTTCGCGGCACCTATCAAGCCGGATTTTGCCCTGTTAGATGCTGGCCGCGATCGTATTGAACATGTTGCGCAGATCGGTGCCAACAATGGAAACAGCCGTGATGATGATGACGGCGATCAAGGCTGCGATTAATCCGTATTCGATGGCCGTTACGCCAGCCTCATCCTTCCACAGGCTGCGCAATCTACCGATTACTTTCTTCGCCATGGGAAATACTCCTCTAAACTTCAGATTGGGATAGCCGATGCTCGCCAAACGGGCACACTCCGAAATAACAGCAAAGCACCCGCACTCAATGCCACATTATAGGGTGGCCTATTATATTATGACGTGATGGTGATCACAGAAAGGTCAACTTAAATTTGTTTAAATAATATTGCTTAAATTGAATTTAGAATTTGATCAAATGTCTCAGGTGATTTATTGAATGGCCTTTCGCCGGCATGTGGAATCGACACGAGAGACCGGCCGGCCCGGATGAACGCGGGGAATGATGCCATGTCCGACAACACCGATATCGCGGCGAAAGAGAAGGATGCTCATCACGAGCCGCCGGACAAAAAGGATGACGACAAGGATTACGAAAAGGGAGCCGATAGGAGGAATGACAATTCTTCGGAATTCAAAACCGTGCACTTCACGGTCAACGCGACCATCTTCGACGAGGGTGATCCGGGTGATGCGGCTTACTTGATCCATTCGGGCAGGGTCGAGATCCGCAAGGGTGTCCATGGCGGCAACCCCTTTCGATTGGCGGAATTGGAGAAGGGAGACGTGCTCGGCGAGTTGGCCTTGTTCGACAACCGTCCCCGCATGGCGTCGGCCGTTGCCCTGACCGATGTCACGGCGATTCGCATGTCGCGGGAGGAATTCCTGGAGCGCCTGGCGACGATGGACCCGGCGATGAAGGGTATCGTACTGACGATGGTGACGAGGGTTCGAAAGATGGCCGATGAATTCATGCGGCGCAAAGCCAAGATAGAGTGGTCCAATTGGAACAAGCCGAGTTAGAGCAAATCCCGACCGGATGGATTAATCCGCGACGAGGTATTTGCGGTTAAATACGGGGAGTTAGAGAATTCTTGGTGACCGCATGCGAACGGAAAATTCTCTAACAGGCCGGAATTCCTTGCCCGCCGCCGCGACGGCGCATTCGCCGTCACGCTATCGGACCGCGCTGCGGGCGCGAAGCGACGGCAATTCGGCCCTCCATCATTCGCCCCGCACTTCCTCAACCATTTCTTGAAGGCGGTCCACGTCGGGCACGACGAGGACATTCTTGGTCCGCTGCACGATGCCCTGGCGCGTAAGGTCGCTCATGACCCGCGACACCGTCTCGCGGGTGGTGCTGACGCGGCTGGCGATGTCATTGTGCAAGGGAACGGGTGAAATCCTGGCCTTGTGTTTCCCGTCCATGTTGGCGCGCGCCTCGCGCAACAGATCGGCATGGACCCTGTTGTTGGCGGCAAGGGTGCTGAGGTCCATGATGCGGTCGGTCGATGTGCGCACGACTTGGGCCAAGCGCACCATGACGTCGAGCGCCAAGGGCGGATGCTTGGCCAAGGTCTCGAGGAATATGTCGGGCGGCAGGGAGATGACAAGCGTCTCGGTCAAGGCCATCACGCTGGCCGAGCGGGGTTGACTGTCGAGTGCCGCAAGCTCGCCGAAGTAGCCGCCCTCGGACACGTCGTCCAAGGTGATCTCGCGACCCGACATGGAATAGTTGACGACGCGGACCCGGCCCTCGACGACGAAGTAGACGTCACGCAATTCGCTTTGCCGGTCGATGATCTGTTCGTGCGCCGCGTAGCGTTTCCAGCGGCAGGATTTCTCCAGGTTGTCGAGTTCCTTCCCCTTGAGGTCGGACAACAGATCAATCCCGTGTATACGGTTTGCGCCTCTATCGGGCACGCTACATTCCCCCAGGCAAGAGGACCGGCACCTCTATCGCCGCCTGATCATAAATCGATAGACGGGTGTTGGCGAGGAGTCTTTGCGCCCGGCCCCCCTCATCGATTCCGGCAACGCCGCGGGTTGTTTAACGGACTGATATTCCAGCCTGTTTTCGCTAATTTCCCTAGACAACGAAGCAGGCAAAACCTGACACCGTACAGGAAATACCGGCGTGGAGCGGGCATGCTTGGCTCGATTTCGGGCGGGGTCGGATCGGAGGGCGGGATTGTTACAAGCCGGTACGGGTCCGAGCCCAATGAAATGTAACGCCGCGCCCGGGATGGCGCATTGCATCCCCAGTTCCTCTTATGGAGAGACGTCCGGCGCCGCCTGGTTCCGGCGATCGCGGATGCCGCCGAAATCCAGGGAACCGATGGGGCGACCGTGGACGAGGGCGTTTGCCGCTCTCTGTTCGAAGGTATCGGCCTGTTGGTCCAGGACCGACAACAGCGCCCGCCGGTCCCGCTTTTGAAGACAGCTCACGATATCGCCGTGGAAGCGCTCGAGCAGCGTCAATTGCGCCGCCGGGAACCCCGGCTGCGTTGCTTCGAACCGATAGATCAGGGAAACCGGGCGGCGCATGAGGTCGAACACCTTGTGGCAGAATTCAAACACCAACCGGTTGCGACAGGTTGCGGAAAGGCGCACCCGGTGGGCGGCGTGCCACAAGCTGATATCGAGGATACGCAGTTCGGCGACCGCCCGGCGATGTTCGTCCTGCATTTTCGTCACTTCGCCGATCAGGGCCTCGTCGTCGAAATCGCAGAAGTGGCATGTCAGCCTTTCGGCGACTCGCAGGGCTTCGAAAAGTTGGGTCATCTCCTCGGAGTCGAGGGGGCGGACGAAGGCTCCCCTGTTGGGATGAATATCCACCAATCCACCGGCCGCCAGCCGGTTGAGCGCCTCTCTCGCGGGTGTCCGGCTGATGGCGAAGGTGTCCATCAGAAAGCGTTCGTTCAAATGCTGGCCGGGCATGATCGAAAGATCGAGGATGCCATCGCGGATGATCTCGAAGGCTTGCGCGACCAGCCGTCCTCGTTTCCTCTGCGCCGGTTTCATGCCTTGCCCCGCCTCAACCGATCACGCCCCGCCGGATTCCGGTTCGAGCCCCGTGAAGCCGTAGCTTTCTTGCGCCCGGTGGCGGCTTACTCTTCCCTCGCGTAGGTCCTTGATCACGCGCCCGGGGTCCCTTTCGCTCGGATCCCCGTAGCCGCCGGCCCCCGCCATGACGTGCCTCACAACGTCGCCCTCGTTCAGCACGATGGGGTCGGTCGCCATGACCGGCATTTCGCGGGCTTCGCCATCCGGGTTAACGATGGTGCGCGACGGCGCGCCCGGTTGACCGCCGAACAAGCCCTGGGGCGGGAAACGGCGGCGGTCCGAGCGCAAGGTCAGGACCACGCCGTCGATGAGCACCCGGTAGTCGCGCGCGAGGGCCAGTCCGCCGCGGTATTTGCCCGCCCCGCCCGAATCGGCGACCAGCCCGTAGCGGTCGATCCGCAGGGGGTATCTGGCCTCGATCATTTCGACGGGCACGTTGGAAATGTTGCCGCCCAGGTGGGGCACCCCGTCCTGGCCGTCATGGGTCGCGGTGCCGCCCCAGTTTGCCATCAGCGCCTCGCAGAACACGAACGCCCGGCGGTCGCGGTAGCCGCCGAAGGTGACCAAGGTGGCGCCGCCGTTTCCGTCCGCCGGAACCCGTTCGGGAACGACCTGGGCGAGGGCGCCGAAGAGGCAATCGATCATTCGGTATCCGGTAATCCCGCGCGAACCGCAGGCGCCGGGATGGACCGGATTGACGAGGCTTCCCTCGGGCGCGATCACGCGGATGGGCCGGGTGAACCCGTGCGAGTTGGGGAGGTCGGCCCGCATGATGGACCTGAGCGCCACGTAGGCGGCGGCCTTGGTGTAGGGCAGCGATGAGTTGATGCCGCCGTCGACCTGCTTGGCGGTGCCGGTCCAGTCGACGGTTGCTTGCGCGCCCTGGATCGTAACCTTGACCTTGAGCAGGACCGGTTCGGGGTCTTCCCCCAGACCGTCGATGTAATCTTCGTAATGGCACTCGGAGTCGCCGATTTTTTCAAGTTCGACCCGGGCCAGGCGCTCGGCATAATCGTGAATGGCCGCGAAATAGGAGCGCAGTTCGTCCCGGCCGTAGCGCTCGAACAGCTCGACCACGCCGGCCTCGCCGGTCGCACAGGCCGCCATCTGGGCGTGCAGATCGCCGATAACCAGATCGGGTACCCGCACATTGGCGGAAATGATGTCCATGACCGATGCGTTGGGCCGGCCCCGGCTGTAGAACTTGAGTATGGGGAGACGCAGTCCTTCCTGGTAGATTTCGTAAGCGCCGAGCGCGTTGCTGCCGGGGACGATGCCGCCGACGTCGGCGTGATGGGCGACGCTGGTCGCCCAGGCCTCGAGACGTCCTTGCCAGAAAATCGGCTTGACGATGTAAATGTCGGGCAGGTGCTGCCCGGCCGACAGGTAGGGGTCGTTGAATATGAAGATATCGCCGCCGTGAACGTCTTCGCCCTGGCGTTCGATCAGGCACCGCATGGCATCGTAGAAACTGCCCAAATGCAGGGTGGTGGTCAATCCCTGGGCCATGGTGCGCCCCTCGGCGTCGCAGACCGCCGTCGAGAAATCCGTGGCGTCCCGGACGATGGAGGAATAGGCGCTCTGGCGGAGGCTCAGCCCCATGTTGTCGGCGGAGGTGTCGAGGGCGTTGCGGATGATTTCCAAGGTGAAGGGGTCGGTTCGGTTTTCCATCGCGGGATATCCAATCCTCAAGACACGGGAATGACGATGTTGGCGTTCTCGTCCAGGTGGACCCGGGCGCCGGGCGGGACGACCGTCGTGCCCTCCATTTCCTCGACGATGAGGGGGCCTTCCCGGGGGCTTTCCCGCAGCCCCATGCGGCCGACCACGGGCGTCGTCCGTTCGCCGACATCGGGGCCGAAATAGGCGGACCTCGTGCTTTCTTCCCGGGGGTTCGTGGCGGCGCCAAAACGGAAGGGTCGATCGGTTCGCGCCAGCCTGCCGATGACGCCGATGGAGACGAATTCGATGGCCGATCCGCCGCCGAAGCTATGGCCGTATTTTCTCTCATGCTCGGCATCGAACGCCGTCTTCATGGCCGCGATCCACGCGGCCCCGATGGCACCCTCGACCGCCGGGATGCGAAGCTCGAAGGCTTGGTCGACGTACCGGATCTCGGCGTAGCGTTCGAACCGCAACTCCTGGGACTCGCGTTCCAGGGCACGGGCGATTTCGTCCTCCAGACGTCCGTACTCGGATGCCAGCTTTGACGGCGAAGCCTCTTCGGCGGTGCTCAGGAAGGCCACGGACAGGGTCGTCTCGACCTCGGCGGCCAACAGGCCGAGGGCGCTGAAGACCCCCGCCACGGGGGGAATGACGACGCGGGGAATATTGAGCGAGCGGGCCATGTCCACGGCATGGATGCCGCCGCTGCCGCCGAACGCCATGAGGACGAAGTTGCCTGGATCGCGGCCGCGCTGGACCGAGACCGACTTGATGGCGCGGATCATGTGGGAGTTGGTGACGCGATGAATTCCATAGGCCGTTTCCTGGACCGAAAGTCCCAGGGGCTTGGCGATGTTGCGCTCGATGGCGGCCAGGGCCAACTCGCGGTCGATCCTCATGGCGCCACCGGCCAGTTGTCGGGGATTCAGGTAACCCAAGGCCAGGTTGGCGTCGGTGACCGTGGGGTCGGTGCCGCCGAGGCCGTAGCAAGCCGGTCCGGGGATGGCGCCGGCGCTTTCGGGGCCGATCCGGATTGCGCCCGCTTCGTCCAGGGCGACGATGCTTCCGCCCCCCGCCCCGATCTCCGAGATGTCCAGGATCGGCATTTTCAGGGCATAGCCGCCGCCCCTGAGAAGGGTGTTTTTTGCCGACAGGGTGGAACCGACCTCGTACTGATCGGTGACGGCGACGCGGCCGTCCTCGATGATTGATGCCTTGGCCGACGTTCCCCCCATATCAAGGCTGATGATGTCCCGATAGCCCGACGTCCGGCCCACGATTCTGGCCGCCGTGACGCCGGCGGCGGGACCCGACTCGGCGATCAAGGCGGGCTTCTTGATTATCTCTTCGGCGTTGGCCACCCCGCCGCTCGACTGCATTACCAAGAGACGCCTTTGCAGGCCCTGCTCCTTCAGGCGTCCGACAAGGCCCTGGAGGTAGGCGCTGACGACGGGGCCCAGATAGGAACTGATGACCGTC
Organism: Rhodospirillales bacterium; assembly: GCA_030746775.1. Classification (GTDB taxonomy): domain Bacteria; phylum Pseudomonadota; class Alphaproteobacteria; order Rhodospirillales; family JASLLZ01; genus JASLLZ01. The sequence continues at coordinate 13,905 of JASLLZ010000011.1, read as the reverse complement.
GTCGAGGTTCGTTCGTACTCCCGGATTTCCGGCAGGATCTCGTGGGACAGGGTCACGAACACCCCGGGCAGGCCTTGCCGGAGGGCCGCGCCGATGGCGATCTCGTGGTCGGGATTGGCATAGGAATGAAGCAACGTCACCGCCACCGCCTCCACCGCGCTGTTGCGTAGGGCGGCGATAACGGTCTCCAGGTCGTCGCTATTCAAGGGACGCAAGACCTCGCCCCCGGGTCCCATCCGTTCGTCGATTTCAAAGCGCAAGTCGCGGGGCACCAAGGGCTCGGGCTTGACGTACAAGGGATCGTAAAGGTTGGGCACCCGAATGCGCCTGAGTTCCAGGACGTCGCGGAATCCTCGCGTCGTTATCAGAGCGGTCCTCGCCCCCTTTCTCTCCAAGATCGCATTCGTCGCCACCGTGCAGCCGTGAAGAAACTCCGATGCCGCCTCCAAGGGAACATCCAAACGCGACGTGAGTTCCAGAATTCCCTTCACCACCGCATCGCCGAAGTCCTCGGGCGACGACGGTATCTTGTTGGTGGCGACGGTGCCGTCATCAAGGGCGAGGGCGATGTCGGTGAAGGTCCCCCCGATATCGGCCGCCAAACGGTACGGACCCGCCATGTTTGCTCCCTGAGCGTTTAGATTGGATATTATTAATATCCAAATTGCTCCGATCATTCAACCACGGACCTCGAAGTCACCGCCCCGCCGCCTTGACAAGGGACGGCCGGCGGGCGTAGGCAAAACAAAACCCACGAGGGAGGAGGAGATGGCGAAGACGATCCACGAAGATGCCCTCATCGTTGATTCCCTGATCGTCTCCAATTGGGGCCCCGACGTCTTTCAGAGCTTGCAACGGGGCGGGCTTACGGCCATCAACGCGACCTGCGCGGTGTGGGAGAACTTTCGCCAAACGGCGGAAAATATTGCCCAATGGCACCGCTGGTTCGCCCAGTATGGCGATCTCATCATGCCCGTGCGCCATACCGACGACATCGGGGCGGCCAAGGAGGCCGGCAAGGTTGGCGTCATTTTGGGGTTCCAGAACGCAAGCCCGTTCGAGGACCGCCCCGACTTCGTGCGCCTGTTCAAGGCGATGGGCGTCGGCGTCGTCCAGATTACCTACAACAACCAGAACCTGGTCGGCAGCGGCGCCTACGAGAGCACGGATAGCGGCCTCAGCGACTTCGGGCGCATGATCGTCGACGAAATGAATGCCGCCGGGGTGGCGGTCGATCTTTCCCACGTCGGCCCAAAGACCTCGGCCGACGCGATCCAGCACTCCAAGAAGCCGGTCTGCTTCACCCACGCCAATCCGCTGGCGCTCAAAGACCACGTGCGCAACAAGGATGACGGTCTCCTGCGCGCGATCGTCGACAAGGGCGGTTACGTCGGCGTCAACCTGTTCTCGATCTTCATGCCCGACGACGCCAACTCGGCGATCGACGACGTCACCGTCATGCTGGACTATCTGATCGATCTCGTCGGCGACGACCATATCGGCATCGGCACCGACTTGACCCAAGGGCACGGCGCCGAGTTCTTCCGCTGGATTTGCATGATCAACGGCCAGGGCGACTTGGTGCTCGACATTCCCGAAGAGGACCAGGGAATGCTGATCCGCAAGGCGGACGATTACGGGCTGATCACCCAGGCCCTTGAGAAACACGGCTATGGCGAGGACCGGGTGCGCAAGATCATGGGGCTGAACTTCATCAACTTTCTGAAAGAGGCGTGGAACGAAGGCGATTGAGCGGCCGCGCACCGCTGCAGGGGAACCAAGGTTCAGGGAAAGGACCACGAGATGCAATATGACTATGTGATCGTCGGTGGCGGCAGTGCCGGCTGCGTCCTCGCCAACCGGCTCTCGGCCATCAGCGCCAATCGGGTTCTCCTTGTCGAGGCGGGCCCCGACTACCTGCCCGGCACCGAACCCGCCGATGTTCTCGACAGCTTCTCCGGCTATGCCTACTTCAACCCCAAGCACCTGTGGAATGAGCTCAGGGTCCATCCGCGCCCGATGCCCCATAACGACCCCGGCCGCGCGCCTGCGGCGCGTTACGAACAGGCGCGGGTAATCGGCGGCGGTTCGACCATCAACGGCCAGGTCGGCTATCGGGGCGCGCCAATGGATTACGACGCCTGGGGGGCAATGGGGCTCGACGGCTGGGATTGGAACGGCGTACTGCCCTATTTCCGCAAGCTGGAGACCGACCACGATTTCGATGGCCCTTTGCACGGCAAGGAGGGACCGCAGGGCATCAGCCACCTGTTTCGCGACCGCTGGGCCGGGTACTCGCGGGCCGTCGGCCAGGCCTTGGAGGCGGCGGGTTTCCCCTACCTGGACGATCAGAACGGCGAATTCGTGAAAGCCTATTTTCCGGTCGCCATGACCAACGTCGGCGACCGCCGCCTCTCGGCGGCGATGGCCTACCTTACCAACGAGGTCCGCAACCGGCCCAACCTGACCCTTCGCTCCGACACCCGGGTCCAGGGGCTGATCATGGGGGGCCGGCGCTGCGTCGGCGTCCGCATCGTCCCGCCATCCGGGGTTGTCGAGAAGGCCGCCGCCGGCGCCGTCGTGCTTTCCGCCGGCGCCCTTCATTCGCCGGCCCTGTTGATGCGCGCCGGGATCGGTCCCGCCGACCACCTCAAGGGGCTCGGCATCGACGTCGCCGTGGACCTGCCCGGTGTCGGCCAGAACCTTCAGGATCATGCCATGGTTTCCGTCGGGTCTTACATCCAGCCCGATACTCGAATGCCGGCGGGACAGCGCCGCCAGATTTACGCCGGGGCGCGCTACAACTCCGAGGTCGAGGACACGCCGGAACTCGATATGTACCTGTCGATCGCCAATCAGGTCGCCTGGCATCCCTTGGGTTGGCGTCTGGGCGGCGTGGTCATATGCCTTTACAAGGCGCTTTCCATCGGCCAGGTGAGTCTGGCCTCGGCCGACTGGAAAGCCGAACCCAAGGTCGAACTCAACCTGTGCGGGGACGAGCGCGATACCAAGCGGCTTGCCGAAGGGGTCCGTTTCGTCGCCGGCTTGTACCAAAACCCCGCCCTGTCGGAATGCACAGAACATCCGTTCCCCGTCAGTTATGGCGAGCGCATCCGCAAGGCGGGACAGATCAACCGCTGGAATTGGTTCAAGACCGGGGTCATGGGGATGGCCTTGGACTTGCTGCCGGGCCTGCGCCGGGTCCTCATCGAAAGCGTCATCAACCAGGGTCTCACGCTGCGCGGCCTGCTGGCCGACGACGAGAAATTGCTGGACTGGGTGCGCGACAATGCCACCGGGGTCTGGCACGTCTCATGCAGCTGCCGGATGGGGCCCGACGGCGATCCGATGGCGGTGTTGGACGGCACATGCCGGGTCAGGGGAATAGAGGGCTTGAGCGTGGTCGACGCCTCGTCCATGCCGGAGGTGCCGAGGGGCAACACCAACCTGCCCACCATGATGCTGGCCGAGAAGGCCGCCGAGCATATCCTTGCTTCGACATGATCGCCGGGAAAACCATGAAGACCTCGATCAAATCCAAATCTCGACGGCCCCCCCGCCCGCGCCGCCGGCGTGCCGGCTATCGCATCGGCGTCGATATCGGCGGCACGTTTACCGATATCATTCTGCTCGGCCCCGGCGGCGAACTGGCAACCAAAAAAATCCTGTCGACGCCGGACGACTACAGCCGCGCCGTCGTCGAGGGCGCGAAGCTCTTGTGCGACGAGAACGGCATCGGGCCGTCCCGCATCGAACAGGTCATCCATGGCACGACGGTCGTGACCAACGCCGTCATCGAACTGGCCGGAGCCAAGGTTGGGCTCATTACCACGAAGGGATTCCGAGACGTCCTGGAGATCGGGCGCGGCCGAAATCCGGACCTGTTCAACCTGGCTTGGCGCAAGCCGCCGCCCCTGGTGTCCCGGCGTCTGCGCCTGGAGGTCGATGAGCGGATCAACGGCAAGGGCGAGATCGTCCGCCCCCTCGACAAGAAAGGAACAAAGGCCGCCGTCCGCCGCCTCTTGGACCAGGGGGTGGAGGCGATTGCCGTCTGTCTTATCAATTCACCGGTCAACACCGTCCATGAGGAACGGATCGCCAAGATGATCCGCAAACAGGCTCCCGACATCCATATGAGCGTGTCTCATCAAGTCATGCCGATGATCATGGAATACGAAAGAACGTCGGAGACCGTTCTCAACGCCTATGTCATGCCGCTCGCGACCCGTTACCTGCTGCGCCTGGAATCGCGGATACGCGACGCTGGGTTCGAGGCCCCCCTTTACATCATGCAATCCAACGGCGGCATGATCATGCCCCAAACCGCCGCCCAAAGACCCGTGGAGATCATGGAATGCGGTCCGGCGGCCGGTGTCGTCGGCGCCGCCTATCTGGCCCGCCGGCAGGGTATCTCGAACATGATCACCTACGACATGGGCGGAACGACGGCCAAGGCGTCCATGGTCGAGGACGGCCGCTTTTCCCGCTCGGCGGAATATGAGGTAGGAGGCGGCATCAACCAGACAAGCGGGTTGATGAAAGGCTACGGCTACGTGGTTCGGGTTCCCTCCATCGACATCGCGGAGATGGGGGCCGGCGGCGGAAGCCTGCTGCGCATCGATGTCGGCGGCGCCCTGCACGTCGGCCCCGAGAGCGCCGGCGCCGATCCCGGGCCGGTCTGTTACGACCGGGGCGGCACCTCGCCGACCCTCACCGACGCCGATATCGTTCTCGGCTACATCAACCCCGAGCACCTATGCGGCGGCGACATGCCCCTCGACGCCGAAAAGGCGTTCATCGCCATCCGCGACATGATCGCCGATCCCCTGGGCAAGGACCCTTACGAGGCGGCCTATGGGGCCTATCTCCTGGCCAACGCCAACATGATGCGGGCGATCCGGGCGGTCTCGTCCGAACGGGGACGGGACCCGCGCAAATTCGGGCTCTACGCCTTCGGCGGCGCGGGCCCGGTGCACGCCACCGGGGTTGCCGCCGGCCTTGGCATCCGCACCGTCGTCATACCGCCCGAGCCCGGAGTCTACAGCGCCTTCGGGCTGTTGACGGCGAATATCGAACGTCACTACACGCGCTCGTTTGCGCATCCCTGGGATGACGACGTCGTCGATCCCTTGAACCGCGTCTTCGGTGAAATGACCGAAGAGGCGCAATCGACGGTTGCCGCCTGGGGCGGCCGGCCATCGGCCAAGCCCAGTATCGAAAGAATGGCCGACATGGAATACGCCGGTCAAACCACGCGGCTCACAATCCCGGTGCCGAACCGCCGCATCGGCAAGAAGGGGTTGGCGGCGCTGGCGCGGGCCTTCGAGGACGAACACCTCACGACCTATGGGCACAAGTTCCAAGACCATGCGATCCGCGTGGCCGCCCTGCGGTTGACCGCCGTCGTTGCCTCGCCGAAACCGTCGCAAACGAAGGTCGCGACCAAGCGCCGGCCCGCGCCCTTGGCGGCCGGCCGCATGCGGCGTGCCTATTGGGGCCCGGAACATGGCTTCATCGAGACGCCGGTCCGCCGCCTTGATGGTCTCGGCTCCCGACCCGTCCCTGGCCCGCTGCTGGTCGACGGTTACGACGCGACGATCGTCGTTCCCCCGGGCAGCACCATCAAACAAGGGGAATGGGGAAACGCCGTCATTACCATTGGTGAGGGGGAGGCAACCCATGGCCGGTAAGAAGGATTTCGACATCTTCACCATGCAGCTGATCAATAATTTCCTCGGTTCGGCAACCGACGAGATGAACAGGGTGGTAGTCCGCACGTCGCTGTCGCCGATCACCCGGGACGCCCATGATTTCCAGTGCGGCCTGTGCATGGGCAACGGGGAAATGATCATGGAGGGGGACGGCACGGTCCTCCACTCCCTGGTCTATCCGGGCCTCATCAGCGAGTGGCTGAAGGAAAACCGCGACAACACCTATCCCGGCGACATCATAATCACCAACGATCCGTACTCGGGCGCGTCGCACCTGCCCGACGTTTACCTGTACCGCCCCATATTCGTTGGTGACGAGATCGCGGCGTGGTCGGTTTCCGGCGGTCATCAGCGCGACGTCGGCGGGATGACGCCCGGCAGCTGTCCCCATAACTCGACAGATATCTTTCAAGAGGGTTTGAGGTTCGCGCCCTTGAAACTGTACGAACGGGGCGAGCCCAACGAGACTTTCTTTGAGATTCTGAGCTGCAACTCGCGGGCGCCCGACATCGTCAAGGCGGACATCGGCGCCCATTGCGGCGCCTGCATCATCGGCGAGCAGCGTTTTCGCGAACTCGTCGACGAATACGGCTGGGACACCCTGAAGCCCTATCTGGACGGCCTTATGGATTATTCCGAGCGCCTGACCCGGGCCGAGATCGAGGCCTTGCCGGACGGCACCTACGACTTTGTCGACTATCTCGACGATGACGGAAACAACCCGGGCAAGCCGGTCCCCATCCGCTTGAAGATCACCGTCGCGGGAGACCAAATCGACTATGATTTCACCGGCACCGCGCCCCAGGTCAAGGGCGGCATGAACAACCCCTTGGGATCGGTTCGGTCCGCCGTCATGACCGCGATGAGGCTCATGATCAATCCCGATATCCCAAGGAACGGCGGCGCCTGGCGGCCGGTCAAGGTGACGGTGCCGGAGGGAACGTTGTTCAACCCCGTCCTGCCCGGCCCGGTGGCCAGCCGGGGCGGAACGGCGCAGCGGGCGGCGGATGTCCTGATCGGATGTCAGGTTACCATCCGCCCGGAAAAGATGATGGCCTGCAGTTCGGGCCAGGACACCCTGGTCAACATCGCCGCGCCCGACGAGAACGGCGACTTGTTCATCCTCATGGAAACCGTTTTCGGAGGATGGGGGGGACGGCTCGGCGGCGACGGAAACGAGATCTGCTCGCCGCCGATCACCAACAACTCGAAGATCCCCATCGAATCGAACGAGAACGTCTACCCGGACATCCTTTACGGCCAGGTGGCCCTGGCACCCGATTCTGAAGGAGCGGGCACCCACCGCGGCAGCATGGCGGTGATTCGGGAATGGCAATACGTGGGCAAAGAAGAGGCCCTGGTCCAGATTCGCGTCGACCGGCAGGATTTCAGCCCCTACGGCGTTTCCGGCGGCCATGCCGGCGCGCGGCTCAAGGCCACCGTATTGTCCGCCGGTCAGGCCGACTGCAACATGGGCAAGTCCACATTCACGCTTTATCCGAGCGATTCGTTGAGAATCCAGTCGGCCGGCGCCGGCGGCTGGGGCGACCCCTTGGAGCGCGACCCGGCGCTGGTCTTGGATGACGTGCGCAACGAAAAGGTCAGCCTGAAGCGGGCCCGCAAGACCTATGGGGTGGCGATCGACAAGGAAACGATGAAAGTGGATGGCAAGAAAACCCGGCGCCTCAGGCGCCGGGCGAAAAGACGGTCTTCGGCGCCACGGGAACGGTGACGGCCAGACCGCTTGTTCGGTTCGCCGACGTCGGCGCTTGACTCCTGGCCCGGGCGGTATTTCTTCTTCACCCTGAATAGGGTGAGGCGTATAACGGATAGAGAGAACAAAGCAATTTCCGGGGAGGTCGACGCCCATCCGCGTCGGTTGTTGGAACGTCACTCATGTGTGGGATCGTCGGCCTGTTTCTGAAGACTCCCTCCCTGCAACCGCAATTGGGTTTGCACTTCGCGCCCATGCTTGTCGGGATGAGCGAACGGGGGCCCGACAGCACCGGCTTCGCGGTCTATCACCATCCCATCGCCGACGACCGTTGCAAGCTCACCCTCTATAACGCCGATGCCGCCTTTCCCTGGGGCGAGGTCGGAACGCAGCTGGGAAGGGCGCTCGACGCCGAGGTCGATGTTCTTATCAAGGGGTGCCACGCGATCCTTACGGTAGACGCCGAAGCGGACAGGGTGCGTGCCTGGGCCGGCGAGCACCATCCCGAAATCCGTATCATGGGGTATGGGCGGGTCATGGAGGTTTACAAGGAGAAGGGCCTGACGGCCGACGTGGTCGAGAAGTACGGCGTCGCCGAGATGGAAGGGTCCCACGCGGTCGGCCATACGCGGATGGCCACCGAAAGCGCCGTGACGACGATCCATTCCCATCCCTTCACCGCGGCCGCCGACACGTGCCTGGTCCACAACGGGTCGCTGAGCAACTACAATCGCCTGCGTCAGTGGTTGCGGCGCCAGGGCATGACCTTCGAAACCGACAACGACACCGAGGTCGCCGCCCGCTACTTCGCCTACCGCCTGGGACAAGGCGCCAGCCTCGCCGAAGCCATGGAGGCCGGCCTTAGGGACCTCGACGGGTTCTACACCTTCACCATGGGAACCGAGGATGGTTTCGCCGTTCTGCGCGACGGAATCGCGTGTAAGCCGGCGGTCCTGGCGGAAACCGATCATTGGGTGGCGATGGCGTCCGAGTACCGCAGCCTGGCTCATCTTCCCGGGGTGGAGACGGCGAGCATCTGGGAACCCAAGCCGGGCGTCGTCTATACCTGGGCAGTGAAGAAAGCCGCATGACCACCATCGATCTTGCCAAGACTTCGCTCCGCGACCTCAATCAGAGGCTGCACGACCTGCCGCCCGACACCAATGAGCGCGAGTGGCGCATTGCCAACCCAAGAGGGGCGCACGCCATCGCGGCCGGGCTCTCCTCGCCCATCGAGGTCCGCATCGACGGCCATGTCGGTTACTATTGCGCCGGCATGAACATGGATGCCACGGTGATCGTCGAGGGCCACTGCGGCTGGGGCGTGGCCGAAAACATCATGTCGGGATTGGTCCGGGTGCGGGGCAACGCGTCGCAGTCGGCGGCGGCCTCGGGTCGTGGTGGATTGGTGGTGATCGAGGGCGACGCGAGCGCGCGCTGCGGCATCTCGATGAAGGGCGTCGACATCGTCGTCAACGGTTCGGTCGGTCATATGAGCGCCTTCATGGCCCAGAAGGGGCATCTCGTCGTCTGCGGCGACGCCGGTCGGGACCTCGGAGACTCGATCTACGAGGCGATCCTCTACGTGCGCGGAGGGATCGCCAGTCTGGGGGCCGACTGCGTGGAAAAGGAGATGACGCCGGCCCATGTCGAGACCCTGGGCGGTTTGTTGAGGAAATCGGCCGTCGAGGCCGATGCCAAGGAGTTCCGGCGCTACGGTTCGGCGCGCAGGCTCTATAACTTCCACATCGACAACGCGGACGCCGTTTGATGGCAACGAGGTATGCGCCATGAGTGTTGACCGCCGCACCCTGCGTCCCTCAGCGGCCTTCTCTCCCAGGATCCTGGCCGAGATCCAAAGAGCGGCCGACCAGGGCGTTTACGAGATTCGCGGCTTCGGCACCAAACGGCACCTGCCGACGTTCGATGATCTGGTGTTCCTCGGCGCTTCGATGTCACGTTACCCCCTCGAAGGTTACCGGGAGGCCTGTGGAACAAACGTGACCCTGGGCACCCGGTTCGCCAAGAAACCGATTGAGTTGCGCATCCCCATCACCATCGCCGGCATGAGTTTCGGCGCGCTGGGGGCCAACGCCAAGGAGTCGATTGGGCGCGCCTGCACCGAGATGGGCACGAGTTCAACGACCGGCGACGGCGGCATGACCGAGGAAGAACGCCAAAGCTCGAAGACGCTTGTCTATCAAGTCCTGCCGTCGCGATACGGAATGAGCCCCGATGAACTGCGCCGCGCCGATGCCATAGAGGTGGTGGTGGGCCAGGGCGCCAAACCGGGCGGCGGCGGCGTTCTGCTGGGCTTGAAGATCACCGAAAGGGTTGCCGCCATGCGCGACCTGCCGGTCGGCATCGACCAGCGCAGCGCGTGCCGCCATCCCGACTGGACAGGGCCCGACGATCTGACGATCAAGATCCGGGAACTCAGGGAGGTCACCGATTGGGAGAAGCCGATCTTCGTCAAAATCGGTGCCGCCCGGCCCCAGTACGACGTGGCGCTTGCCGTCAAGGCGGGCGCCGACGCCATTGTCCTCGACGGCATGCAGGGCGGCACGGCGGCGACCCAGGACGTCTTCATCGAGCACGTCGGCATCCCGACCCTGCCGGCGACCCGCATGGCGGTAGAGGCGTTGCAGGAGTTGGACATGCACCGCAAGGTGCAACTCGTCGTCTCGGGCGGCATCCGCAGCGGCGCCGACGTCGCCAAGGCGCTGGCGCTGGGTGCCGACGCGGTCTCCATCGGCACGGCGGCCCTGGTGGCGCTGGGCTGCAACAAGCCGGTCTTCGTCGACGACTATCACGCGCTCGGGACCGAACCCGGATACTGCCAAAATTGCGATAGCGGGCGCTGCCCCGTGGGCATCACCACCCATGAGCCGGAACTCGAAGCGCGCTTGAAGCCCGAGCAGGGGGCGCGCTGGCTCAAGAACTATCTGTCGGTGATGGTGCAGGAACTTCAAACCATCGCCCGGGCTTGCGGCAAGAGTCACGTTCTCAACCTGGAACCGGAGGATTTGGCGGCCCTGACCATCGAGGCGGCCGCCATGGCCTGCGTCCCCCTGGCGGGCACCGACTGGATACCGGGAAAATCATGATGAATTCGAGGGGTGAGGCGTAAGGAAAACCAACGTCGTTTCATGTCTGGGAGGGCATATCAGATGGCTATCGATCTCGCGAAAATCGCCAAAGAACGGAAGATCAAGTACTTCCTCATCAGCTTCGTCGACCTGTTCGGGGTGCTGCGCGCCAAGATGGTCCCGGCGCGGGCCATCGGGGGCATGCAGAAAGACGGCGCCGGCTTTGCCGGGTTCGCCGCCTGGATGGACATGTCGCCGGCGGACCCGGATATGTTTGCCATTCCGGATCCGAAAAGCCTCATCCAACTGCCCTGGCAGCCGGAAGTGGGCTGGCTGGCCGGCGACGCGTGGATGGATGGCCGGCCGGTCGAAGCCGCGCCCCGTCATGTGCTCAAACGTCAGATCGGCGATGCGGCGAAGAAGGGATACCGGATGAAGACCGGCGTCGAGTGCGAATATTTCCTCATTCAGCCCGACGGCAAGGCAATTTCCGACCCTCGCGACATTCAGGAAAAGCCGTGCTACGACCAAGCGGCGCTGATGCGGCGTTACGACGTCATTCGTGAGATTTGCGACAGCATGATCGCCATGGGCTGGAACCCCTATCAGAACGATCACGAGGACGCCAACGGCCAATACGAGATGAACTGGGACTATGACGATTGCCTGGTCACCGCCGACCGCCACGTGTTCTTCAAGTATATGGTCAAGACGATCGCCGAAAAACACGGCCTGCGCGCCACCTTCATGCCCAAGCCGTTCGCCGACCTGACCGGCAGCGGCTGTCATGCCCACGCCTCGGTCTGGGACAAGTCCGGGCGCAAGAACCTCTTTTTCAGCGCGAAGGGCGAGCTCGGCCTGTCGAAGCTGGCCTATTGCTTCCTCGGCGGCGTGCTGCACTGGGCTCCGGCGCTGTGCGCGTTGTTCAACCCCGCCGTCAACAGCTACAAGCGGCTCAACGCCTCGACCACCCTGTCGGGCGCGACCTGGTCGCCCAACGCCATCGCCTACGGCGGCAACAACCGCAGCACGATGGTGCGCATCCCCGATCCCGGGCGCTTCGAGTTCAGGCTCATGGACGGCGCCGCGAACCCCTATCTGATGCAGGCCGGCATGCTTGCCGCCGGGCTCGACGGCATGGCCAACAAGCGCGATCCGGGCAAGCGCGTCGACATCAACATGTACACGGACGGCCACAAGCTGCGGGGAATCAAGAGACTGCCCGAGAACCTGCTCGATGCCCTGAGGCTGGCCGAAAAGAGCCGCTTCCTCCGCGGCGCCCTGGGCGACGGGTTCGTCGACAGCTATGTCAAGCTCAAGAAGCGCGAGTGGGACAGCTATCATAACCATCTCTCGCAATGGGAATTCGCCCATACCCTCGACTGTTGACGGGGCGGCTGTGCGCCTTGCCGATCAGGGCTTGGCGCCCCGTTGCAGGCGCTCTTGAAAGGTGATGTAGAGGCCGCTGCCCACGATGACGGCGGCCCCGACCACGGTCCACGAATCGGGCAGATCGTCAAAGAATATGTAGCCGCTCAACGTCGCCCAGATCAGGGTGGAATAGATGAACGGCGCCACCGTGGCCGCCGGCGCCGCTTCGAAGGCCTTGATGATGCAAAAATGCGCCACGCCGCTCAGCACCCCCAACATGGCCAGGAAGAACCAGTCCGTCGCTCCCGGCGTGACCCAGAAAAACGGCACCGTGAGGCTGGTCAACAGCGCCCCCACCAGGCCGGTGTAGAAAAGTGTCGTCATTGGTGGGTCGATGCCGCTGAGGCGCTTGGTGGCGATCTGGTAGAGGGCGAAAAAACAGGCCGCGCCGAGGGGCAACAGGGCGGCGATGCGCATGACCTCGCTGCCCGGGCGGATAATGACGAGGGCGCCGACAAATCCCACTGCCACCCCGATCCAGCGGCGCCGGTCCACGTGTTCGCCCAGCAACGGCGCCGACAGCGCCGTGACCAGGATAGGGGCGAAAAATATGATGGCGTTGGCATCGGCCAGCGGCAGGAGGCGTAGGCCGTTAACGAAGAGAGACGCGGCACAGATCAGACAGAACGATCGCATGACCTGAAGGCCGGGGCGCCGGGTGACCACCATCCGGGGCAGGCGGGGACCGAGGAGGAGGAGCATCAGGACCATGTGGAAGACAAAACGCGCCCACACAAGTTGCGGCACCGGGAAGCTCTGCGCCAGCGTCTTGTTGACGGTGTCCATGGTCACCGCCGCCAGCATCGCCAGCAGCATCCACAGAATGCCGCGCCTTGCCGCGCCCAAACCCGCCGGTGATGAACCGCCAGCCGCCATCGAGACCTGCCCTGCCCGCCACGAGATAACGAGGGTTACCGGCAAGGATGGTGCGGCGATTCAGCAGCAATACGGCGTGTTGGTCGTGCCGGCGGAGGTGAGTGTGGCCGAATGGGTGGAGAAAGCGCGCAAGCTGCGAGAAGACCGCAAGTAACTTGAGCACTACGGTCAACGGCTGACATTGCCCAATCGGCGAAAGCGAAAGGCTATGCCCACATGCGGGCACATTGCCATCCGACTCGTTCACCCTCCACCCTCCGACTCCACATCCCCCGCATTTGCTGTCAGACTTTCCCTATGAGAAACCTGACCGCCATCCTCTGCCTGACCCTTGCCGTGCTTCTTGGAAGTGCGGGGATGAGTTGGAGTGCTGATTTCCAAAAAGGTGTGGATGCGTACAACAGAGGAGACTACGCAACCGCTCTGCGTGAGTGGAAACCTCTTGCAGAACAGGGGAATGCCCCTGCCCAGACCAATCTGGGTGTGATGTACGCAAAAGGACGAGGTGTTCCTCAAAACTTTGAGACTGCAATGAAGTTGCACACCCTTGCTGCCGAACAAGGGAATGTCCTTGCCCAGTTCAATCTGGGTCTGATGTACGAGGACGGACACGGTGTTCCCAAGAATTATAAGACTGCAGTGAGGTGGTACAGGCTTGGTGCCGAACAGGGGTATGCCCGTGCCCAGTCCAATCTGGGTGCGATGTACGCTGATGGACAAGGTGTTCTACAGGATTATGTCCGTGCCCATATGTGGTTCAACATCGCCGCATCATCTGGGCATGAGAACATCATGGAGAATGTGACTGTGAGGAGGATGGGTGGGGTTTTCATAGGCTTTAACAAGAATGCGGTCACAAACAGAGACATCGTTGCTAAACGGATGACCCCTGCCGACATCTCTGCCGCACAGACACTTGCCCGTGAATGTGTCCGTAAGAAATACAAAGAGTGCTGAGTAGAACTCCACCCACCCCCTAAAACTGACAACCTTTTCCTAATCTATAATGACTGAAGTGGCGCCGGTTTTTTGGACAGGTTGCGATGAGAGGGTCCTGGGCCTAGGAAAGGCATCTTTTCAAGGA